>JAOUNA010000148.1 GCA_029881215.1 Myxococcales bacterium | reverse complement strand
TCACGAGATGTCGAGGCGCTGCGCCGCGCGTGTCCGCGACGCATCGCAACACCGCGTTGTTCGACTCGGTCGCTCCGGCGGTAAAGATCACCTCGCCCGGCGCGACGCCGAGCAGAGAGGCGACCTCCTCGCGCGCACGCGTCAGCTGCGCGCGGGCCGCGCTGCCCTCGCCGTGCACGCTCGACGGATTGCCGTAGCAATCGCAGAGCACCCGCTGCATGGCTGCCGCCACTTCGGGGCGCACGGGTGTCGTCGCGTTGTGATCGAGATAGATGCGAATCGTCGCTTCTCCCGGGCCGTCCTCGGCGCGACCCTATCGCCGGGCTCTCTGGCGGTCAACGCGCTACGCCGGCGGCAGCTGATTCAGCAGATCGGCCAGCGTGCGGCCCGAAACGCCCTGGGCGATGCCCTCGTCGATCTCCCGGAGCACCCCGTCGACGACGGCACCGAGCGCAGAACCTCCCCCGGAAACCTCTCGCTCGCCGCGCAGCGAGGCGAGGATGTCCGCGAGCAGGATCCGCTCCGCGGGTCGCCCGAGCTGCATCCCCTCTCCCCGCTCCTCATCCAGGCGGACGGAGAAGATCCCGCCGCTCACGAACTGATCGGAGATCTCGCGAACGGTTCGCACGGGTACGCACAGGATATCCGAGAGCGCCCCCGTATCCAGCGGAGCCGCGCCATCCCGGAAGTGGCGCGCCACGACGAGCGCCACGCGCAGGCCGACGGACTCGCGTTCCGCGGCGCCCGCCGGTCGCCCGCGGACCTGGCGGCGATAGGCGTGGAGGTTCTGGTGTGCGAACGCAATCTCGGCGCCGAACAACACGATCGCCCAGAAGACGTAGATCCACAGGAAGAGCAGGGGCAGCGTCGCAAATCCCCCGAAGAATGCGTTTGCGCGCACCGCGCCCACGCTGAAGTCGAGATACATCCGCTGCGCCGCGAGTGTGAGCACACCGGCCGGCACCCCACCCAGCAGCGCGGAAATGGGCTGCACCCGGGTATTCGGAAGGAACCAGTAGAGGAACGACAGCGACAGGCTCAGCATCACCCAGGGCACTTGACGCAGGCCAAACTCGTAGAGCACGGCGAAACCCGGCATCTGCAACATGCGCTGCAGAAGCCACTCGCTCTGGAGCGTCGTCGACAGGGAGATCGCCGCGCCGCCCAGCAGCGGGCCGACGGTCAGCACCGCCAGGTAGTCCGGGAAGCGCCGGCCCCAGCCCCTGCTCTTTCGGACACCCCAGATCTCGTTGAGCGAACGCTCCACGTTGCTGATCGCCAGCACGGTCATCACGAAGAGCATCGCGGCGCTCAGCGAACCCAATCCGGCGAAATTGGCCCTCGCGATCAGCTCGCGGATGGTCTTCTGGGCTTCGGGACTGCCCGCCGCCAGCGTGCTCACCACGGAGTCGACGAAGCCGCCACTGCTGACACCGACTGCACTGACGATGGAGGCCGCCACGGCGAGGAGCGGGACCACGGAGAGCACGGTGAAGTAGGTGAGCGCGCTCGCGCGCAGCAGGAGCCGGTCGCGGACGAAGCCCTTGGCGACCATGATGCAGAACTGGAGCACGCGCACCAGGCGCAGCTCCGAGCGGCGCTCGGACTCGAAGCTCCAGAGTTCGCTGCGCAAGAAAGTTCGCAAGCGCGCGAGCCCTGCACGCGGAGCCCATTTCACGCCCGATCCTCCCGCTCTTCGAGCCGCTATCGGCAGGCTACCGCTTTTCCTGCAGGGGAGCCCCGGGCCCGCGCTCGATGCCCAGCAGCGGCTCGACGCGCGTCAGCGTCATCCGGCCCACGCCGGATACGCGCAGCAGATCTTCCAGCGTGGAGAACGGACGCTCTTCGCGCGCCCGAACGATCGCCGCGGCACGCGCGGGTCCGATACCGGGGAGGGTTTCGAGCGTGCGGAGATCGGCCCGATTCGGATCGACGCGCAGCCCGAACAACCGACGCGCCGGGCCGCGCAGCGGCGGCGCCGCATCCGGCGCGCCACAGCGCACGGCCAGCGTATGCCCCGCCCGCGCGCGCAGCTCCGCGGGGTGCTCACACGCCTCCGCGCGCTGCGGGCTCGGAACGGCCTGCAGCGCGTAGATCGCACAAGCGACGGCGAATGCGGCGCGGCTCCCGCGAATCCGCGCCGCGCGGCCCGGCGCAGGGCCGGAACGCGTCGCTTTCACGCCTCGGGCACCGGCTCCGCTGCGCCCGCCTCGATGAAGGCCGCGTGCAGCGCGCGCACCGCGAGCTCCGTGTACTTCTCCGCGATCACCACCGAAACCTTGATCTCACTGGTCGAGATGCACTGGATATTGATGCCCTCGTCTGCCAGCACCTGAAACATCTTCGAGGCGACCCCCGCGTGATCCTTCATGCCGAGGCCCACGATCGAAACCTTCGCGATCTCCGTGTCCGCCTCGACCGTGATGGCGCCCATCTCCGCGGCGGTGTTCCGCGTGATCTCGAGCGCGCGCGCGTAATCTGGACGGGGCACCGTGAACGTGACGTCGGTGGTTCCGTCGCGCGAGAGATTCTGGATGATCATGTCCAGCACGATGCCCTCGTTCGAGAGCGGCGTGAACAGGCGCGCTGCCACCCCCGGCACGTCCTGCACGCCGCGCACGAGGATCTTCGCCTCGCTCCGGTTGTACGTCACGCCGGAGACGACCAGGGCTTCCATCATTTCCTCCTCGGGGACGACCCAGGTCCCTTCGTCGAGCTTGAAGGACGAACGCACGTGGAGCGGCACGCGGTAGCGCATGGCGAATCGCACCGAGCGGATTTGCAGCACCTTGGCTCCGAGGCTCGCCATCTCGATCATCTCATCGTAGGAGATCCGATCGAGCTTGCGCGCAGCGGCCACGAGATTGGGATCCGTGGTGAAGACGCCCTCCACGTCGGTGTAGATCTCGCAGACATCGGCGCCGAGCGCCGCCGCCACCGCCACCGCGGAGGTGTCGGAGCCGCCGCGGCCGAGCGTCGTGATGTTCCCCGCCTCGTCGGTGCCCTGAAATCCGGCGAGCACCGCCACGATCCCGCGATCGAGCACCTCGAGGAGTACCTCGTGGTCGATGCTCTCGATGCGGGCGCGCGTGTGTGCCGTATCGGTGCGCATGCCCATCTGCGCGCCCGTGAACGAGCGCGCCGGCTGGCCCAGCTGCTGGATCGCCATCGCCAGGAGCGCGATGGTCTTCTGCTCGCCCGTCGCGACGAGCACGTCGTACTCGCGGGGCTCGGGGTGCTCGCCTCCGATGTCGTGCGCCAGCGCGACGAGTGCATCCGTTTCCCCGGACATCGCCGAAACCACCACGGCCACGCGATGGCCCGCCTTCACCGTGTCGACCACGCGCCGCGCGACATTGCGGATGCGATCGGGGGTGCCGACGCTGGTCCCCCCGTATTTCTGCACGACGAGCGCCACGGATTTGCATGCCTCCTGTTCCGCTCTCGAGATCCCGGCCCGCGCATCCTACCGCAGGGAGTCCTGCCGCGTGGGACCGCGAAGAAGGCGCGGGCGCACGCCGTCGGGGCCGATAAAGGTGGCCCAGGATCTGGCGCGCGCAAGCACGGCCGCGCCTGGCGCCGGGAAGCTGCGGAACGCGCTCTCGGACTGGTGCGCCTCAGGTCCCGGCAGCCGCCTCGAGCGCCAGCGCACGGGCGTCCTCGCGGCTGAGCGCCGCACACCAGCGCGACAGACAGCCCGCAGCCGTCGCGCCGAACGCCACGGCCTCGAAGTCCCGCGCGTCGGCGCAGGCGGGATCGCGGCGGATCGTCAGCTCCAGGCGATCCCTCGGCAGGACGCCCGGCAGCCGATCGGCCCACTCCACGGCCACCACCGCACCGGGGGCGAGCAGATCCAGGAAGCCCGTCGCCTCGAGCTCCGCATCGCTCGTCAAGCGGTAGAGATCGACGTGCGCCAGGCGCACACCGGTGGGTGTCCGATACTCACTGGCGATCACGAAGGTCGGACTCGTCACGCTGGCCGGATCGAGGCCCAACCCCTGCGCGAGCCCCTTGACGAAGAGCGTCTTGCCCGCGCCCAGGTCCCCGAGCAGGGCGAGCACCAGGCCGCCCGCATCGATTGCCTCGCCGAGATGCGCCGCGGCGACGAGGGTGGCGTCAGGGCTCGGGGAACGAAACCGCAAGGCCGCCTTCGTGAACCGCTGCTGACTCGGCGCGCAGCGCGGCCAGCACGCCCGGAACCGCTCGCGCCAGGTCGGTCGCCAGGATGCCGGCGCTGCCGGTCGTGCGCGCCAGCGCGTCCGCCGCCGCGCCGTGGACATAGGCGGCCAGGCCCGCGGCTTCCCAGGCGTCGCAGCCCTGCGCCAGCAGGCCGGCCACCAGGCCGAGCAGCACGTCGCCGGTGCCGCCCGTGGCGAGATTGGGTCCGCCGGTGGGATTGACCACGATCCGACCCTCGGGCGTCGCGGCGATCGTGCCGGCACCCTTGAGCAGAACGATCGCCCCGGAGCGCTCGGCCAGGCGCCGGGCCGCCGCCGGCCGATCGCGATTCACTTCGCCCGCGCTGCAGCCCAGCAGCTCCGCCGCCTCTCCTGGATGCGGGGTGAGCACCGTGGCGGCGCGCCGCGCCGTCAGCAGCGCCGGATCGTCGCGGAACGCAAAGACAGCGTCCGCATCGAGCGCCAGCGGAGTCTCGAGTCGTTTGGCGACGGCCCGAACCAGCGCGAGGGTCTCGGCGTCGCGCCCGAGGCCGGGACCCAACCCCACGGCATCGCGGGTCGCGGCGAGCGCCAGCACGCCCTCCTCCGCTCCCGCAGCCAATCCTCGCGACGGTGTGTCCGGCAGCGGGGCCGTCATCGCCTCGGTGCACTTGATCTCCAGGATGTCGTTCAAGCCGGCCGGACACGCGATGGTCACCAGGCCCGCGCCGATGCGCGCGGCACCCTCCGCGGCAAGCGCAGCCGCACCGGTCTTGCCTTCCGAGCCGGCCACGAGCAGGACGTGTCCGAAGGTGCCCTTGTGCCCGCCGCGCGGGCGCGCGGGCAAGCGCGCGGCAACCCCGGCGCGCGTCCAGAGCTCAGCCGTCACCTCGGCCTGTGGACACGTGTCGGCAACGCCGATGCGCGCCACGCGGATGCGCCCCGCGAGAGAGCGGCCCGGTTCCTGTGTCAGTCCGAGCTTGGGAAGCGCGAGCGTCAGCGTTACGTCCGCTTCCACCGCGGTGCCGAGCACCTGTCCGGTGTCCGCACACAGCCCGGAGGGCAGGTCGACCGCGATCACCCGCAACCCATGCGGATGCGATGCGCGCGCGGCGTTGATCCGGCGGATGCCCGCCGCGGCGGGTCCCGTCACAGGGCGGGACAATCCCGTGCCGAAGATCGCGTCCACCAGCACGCCGCGCTGCGGCGCGCGCCAGCGCGCCCCATCGATCGGTACCCCGAGCGCGCGCGCGCGGCGCAGATTGCTGGCCGCGTCGCCGCGCAAGCGACTCGGCTCGGCGAGCAGCGCCACACGCACGGGCACGCCCTCCAGGTGCAGGTGGCGCGCCGCGACGAGACCGTCTCCGCCGTTGTTGCCAGCGCCACACACGACGACGACTGCATCGCCTGGGCCCAGCTGCTCGAGCACCGCGTCCGCGACGGCGCGACCGGCGCTCTCCATCAACAGATCGCCGGGCACGCGCAGATTCTCGATCGTGTGGTGATCCCGGGCCCGCATCTGCGCGGCGTCCACGAGCGGCCACACGCTGCGCCTCATGTCAGCAGCGCTCGCAAATCGCGCAGCGCGCGGTCGAGCCCCACCAACACGGACCGCGCGATCGCCGCGCGCCCCACGACCACGTGGTCCACGGCGGGTGCCGCGTCGAGAACGTCCCGCAAGACGCGATAGCCGAGATTGCCGACCAGACCGATCGAGAGACGCGTCTTGGCCGCGAGCCGCACCGCGTCTCCGAGCTTCTCGAATTCGGCGCGCCGTTCGCGCTGGGGCAGATCGACGATGCGGCCGGTATAGAACTCCACGCCGGTGAGTCCCTCCCCGTGCGCCATTTTGACCGACTCGAGCTCGGGCGCCACCAGCGCGCTGGTCGCCATGCCGGCATCGGTGAGCGCGCGCAGAATCGGTGCCAGGCCGTGCACGCTGCGCAGATCGAGCGGCGCAGCCGACGGCAGCAGGTCGGGGCCATCCGCCGCGAGCAGCACGCGATCCGGGCGCGTCTCGAGCGCCACCTTGAGCAGGCTTTCCGTCGGAACCATGCGCAGCTCGAAACGCCGCGCGGCTCGCCGCACGTCGCGCACATCCTCCTCGCGCACCGGGTAGCGCTCGGGGTTCACGCCGAGTCGGACGGCATCGACACCCGCGAGCTGGGCCAGCGTCGCGGCAGAGGTCAGATCGACCTCCCCGCCGCCGGCACCCTCGCGCAGGCACGCCAGCGCGTCGAGCTCCAGGGTGAAGCTCCGCATGGCGTCAGCTACCGCCCAGGCAGCGCTGCAGGATCTCGGCGAGATCGCGCGCGTACTGCGAGACGCTCTGCTCGTTCTCGCCCTCGACCATCACGCGCGCCTTGGGTTCCGTTCCGCTGAAGCGGATGAGCACGCGACCCTGATCCCCGAGCTCACGCTCGACGCGTCGCACCGCCGCCTGGAGGTCTGGCAGCTCCTGGATCGGCGTCTGTCGCGCCACCGGCACGCTGATCAGGATCTGTGGATAGCGCTCGAACTTCCCCGTCAGCTCGGACAGCGGGCGATCCCGGCGGCGCATGATCGCAAGGCACTGGAGCGCCGTGATGAGTCCATCACCCGTGGTGTTGTGATCGAGGAATACGATGTGTCCGGATTGCTCGCCGCCGAGGTTGCAGCCCTCGGCGCGCATCGCTTCGACCACGTAGCGGTCGCCGACCTGGGTCCGCACGAGCCGGAGGCCGCGCTTCTTCAGTGCAATCTCCAGACCGAGATTGCTCATCACCGTGGCCACCACCGCGCCGCCGCGCAGCTTGTCCTGCGACTGGAGATCTTCCGCAAACAGCGCGAGCAGCGCATCCCCGTCGATCGTCGCGCCGTGCTCGTCGATCATCACCGCGCGATCCGCATCGCCATCCAGTGCGATCCCGACGTCGGCGCGCACTTCGCGCACCTTCGCGGCGACTTTCTCCGGGTAGAGCGAGCCGCAGCCATCGTTGATGTTGCGTCCGTTCGGCTCGACGCCGAGGCCGAAGACCTCTGCACCGAGCTCGCGCAGCACGATGGGGCCCACCTTGTAGCCGGCGCCGTTGGCGCAGTCGAGAACGATCCGGACCCCGTCCAGAGACAGCTCGCGCGGAAAGGTCTTCTTGAGGAAGACCACATAGCGCCCCGCCACGTCGTCGATGCGGCGCGCGCGACCAATGCCTTCCGCGGGCGCGCAGAGCTCCGCGAGCGCACCGCAGCGGATCAGCTGCTCGATGCGGTCCTCGATCTCGTCGGGAAGCTTGAAGCCGTCGCTCGAGAAGAACTTGATGCCGTTGTCCTGATA
>JAOUNA010000020.1 GCA_029881215.1 Myxococcales bacterium | reverse complement strand
CTTCGGGGAGCGCCCGGTGGTTCACGGGGGTCGCGAACGTGGAGTCGATCGCCACCTCGACGCCGCGGCGGTGACACACGGCCACCGTCTCGGGCACGTCGGTCACCCGCAGATACGGGTTGGTCGGGGACTCCGTGAAGAACAGCCGCGTGTTCTCGCGGATCGCGTCGGCCAGCTGCTTGGTGTCGCTCGGCTGGATCACCGTCGTCTCGACATCGAGCTTCGTGAGGTACTGCTCGATGAACTGGCGCGTGCGCCGGTAGCAGTCGCTGGTCACGATCAGGTGGCCGCCGCGCGGCAGCAGCGCCAGGAAGAGCGTGGTCGACGCGCACATGCCGGAGGCGAAGAGCGCGGCGGCCTCGGCGCCTTCGAGCTCGCACAGCTTGCGCTCCACGGCCCGCCAGGTGGGATTGCTGTAGCGCCCGTACTCGTCCCGCGGCAGCCGACCTTCCTGATAGGCGCGCAGCGCCCGGGAGTCCGGAAACCAGTACGTGGAGGTCTGGTGGATGGGCGTCGTGACCGCGTCGCTGGTCTGGTGTGCGCGCTCGCCACCGTGCACGGCACGGGTCGAGTCGCCGCTGGACTCGGGGCGCTTCGTCATGGCTCTCTCGTCGGCGAGGCGCTTAGCAGCTCGGGTGCGGGTCCCAGGAGGCCGGATCCGGCTCCCCGGCCTCCCGATGCGATCGGGCAGGCGGGAAACGAACGCGGATCCCGGAGTTCGCGGGTCTGCAAGCGCCGGAAATCACCCGGTTTTTCGAATCCGGAACCGGAACGTAGTGCGGTCCGCGGGGGCGAGTCAACCGGCGCGCGGCGCTCAGCCCGGGTTCAGGATCTTGCGCCGCGCGGCGCGGTACTCGGACTCGGTGATCCGACCCTGCTGGCGCGCTTCCTCCAGATCGGCCAGGTCGCGCAGCTGCTCGGGGGAGAGATCGGCCGGCAGCGCCGGCATGGCCGGCTCCTCCTCGCCCCACTCCTCTTGCGGGCTCTCCAGGAGGATCGTCTTCCGAACCACCTCACCGCTCGGCAGGATCTTCGTCCGAGTCGGCGTTTCGAACACCGGATCGCGCCACTCCACCGCCACCGTCTGCGGATTCACGAGCGTCATCGCGGTCCCGGAGTACAGCCGGAACTTCATGGGATGAGCGCCGATGCGCGGCTCCGGCACGTTGTCTTCCCGCCGCGGCGGGATCTCCCACTCCGAGCGCGACATGTGGATGTACAGGCGATCGTCGCGCGCGTAGGTGACGAAGCTGGTGAGGTATTTGCGCTCGAAGATGTTGAAGCGCTTGAAGCGGCGCACGGCCATCACCACCACTTCCTGGTTCTCGTCGGCCGCGGCGAGCGCGGCGGAGATCCCCTCTGCGATGCTGAAGAGCATCTCGGTCGGAATGGCGGGGACGCGTTCTTCTTCCTTCTTGGCGCTGACGCGCATGTCGATGCGCGACAGGATGTGCGCCAGGCGCACCGGCGCGATCGTCACCGGATGCTCGTAGTTCTTCGCGAGCGTGCGCGTCCAGCGTTTCTCGCCGCGCAGAAAGACCTCGATGCTGCCCTCCTTGAACACGTCCTGGCGCACGCCGCGCGCGACGCAGCCCGTGCCGACCAGGACGGCGAGCAGCGCGAGTGCGGTGCAGCGGGCGGGGTGAGCCATGCGGGCAGTCTACCCCCTTGCGCTCAGGCGGACCCGAAAAGCGCTCCGACGACGCGTTGCGTGGCGAAGCTGGCCGTGTACGCGAGCACCAGCAGATAGGTGAACGCGAACGCGGGCCAGCGCCAGGAGTTGGTCTCGCGGCGCATCACGGCGATGGTGGAGAGGCACTGCAGGGCGAAGACGAAGAACACGAGCAGCGCCGCCACGGTCGCGGGCGTGAAGACCAGGCGACCCGTGCGCGGATCGCGGTCCTCGCGCACGGCGCGGCGCAGCGAGTGCTCGCCCTCCGTGCTCGAGTAGATCTGGGCGAGCGTCGAGACGATCACCTCGCGCGCTGCGAGGCTTCCGAGCAGCCCCGCGCCGATCTTCCAGTCGAAGCCGAGCGGCGCGATGAGCGGTTCGATGGCGTGCCCGGCGCGGCCCGCCAGGCTCTTCTCGACGGCGTAGCGGCTGGCCTCTGCCGGCGTGGCGCCGCTCGGCGGCTCGACGCGCGGGAAGTTGAGCAGCGCCCAGAGCAGCACGTTGGCCAGCAGGATGATGCTGCCCGCGCGGCGCAGGAAGGACGAGACGCTGCCCCAGATCTGTCCGAGCCAGAGCCGCACGGTGGGCACGCGGTAGGGCGGAAGCTCCATGTAGAAGGGCAGGCCCTCGCCCGGCAGCACGGTGCGCTTGAGCAGCGCGGCGACGGCCAGGGCGGACGCAGCCCCGAGCACGTACAGGCCGAGCAGCACCAGGCCCTGCAGGCCGAGCGGACCCAGCACGGGCACGACCGGCACGAAGGCGCCGATCAGCAGCGCGTAGATCGGGAGCCGCGCCGAGCAGGTCATCAGCGGGGCGACCAGGATGGTGACGAGGCGGTTGCGCGGCGATGGAATCGTGCGCGTCGCCATGATGCCCGGCACCGCGCAGGCGTAGGACGAGAGCAGCGACACGAAGGAGCGCCCTTCGAGGCCGATGCGGCCCATCACGCGATCGATCACGAAGGCCGCGCGGGCCATGTAGCCCACGTCCTCGAGCAGATAGAGCAGCGCGAAGAGCAGGGTGATCTGCGGCACGAAGATCAGCACCGCGCCCAAGCCGGCGAACAGGCCGTCGCTCACGAAGTCGGCCAGCAGCCCTGCGGGCAGCAGCCCGTGCACGGCGCGCCCGGCGCTGCCGAGCCCCGCATCGATCGCGTCCATGGCGGGCGTCGCCCAGGCGAAGATCAGCTGGAAGAAGGTCACCATCACCACGGCGAACAACGCGATGCCCAGCGCCGGATGCAGGACGATCCGATCCACGGCCTCGGTGAAGCGGCTCACCCCGGGCCTCTGCTCGACGACGCTCGACAGCACCGAATCCGCCCAGGCCGCGCGCTCGACGGCGTCCTCGGGCGGCAGGATCGGCGGCCGACTCCACGCTTCGGGGCGGCCGAGCAGCGCGCGCAGCTCGCCCATGCCGAGGCCCCGGTGGCCGACCACGCCGCACACCGGCACGCCCAGCGCCCGCTCGAGGCGCGGGAGATCGAGCCGCCCACCCCGGGCGTGCAGCTCATCCGTCATGGTGAGCACGAGACAGGTCGGCAGATTGCGCCGCAGCACCTGCGCGACCAGGAGCAGCGAGCGCTCGAGGCTGCACGCGTCCGCCACCACGATCAACGCGTCGGGCCGATCCGCCAGCTCTCCCGCCAGCACGCGCGTCACCACCGCCTCGTCGGGCGAGAGCGGATCCAGGCTGTAGATACCGGGAAGATCCATCACCACCATGGGGCGATCGTCGATCACGAGACTTCCCTCGCGTCGTTCCACCGTAACGCCCGGGTAGTTGCCCACGCGCGCGCGCAGTCCGGTCAGTGCGTTGAACAGCGTGGTCTTGCCCGAGTTCGGGCTGCCGAGCAGGCCGAGCCGCAGCGGGCCGAGCGGCGGCAGGCCGAGCACCGCCTCGCTCACGCGCCCGCCTCGTTCCGGTCGGGATGGACCAGAATGCGCGCGGCTTCGCTGCGGCGCAGACAGATTCGGGTGCCGCGTATCTCGTAGGAGATCGGGTCGCCGAGCGGCGCGCGCCGCAGCACGGACACCACCGTCGCCGGTACGAAGCCGAGGTCGAGCAGACGTCGGCCGATTCCACACTCGAGATCCACCGACGCGATCACCGCGCGGCTGCCCGGCGCGAGCTGGGCGAGCGGAACCGGTGCGCCCGGTGCGAGAGGATCGTCAGGGAGGCTGGACATGCTGAGGAGCCGGATGAGATGAAAATGAATTTCAATTCTACCACAGATTCCCCGGCTCGCATCGGGCCCCCATGGACGGTCGGGGATCGGATTTCCAACGGGGAATCCCGGAAATTCAAGGGAACGCGTTCGCTTATTCGGTCTCGTTGCGCAGCTGCCGCGTCATCAGATAGTCCACGCAATCCTTCGGAGAGAGCTCTCCGTCCAGAAGCATTCGAATGCCCTGACAAATCGGCATCTCCACCCCGTGGAGCTCGGCTAGCGCGCAGGCCGCGCGCGTGGTGCGCACGCCCTCGGCCACCTGCTTCATGCCGCTCACGATCTCCTCGAGCTCCCGACCCCGCGCCAGCTCCAGACCCACCCGCCGGTTGCGGGATAGGTCGCCCGTGCAGGTGAGAATCAGGTCGCCCACGCCGGCGAGCCCGAGCGCGGTCATCGGGTCGGCGCCCAGCTGCACCGCCAGCCGCGAGGTCTCGCGAAGCCCCCGCGTCATCAGCGCCGCGCGCGCGTTCTGACCCAGGTCCAATCCGTCGCAGATGCCCACGGCGATCGCGATCACGTTCTTGAGCGCGCCGGCGACCTCCGTGCCCACCACGTCCGTGTGCGTGTAGCAGCGGAACCATGGGGTCGAAATCGACTCCTGCACCGAGATGGCGTAGCTCTCCACCGCGCAAGCCAGCGTCACCGCGGTTGGCCTGCGCTCAGCGACCTCCTGGGCGAAGGAGGGGCCGGAGAGAAACACCATGCGCGGCTGGTGGCCGACCCCGAGCACGTCCTCGAGGACCTGGTGCATCAGCATCCAGGTGCCCACCTCGATGCCCTTGACCGTGGAGACCACGATCGCCTCCTCGGACAGGAAGCGCGCGGCACGCCCCATCACGTCGCGCACACCGTGGCTGGGCACGGCGCAGATCACCAGCTCCTGATCCGCCAGCGCCTCGGAAAGATCCGCTGTCGCGCGGACCTGCGGCGGGAGCGCCACGTCACTCAGATACTGCGGATTGCGGTGCTCGCGGTTGATGGCGTCTGCGATCTCGGGGTTGCGCGCCCAGAGCGCCACATCGTGCTCCCGAGCGCACAGCAGTGCGAGGCAAGTGCCGAAGCTGCCGGCTCCGAGGACGCCAATCGGAATCGCCACGGGCTGCATCATATCACCGTCCGATTTCTTGACGCCCCATGGGCCCCCCGTTACCTTCCGCGCGGTTTTTCCAGCTGGGTCGGACACTTTCCCCGTCGCCGCACGCACCGGGCCCAACGGTCACGCGGCCCGACTCACGAACACAAAGCATCGCTCGAACTCCGGGGTGCTCGTCCCGCGCGCCGCGGACCACGGTGCTCAAGGCGAGAAGGGACGCGCTGCATGATCGGGGAGTACGCGGGTGTACTGATCGTGCTCGTGGCCGGGCTCGTGATCATCGCCGCGATGATGGCGATTCATCTGCTGATCGGGCCGCGCCGCGTCTTCGACGAGAAGCAGGATCCCTTCGAGTGCGGCGAGAAGCAGCTCGTCTCGCCGCATCAGCGCTTCGCCGTGAAGTTCTACATGGTGGCGATCCTCTTCGTCGTCTTCGACGTGGAGGCGATGTACTTCTATCCGTGGGGCGCCGTCTTCGAGAGCCTCGGCTGGTTCGGCTACGGCGCCATGTTCGTCTTTGCCGTTCCCCTGGCGGTGGGTCTGGCCTACGAGTGGATGAAGGGCGGGCTCGAATGGTGATTTCCGAGGATGCCCGAGCTCGCATCGCGTCCGAGATCGCGAAATACCCGGTCAAGCGGGGCGCCCTGCTGCCGGCGCTGCACATCGTGCACGAGGAGCTCGGCCACGTATCCACCCAGACGGCCGTCGAGCTGGCGGAGATCTTCGAGATTCGCCCCGGCGACGTGATGGAAGTGGTGAGCTTCTACAACATGTTTCATGCGACGCCGCAGCCGCGGCACCACGTCCATGTCTGCACCAATCTGTCGTGCTCGCTGCGGGGGTCGCGCGAGCTGCTGCGCGCGCTCGAGTCGTATCTGTCGGTGGATGACCACGGCAACACGGCCGATGGCCGGATCCACCTCGGACACGAGGAATGTCTCGGCGCCTGCGCCTACGCTCCGATGCTGCGCGTCGGCGACGTCTATCACGAAGACCTCGATCTCGAGAAGGCCAAGCGCATTCTCGACGAGCTGGATTGAACGCGGTCGAAATGCTCAGCATTCCCTACGTCACGGGCTATCTCACCGAGCACTTCGGTGACGACGAATTCACGCAGATCGGCGGCTACGAGAAACGCGGTGGCTACCGCGCGGCGCGCAAGGCCATGAAGGAGATGACGCCCGCCGAAGTCATCGATCTGGTGAAGAGTTCGGGGCTTCAGGGCCGCGGCGGCGCGGGCTTTCTGACGGGCCTGAAGTGGTCCTTCATGCCGGTCGAGACCGACAAGCCCAAGTACCTGGTCTGCAACGCCGACGAGTCCGAGCCCGGCTCCTTCAAGGACCGCATCCTGCTCGAACGGGGCGGCCACCAGCTGATCGAGGGCCTCCTGATCGCGGCCTGGGCGACCGGTTCCGAGAAGACCTTCGTCTACGTGCGCGGTGAGTACGGCTTTCCCGCGCGGCAGCTGCAGCGCTGCATCGACGAGGCCTACGCGCGCGGCTACCTGGGCAAGAACGTGATGAAGACCGGCTTTCGCCACGACATCGTCGTGCAGCGCGGCGCGGGCGCGTACATCTGCGGCGAGGAGACGGGGCTGCTCGAATCGCTGGAGGGCAAGAAGGGACAGCCGCGCAAGAAGCCGCCCTTTCCCGCCCAGTACGGCGCGTTCGGCATGCCCTCCACCGTGAACAACGTGGAGACCTTCTGCCACGTTCCCCACATCGTGAAGAACGGCGCCGAGTGGTTTCGCTCGATCGGCACCGAGAAGAGCCCGGGCAACGCAATCTTCGGTGTTTCCGGGCACGTCGTGCGCCCGGGTCTCTACGAATTCCCGCTCGGCACGCGCCTCGACGAGATCGTGTTCGAGCACGCAGGCGGCGTACCCGACGGCCGAAAGGTGAAGGGCGTGATCCCCGGCGGCATGTCCATGCCCATCCTCCCCGCCGGCCAGCTCGACGTGCCCCTGGCGAACGAGTTCTTGCGCGAGCGCAAGACCATGCTCGGCACCGGCGGAATCATGGTGATGGACGAGACCACCTGCATGGTGCGCGTCGCCTGCGTCATCACGTATTTCTTCCGCGACGAGTCCTGCGGACAGTGCACGCAGTGCCGGGAAGGCACGGGTTGGCTCAACAAGATCGCCAACCGCATCGAGCGCGGCGCGGGCCACGCCGAGGATCTCGACATCCTCGGCGACGTCGCCGGCAAGATGGAGGGTCGCACGATCTGCGCCTTCGCCGATGCGGCAGCCTGGCCCGTGCAGGGCTTGCTGCGCCATTTCCGCGGCGACTTCGAAGAGCACGTGCGCCAGAAGAAGTGCCCTTTCACCCAGAGCTTCGAGCTGTAATGCCGCGCATCACCGTAGACGGAGTCGAGCTCGAGGTTCCCGCAGGCCGCACCATCCTGCAGGCCCTGGACGACGCGGGCCTGCTGATGAACGGCGTCGACATTCCGCACTACTGCTGGCACCCCAAGCTCTCGATCGACGGCTCGTGCCGGCTGTGCCAGGTGGAGGTGGAGGGCGCTCCCAAGCTCCAGATCGCCTGCAACACGCCGGTGCAGGACGGGATGGTGATCCGAACCGCGAGCGAGCAGGTGCGCACGGCCCGCGAGGGCGTGATGGAGCTGCTGCTCGTGAATCACCCGCTCGACTGCCCGATCTGCGATCAGGCGGGAGAGTGCAAGCTCCAGGATTACGCCTTCGAGTACGGCGTGACCCAGTCGCGCACGCGCGAGCCGCGGCGGGCGCTCAAGAAGCACGTGGCGCTGGGCCCGACCATCGTCTTCGATCAGGAGCGCTGCATCCTGTGCCGGCGCTGCGTGCGCTTCTGCCGCGAGATCCCCCAGACGGGCGAGCTCGCCGTGATCGGCCGGGGGGATCGCTCCGTGATCGAGACGTTCCCGGGCGCGCCGCTCGAGAACGACTATTCGATGAACGTCGCCGACATCTGTCCGGTGGGCGCGCTCACCACGCGGGACTTCCGCTTCAAGATCCGCTCCTGGTTCCTCCAGGACGTGCCCGGCGTCTGCACGGGCTGCGCGAGAGGCTGCAACATCTCGCTGTCGGTCGCGAACAACAAGGTCTACCGCTATCTGCCGCGCCGCAACGACGCGGTGAACGACACCTGGATCTGCGACGCCGGCCGCGACTCCTACCGCGAGATCGGCGCGCGCGATCGGCTCAAGCACGCGTCGGTGCGAGGAGAGAACGGCGTGCTGGAGACGGTCAGCACGGACTTCGCCATCCAGGAGGCGGCGCGGCGGCTCGCGCGCATCGCCGCCGCCAAGGGTGCCGGCGTGATCGCCGGCATCGCCTCGCCCCACGCCACGAACGAGGATCTCTTCACCTTCCGCCGTCTGCTCGAGGCGCTCGGCGCGGAGACGCGCGGCGTGGCCGTGGTGCGCGGCGCGTCCGACGCGCTGCTCGTCGTGGAAGAGAAGGCGGCGAACGCGGCCGGCGCCCGCGCCATCGGCTTCGGAGACGCCGCGGCGGTGCTGGATCGCCTGCGGAGCGGCGCGGTCGATGCGCTGATCGCGCTCGGTCACGACATCGCGCACGAGCAATTCCTCGGCGGCACCCAGGGGCTCGAGAAGCTCGACACGGTGGTCGTGCTCGACAGCCACGTCTCCGAGCTGCAGCGCGTTGCCCACGTGCTCGTGCCGACGCGCGTGGCCGCGGAGAAGCACGGAACGCTGACCAATTGCGCGGGTCGCGTGCAGCGCGTGCGCGCCGCGGTGGAGCCGGCCTGGGAGGCCCACGGCGAGGGCGAGATCCTGGCGCGCCTGGGGGCCGCGCTCGGACTCGGCGGCTTCGACGGGCGCTTCGACGTGCGGGAGGTGGGCAAGGCCCTGTCCGCCTCACTGCCGGCTTTCGAGGGCATCGACCTGGAAACGGTCGGCGCTGCCGGTCGGCCGCTCGCCACGGCGGGGGCGTCGGGTTAGATGCCGATCGAAGTCCTCATCAAGGCGCTGTTCATCTTCTTCGTGGTGGTGGGAGCGTTCGCTCCCGTGATCACATGGATCGAGCGAAAGCAGAGCGCCGTGATGCAGGACCGCATCGGTGCGAATCGCGCGGACGTCGCGGGCATCACCATCCTCGGGCTGATGCACCCCCTCGCCGATGTTCTCAAGCTCATGACCAAGGAGGACGTGGTTCCGCGCGGCGCCAATCGCGTCATTCACATCCTCGCGCCCATGGTCGGCGCGCTGCCCGCCTTGATCGCGTACGCCGTAATTCCCTTCGGCGGTGTCTACACCTTCGGCGATCGCACCATCAGCCTGATCGCGGCCAATCCCGACTGGGGACTGCTCTACGTGTTCGCGATCGGCTCGCTCGCCACCTACGGGGCCGTGATGGCGGGCTGGGCCAGCAACAACAACTGGTCCCTGATCGGCGGCCTGCGCGCTTCGGCGCAGATGATCTCCTACGAAGTCACCATGGGTCTGTCCGTCGTCGGCATCTTCATGGTGTTCGGGACGCTTCAGCTCCAGGACATGGTGCTCGCGCAGGACGCCACGTTCCGCGTGTTCGGCTTCCTGGAAGTGATCTTCGGGATTCCGATCCCGTGGCTCGACTGGCTGCGGCTGCCCGCCTGGGGAATCTTCTACCAGCCCCTCGCCTTCATCCTCTTCCTGACCACCGTCATGGCGGAGAACAAGCGGCCCCCCTTCGACATGCCCGAAGGCGAGTCGGAGATCGTGGCGGGTTACTTCCTCGAGTACTCGGGCATGCGCTTCGGCCTGTTCTACATGTCGGAGTTCATCGAGATCGTGGTGATCGCGGGGCTGACGACCACGCTCTTCCTGGGCGGCTGGACCGTTCCGTGGCTCACCCAGGAGACCATCATCGGTTGGATCGGCGCCGCCTTCGGTGTGGGCTTCGCCACCGGCCTCTGCGTGCTCGTGCACTTCGGCAGCTTCATGCTGAAGGTCTTGCTGATGATCTGGCTGCAGATGGCCCTGCGCTGGACGCTGCCCCGCTTCCGCTACGACCAGGTGATGGATCTGTGCTGGAAGGCCATCCTGCCGCTGTCGATTGCGAACATCTTCGTCACGGGCCTCGTGCTCCTGCTGGTGAGGGGCTGACGTGGAGATCCCGGCGATCCTCTTCTACTTCTTCGCGGCGCTCGCGGTGATCTCCGCGCTCGCCGTGGTGCTGAACGTCCGCAACACCGTCGCCGCGGCGCTGAACCTGGTGGTGACGATGGTGTCGCTCGCCGTGATCTACGTGCTGATGGAGGCGCACCTCGTCGCCGCCATCCAGATCATGGTGTACGGCGGCGCCATCGTGGTGCTCTTCTTGTTCGTGGTGATGTTGCTCAATTTGCGCACCGACACGTTCCCGCCCGGGCGGCAGAGGTTGATGAAGCTGGTCGCCGTGCCGCTCGGCCTGCTGGTGCTCGCGCAGCTGCTGCGGGCCTCCGGCGGGCTGCCGGAGGCTCCGCCGGTTCCCCAGGGCTTCGGTGGCTATCGGCAGCTGGGGATCGCGCTCTTCACGGATTACGTGCTGCTCGCCGAGATGGCCTCCCTGCTGCTGACCGCGGCGATGGTGGGAGCGCTCATCCTGGCCAAGCGGAAGATCGACTGAGAGAAACACGCATGGTGCCGCTCGATCACGTCATCGGACTCTCCGCCATCCTCTTCACGATCGGCACGATCGGTGTCGTGACGCGCCGCAATGTGATCGTGATCCTGATGTCCATCGAGCTGATGCTCAACGCGGTGAACCTCGCCTTCGTCGGCTTCAACCGCATGTCGGCCTCCGCGGGGGGCCAGGTCGATGGCCACATCTTCGTCCTGATGGTCATCACCGTGGCCGCGGCGGAGGTCGCCGTGGGGCTGGGCATCGTGATCTCGATGTTCCGCAACCGGGATTCCATCAATGTCGAAGACGTGAGTCTGCTCAAATGGTGAACCAGCAAACCGAGCTGCTGCGCTGGATTCCCCTGCTGCCGCTGATCGCGGCGGCCGTTCACGGCGTCATGATCGGCTTGATGCGCAGGAGCGCGCCGCGCTGGGTCGTGATCGCGCTCTCCTGCGGCAGCGTGCTGCTCTCGTTCGCGCTGTCCTGCGTGGCCTTCGTCGAGCTCACCGCGCTCCCCGCCGAGTCCCGCTTCCTGGTGGACACGCTCTACACCTGGATCGGAGCGGGCATCGGTGAGACGCGCCTCGCCGCCGACCTCGCCTTCCGGCTCGATCCGCTCTCCGCCGTGATGATCCTGGTCGTGACGGGCGTGGGATCGCTGATCCACCTCTACTCCATCGGATACATGGACGACGATCATCGGGAGGACAAGGGGTTTCAGCGCTTCTTCTGCTTCCTGAACCTCTTCACCTTCTCGATGCTGATGCTCGTGCTGGGCGACAACCTGGCGCTCATGTTCGTGGGCTGGGAGGGTGTCGGCCTGTGTTCCTACCTGCTGATCGGCTTCTGGTACAGCGATCGCTTCAACGCCTACTGCGGCAGCAAGGCGTTCATCGTGAATCGCATCGGCGATTTCGGCTTCCTGATCGGCATCTTTCTGCTCTTCCGCGCCTTCGTGGAAGCGGGCGTTCCCGCGACGCTCTCCTTCTCGGAGATCGAGCGAAGCTTTGACGCGATTCGCGAGCTGACGTTGGCGGCGCCCTTCTGGGGTCCCGAGTGGCGGCTCGTAAACGTCGTGGGTCTGTGCTTCTTCGTCGGCGCCTGCGGCAAGTCTGCCCAGATTCCCCTCTACGTGTGGCTGCCCGATGCGATGGCCGGCCCCACGCCCGTCTCTGCGCTGATCCACGCGGCCACGATGGTGACGGCCGGCGTGTACATGGTGTGCCGCCTGTCCTTCCTCTACGCGGACGCGGAGCTGGCCTCGGCGGTGGTCGCCTGGACGGGTGCGCTCACCGCCCTCTTCGCCGCCAGCATCGCGATCACCCAGACCGACATCAAGAAAGTGCTCGCCTACTCCACGGTGAGCCAGCTCGGCTACATGTTCCTCGCGGCGGGCTGCGGCGGCTACACCGGCGCCATGTTCCACCTGGTGACGCACGCCTTCTTCAAGGCGCTGCTCTTCCTGGGTGCGGGCTCGGTCATCCTCGCCATGCACCACGAGCAGGACATCGAGAAGATGGGCGGTCTCTGGCGCCGCATCCGCCAAACCGGCGTCGTCTTCCTCGTCGGCGTGATCGCGATCGCGGGCGTGCCGCCGTTTTCGGGCTTCTTCTCGAAGGACGAAATCCTGGTGGCGGCCTTCACCGCGCACGTTCCCGGCCATCTCTGGCTCTACGGCATCGGGCTCGCGACCGCGGCGATCACGTCCTTCTACATGTTCCGCCTCTTCTTCAAGACCTTCCTGGGCGAGTGCCGCGCGCCGGCCCACGTGCGCGACCGCGTGCACGAGCCGTCGAATTGGGTGGTGAAGCCGCTCTGGGCGCTCGCGCTCCTCTCGTTGATCGGCGGCATGATCGGAATTCCGCAGGTGTACGGAGACAGCCTGCACGTGGAGTCTTCGCACAGCCTAAACAATTTCCTGTCGCCGCTGTTTCCGGCCGGCGCGGCCCACCATCTGTCGCACAGCACCGAGGTCCAGATGGCGCTCGCCGCGGTGGGCATGGCCGCCCTGGGCTGGCTCGTCGCCTGGTTTCTCTACCTGCGGCGGCCCGAGCTGCCCGCGCGGATGGCACACAGCCTGGGCGGCCTGTATCGCATGCTGCTCAACAAGTACTGGATCGATGAGGTCTACGATGCGCTCATCGTGCGACCCCTCGTGCGTTTCTCCGACGTGATGCTCTTCCGGGTCGTGGACGCGGGAGCCATCGACGGCATCGCAGTCAATGGCACGGCGCGCGGCATTCGCGCACTGGCCGACCACGGGCTCAAGTACCTGCAATCAGGATTGGCCCAGGGCTACGTCTTTCTGATGATCGTCGGCACCGTCGCGATCCTCGGATATCTGCTGCGGTAACTCATGGGATTCTTCGACCAGTACCTGCTCACGATTCTGACCTTCCTGCCGCTCGGGACGGCGCTGGGCCTGTTCGGCTCCGGCGCGTTGGCGCTGGCGATGGGACGCAGCGGCCTGCCGCCTGCCCTGTGGCGCGCCGTCGGACTCAGCAGCGCCGGACTGAATTTCCTGCTCTCGCTGCGCCTCTTCGCCGCCTTCGACCCCACCGTGACGGGGATGCAGATGGTGGAGTACGGGGCGTGGATCCCGGAATACGGCATCAACTACTACGTGGGCGTCGACGGCATCAGCCTCCTGCTGGTGCTGCTCACGACGTTCCTGATGCCGATCGTGCTGCTGTCGTCCTGGACGGACATCAGCCGCTCCATCAAGAGCTACATCTTCTTCATGCTCTTCCTCGAGACGGGCATGATCGGAACCTTCGTCGCGCTCAACGTCTTCCAATTCTACGTGTTCTGGGAAGTCATGCTGATCCCGATGTACTTCATCATCGGAATCTGGGGAGGACCGCGCCGCATCTACGCGGCCGTGAAGTTCTTTCTCTTCACGATGGTCGGCTCGCTGCTGATGCTCGTGGCGATCCTGGTGATCTACTACCTCTCCTTAGAGCAGACCGGCACGCTGAATTTCGATCTGCTGGCGCCGCCCTGGAGCGAGGTGCCCGCGCTGCTCGACACCGTCATTCCGGTCGAGGGCGTCTGGTGGCAGACGCAGTACTGGCTCTTCGCCGCGTTCGCGCTCGCCTTCGCGATCAAGGTGCCGATGGTGCCCCTGCACACCTGGCTGCCGGACGCGCACGTGGAGGCTCCCACCGCGGGCTCCGTCGTGCTGGCGGGTGTCTTGCTGAAGATGGGGACGTACGGCTTCCTGCGCTTCGCGTTGCCGCTCTTTCCCGTCGCGGCGATCGATCTCACGCCCTGGTTCCTCGGGCTCTCCGTCACGGGAATCATCTACGGCTCCCTGGTCGCGATGATCCAGGCGGACATCAAGAAGCTCGTGGCGTACTCCTCCGTGGCGCACCTCGGTTTCGTGATGCTCGGCATATTCGCCCTCAACGTGCAGGGGATGAATGGGGCCGTGCTCCAGATGGTGAATCACGGGCTCTCCACGGGCGCCCTCTTCCTCCTGGTCGGCATGCTGTACGAACGCAGGCACACCCGCCTGATCGAGAATTTCGGCGGCGTGGCGCGGCCGATGCCGGTCTTCGCTTGCTTCTTCGGCATCGTCACGATGTCGAGCATCGGTCTTCCGATGCTGAACGGCTTCGTCGGCGAGTTCCTGATCCTGCTGGGGACGTTCCTGGTGTATCCGGGCTGGGCCGCCCTCGCCACGAGCGGCGTGGTGTTGGCGGCTGCCTACATGCTCTGGATGTTCCGCCGCGTGATGTTCGGGCCGGTGGACATCGAGGAGAACCGGAAGCTCATCGATTTGAATCCGCGTGAGCGGCTGGTGCTCGTCGCGATCGTGATTCCCATCATCTGGATCGGGGTCTACCCCGAGCCCTTCCTGCGCCGCATCGAGCCGTCGGTGAGTCAGCTGGTCGAGGACGTGCGCTCTCGTGCCGAAGATCAGGCCGCGATCGCGCTGGTGGGCGCTGACGTGCTCGAGGAGCGACCGTGACGGCTGCCGATCTCAACTTCTCGGTGCTCGGCCCCATCGTCTGGGTGAGCATCGGTGCCATGCTCGTGCTGCTCGGCGAAGTGCTGCTGTCGCGCGCGCGCATGTTCATGGGACGCCGGCTCACGGCTTCCGTGGTGGGATCCGTGCTCGCGAGCATCGCGATCGTCACCCTGCTCTTCGCCGCGTACATGGCGATCGGCCACGCGGCCTCGGGGCTGTCGCTCGCGTTCAACCCCGGACATCCACTGTTTCAGCTCGATCGCTTCTCCGCGCTGGTGATCGCGGTACTCGCGCTGAGCTCGCTGCTCGCCTGCGCGCTCTCGATCGCGTATCTCGATGAGCTCCACATCAACCACGGTGAATACTACGCGCTGGTCCTCTTCTCGACCGCCGGCATGATGCTCATGGTGGGGGCGGTGGACATGCTTCCCGTGTTCATGGGACTCGAGCTCATGAGCATTCCGATCTACGTGCTGGCGGGCTTCGACCGGAGCAAGCTGCGCAGCAACGAATCGGCGATGAAGTACTTCCTGATCGGTTCGTTCGCGAGCGCGCTCATGCTGTACGGCATTGCGCTCCTCTACGGCATGGCGGGCAGCACTTCCTTCAGCGCGATCCGGATGGCATTCGACCCCTCGAGCCCCATCGCGCTGGCGGGCCTCGGACTCGTGGTCGTTGGGTTCGCCTTCAAGATCTCTTCCGTACCGTTCCACCAGTGGACGCCGGACGTCTACGAGGGAGCGCCCGCGGCGGTCACCGCCTTCATGTCCGTCACCGTCAAGCTGGCGGCCTTCGCGGCCCTGCTGCGCGTCATCAGCCTGTCGTTCGACCCGTTGGGCGACGTGCTCCAGAACGTCCTCTGGGTGCTGGCGGCGCTCACGATGATCGTCGGCAACGTGATGGCCGTGATCCAGGACAACGTCAAGCGCCTGCTCGCCTACTCGAGCATCGGGCACGCTGGCTACCTGCTGGTCGGATTCGTGCCCGGGACGAGCGAGGGCTACGCCGCCGTCGTCTTCTACCTCATCTGCTACGTGTTCATGAATCTCGGCGCCTTCGCGGTGGTGGTGGTGCTCGCGCACCGCGGCCAGGACTGCGAGCGGATGGAATCCATGGCCGGTCTGGCGCGGGCCCGGCCGGGGCTGGCGGCGCTGATGACGCTCTTCATGATCTCGCTGGCCGGCATCCCGGGAACGGCGGGCTTCATGGGCAAGCTGGCCGTATTCTCGGCGGCCGTGCGCGCCGGCTTCGTACCCCTGGCCATCCTGGGTGTTCTGATGAGCGCCCTCTCCGTCTACTACTACCTGCGCATCCCGGTGCTGATGTACATGCGCGAGCCCTCGGAGGAGGGCCCGCGCATGGAGCTCTCCACCGGAGAGGGATTGGTGCTGCTGGTGTGCGCCTTCGCGGTGCTCTATCTCGGCATCACGCCGAACGGCACGATCCCGCTCATCGGCGACATCCACGTGCTCGACTGGGCCCGCGAGTCGGTGCGCGCCCTGCTGCCTAGCTGACGCGGAATCCACTTCCCGACGGCGCCCGCCGGGGGCGCCACCAACCCCGAGGAATACGCTTGGCTCGCAAGAACAAGCAGCGCGGCAAGGCCAATGCCAGGCCGGGGGATGCGGCGGCTGCGCCGCGGCGCAGCCGGGCCGAGGCCGAGAGCACGATCCTGCAGGAGGTCGAAGCCGAGGCTCCCCTTGCGCGCCGCGCCTGGGATCAGATCTGGCCGATGGCGGTGGCCGTGCTCGTGGCGCTCGCCATCCGCGCGCTGGTGATCGAATCGTATTACGTGCCCTCGGAGTCGATGCTGCCGACGCTGTTGATCGGCGACCACGTCTTCGTGAACAAGTATGCGTATGGGGCGCGCATCCCCTTCACCGAGGTGCAGCTCCCGTCGGTGCGCGACCCCGAGCGCGGAGAGATCGTGGTGTTCGCGCTCGGTCGTACGGCGAGTGGTCGGATCTGTCCGCTCGATCATTGCCCGGACGCCTCACCGGAAGGCTTCGTCAAGCGCCTGGTGGGAGTGCCCGGCGATCGCATCGAGTACCGCAACGGCGTGCTCTACCTGAACGGCGAGGCGGTGCCGACGCGCAGCGATGATGCGGAATTCACGGGCGATCACGGCTACGTGTACCGGGTGGTCCAGGAGGATCTGCACGGCTGTCGCCATCCGGTCCTCGACCTCCCCGGACACGAGGGCCTCTCCCAGGTGCCCTTCACCGTTCCGGAGGGGCGCTACTTCATGCTCGGCGACAATCGCGACAACTCGAACGACAGCCGCGCCTGGGGCACGGTGCGCCGCGAGGAGCTCAAGGGGCCGGTGATCCTCAATTACTGGTCGTGGAACAATCGGGAGAGCTGGCTCGCGATGCTGAACCCGTTGACCTGGGTGCGCCTGATCTGGTCGGAGATGCGCTGGGAGCGCATCGGAATGGACTACGACTGCCGCACGGATTGATCTCGTGCGTCACGACCTGCGCCGCGCGCCGTGCAGACGGCGCGCGTTGCCGTCGCGCAGCGTGAGGCGCTCGGCGTCGAAGAGCTCCATCAGCGGAACCGCGCTGCGCCGCGGCGTGGCGATCAGCGCCTTGTAGCGCGGCGTGTCCAGCACGTCGTGCGCGTCGAAATAGGCGCGCACCCGTTCGCGCAGCGCCGCGACGGCCGCGGCGTCGAACCAGAGATCGCCCGGGGCGCGCAGCGCGCGGCCCTCGCGGGCGAGATGCGCGAGCAGTCGGCGCAGCTGCGCAGCGTCGAGCGCGAGCTGGGTCGCGAGGTCGCGGGGCGACGGCGGCTCGAGTCCCGCCGCTCGCAGCCGCGCGGCGACGCGCTCGATCTGCGCCCCGGTCTGCTCCGAGACGGCGGGCGCGTGGCTCGCCAGCCGGACGCCGTCCTCCGCCCGCTGGATCTCCCCCCGCGCCGCGAGGTCCTCGATCACCCGCAGCGCCGCGCGCCGCGTGACGTTGCGCGGCAGACGGCCGTGCAGCACGGCAGACGACACCCACGGCTGCAGCGGCTCCTCGCGATGCAGCTCGCGGAGCGCGGCCTTCAGCTGCGCCCCGATCCTCTCCACCGCGCCGTGCGCCAGGAAGCGACGTGCATCGGCGCTGGCTGCGATCTGCCCGCGCTTCTCCAGCGCGTCGAGCGCCGCATCGAGAATCGCGTCGGCGAGGCCCGTCTCGCGCTGCAGCTGCTGGCGCGCCGCGCCGGCGAGCCCGCTCCGCTCGATCCGCACGGCCAGGTCCGTTTCCGGATCGCGCGCGGCGAGCCGCACGAGATCCCGCAGCAACACCGGGTCGCTCGGTCGGCGCCGCGGGGGCAGCGCGTCGAGCACGACGCCGCCGCCGAGCGTGCGGCCGCCGAGCGCGGTGCGGGCGAAGCCGCGCACGACGAAGCGATCGCCGGGCAGGACCGCGAGCGGCTCCGCCTCGATGTGCAGCCGCGCGAAGCCAGTGCTGCCCGGCTCGATTCGCGCGGCGCCCAGGGGCGCGATGCGCGCGCGGCGCTCCGACGTGTTCACGAGCAGCTCGATCGCCGCGCTGTCCTGCAGCGCCGGAGCGCTGCCGAGCCAGGTCACGCGCGCGTCGAGCGTGCGGCTCGGCACGAGCGCGCCAGGTGCGGAGATCACGCGACCACGCCGCAGCGCCTGCCGCGAAATGCCCTGCAGATTCAGCGCACAGCGCGAGCCCGGCTGGCAGCGCTCGGTCGCGGCGCCGTGCGTCTGCACGCCGCGCACCCGGCCTCGCTCTCCGGTCGGAAACAGCTCGATCGGATCGCCCACGCCGATGGCGCCGCCGAGGAGCGTTCCCGTCACGACGCTTCCGAAGCCGCGCGCCTCGAAGCTGCGGTCGATGGGGAGGCGCGGCGGCCCGCTCCGCGGCGTGCGCGCGAGCGTGTCAACCGCGAGCTTCGCCAGCTCCGCGCGCAGCATGTCGAGTCCCTGCCCCGTGCGGGCGGACACCGGCACCAGCGGCGCCCCGGCCAGCGCCGTGGGGGCCAGCAGCTGCCGAACCTCGTCGGCCGCGAGTGCGAGCGTCTCGGCGTCGACCGCGTCGCGCTTGGTCAGCGCGACCGCGGCCCGCCGGACGCCGAGCAGCTCGCAGATCGCCAGGTGCTCGCGCGTCTGCGGCATCACACCCTCGTCGGCGGCGACGACGAGCAGCAGCAGGTCGATGCCCGCCGCGCCCGCGATCATGGTGTGCACGAACTTCTCGTGCCCGGGTACGTCGATCACGCCGAGCCGCACACCGGGCTCGAGATCGAGCGGCGCGAAGCCCAGCTCGATGCTGATGCCGCGCGCCTTCTCTTCCGGCAGCCGGTCGGTATCGACGCCGGTGAGCGCCCGGACCAGCGCCGTCTTGCCGTGATCGATGTGACCGGCGGTTCCGAGGACGAGCCGCGGCTCAGCGCGGGCCGACACGCTCGCGGCCCAGGTACGGCTGCAGGGCCTTGGGAATGTGCACCGAGCCGTCCGCGCGCTGGTGGTTCTCGAGGATCGCGATCAGGACGCGCGTGATCGCCACGGCCGTCCCATTCAGCGTATGCACCAGCTCGTTGCGCGTGGCGCCCTCGCGGCGGAAACGCGTGCGCAGCCGCCGCGCCTGGAAGTCGGTGCAGTTGGAGGTGCTCGTCACCTCGCCGTAGGAGCCGCCTTCGCCGCGTCCCGGCATCCATGCCTCGATGTCGTACTTGCGGTAGGCCGGCGCGCCGAGATCGGCCGTGGCGATGTCGAGCACCCGGTACGGAATTTCGAGCGCCTGAAAGATCTCTTCCTCGATGCGCAGCAGGTCGCCGTGCATCGCCTCCGAATCCTCGGGACGCGTGAAGGCGAACATCTCGACCTTCGTGAACTGATGGACGCGATACAGGCCGCGGCTCTCCCGTCCCGCGGAGCCGGCCTCGGTCCGGTAGCAGTGAGAGATGCCGGCGAGTCGGACCGGCAGCTGTGCCTCGTCGAAGATCGTGTCCGCGTAGAGCCCGCCGAGCGTGATCTCCGCCGTCCCGACCAGATCGAGATCGGTGTTCTCGATCGAGTAGATCTGCGTCTCGGGGCCGCGCGGGCTGAAGGCCATGGCGTCCACGATCTGCCGGCGCGCCAGATCCGGCGTCATGATCGGCTCGAAGCCCTCTTCGATCAGCAGATCGAGCGCGAAGCGCTGCAGGGCGAGCTCGAGCAGAACGGCCTCGTTCTTCAGGTAGTAGAACTTTTGTCCGGCGACCTTGGCGCCCGCCTCGAAGTCGACCAGCTGCAGGCGCTCGGCCAGGGCGAGGTGGTCGAGGGGTGTGAAGTCGAAGTGGGGCGGTGTGCCGACGCGCCGCAGCTCGCGCGAATCCCGCTCGCCGCCGACCGGGGCGTCGGGATGCACGAGGTTCGGGATCAGCGCGAGGGATTGCTCGAGCGCGGCCTCCGCCGCGGCGAGCTGCGTCTCGATCTGTGCGGCCTCCTGCTTGATGCGGCGCCCCTCGGCGATGTGCGCCTCGCGCTCCTCGGCGCCGAGCTTGCGCTTTCCCGCTCCTTGGTGCGCGTTTCGCTGGCGGTTGAGCTCGCCGAGCGCGGTGCGCGCCGCGGCGACATCCAGCTGGGCCTGCGCTGCCGCGTCGAGATCGGTGCGCACCCCGCGTCGCCGGCAGCTCTCTTCGATCTCGTCGCGCCGTTCCGTCAGCCATCGGGGATCGAGCATGGGGCCACAGGAAAGCACAGCCGACCGGTGCGAGGCCACCGTGCCCGGGGCGAGCCCCGCTCTGCCCTCCCGCGGGAGTGGGAACGCGGTTGAATGGTTGACTTCTTGAAGTCAACCATTCAACCGCGTCACCGTCTTACGGCGAGGACGTCGACGGCGGTGACACCTTGGGGCCCGGCCATCACGGGGTTGACGTCGATCTCGGCGAGCTGTTCGTGCAGCGTCGCCGCCAGCACCGAGAATCGCGCGAAGGCGTCGCACAGCGCGTCCAGGTCCGCGGGCGGACGCCCGCGCGCGCCGTCGAGCAGCGCGCGTCCCTTGAGCGAGTTCACCAGACGCCGCGCCCAGTCGGCATCGATGGGGGGCACGGCGAAGCGCACGTCGCGCAGCGTCTCGACGAAGACGCCCCCCAGGCCGATCATCACCAGCGGTCCGAATTGCGCGTCCGTCACCTTGCCGAAGACGATCTCGCTGCCGGTCTCCGCCATCGGCGTGACGATCGCGCGGGGTCCGAGCCGGGCGGACATCTCGGTGTAGCAGCTCGCGACGGCGCCCGCGTCGGCGAGGCCGAGCGCCACGCCGCCCACGTCGGATTTGTGGGCGATGCCCGGCGTGGCCGTCTTGAGCGCCACCGGAAAGCCGAGCGCGTTGGCGGCGTCCACCGCGCTGGTCGCACTCTCCACCACACGCGCCTCCGGCGCGGGAACGCCGAAGTCGCGCAGCAGCGCGTAGCCCTCGGCTTCGTCGAGGGGCGCCGACTCCTCGAGCCGCGCGCGCCAACGCGCCACCACCTCGTCCTTCGGCGGCGCGGGCGGCTGCACGGCTTTGCGCTCCCGTGCGTCCCGATAGTCGAAGGCGTGACGCACCGCGGCCAGGCTCGAGCGCATGCCCTCGAGCACGGGAATGCCCGCGCGCGTGAGATCGTTCGCCACCTGCGCGTCGAGGCCGCTGTTGAAGCAGGTGGCGAAGACGAGCGGCGTGTCGCGTTCTGCCGCGAGTCCGGGCGCCTCCTCCACGAACGGGCCGCGGAAGCGATCCTGGTCGCGCAGGTCCGTCACCCACACCCCGAGCGCGGTATCCGGATCGTCCATCAGCGCCGCCATGCAGTCGCGGAAGATCCGGCGGTACTCCTTGCCGGTGCCCCAGGCGTCCAGCGGATTCTCGGGCGCCAGGCCGTACTCGAGATGACTCGCGAGCCGCTCCCGCGTGCGCGCGGAGATCTCGGCGAAGCGCACGCCGGCGGCGTCCGCGTGATCCACCAGCAGCTCGCGCTCACCGCCCGAGTCCGTGATGGCGGCGATGCCTCCGGGTCCCACGCGCCACGACTGCGCGAGCAGCTGACAGGTGCTGAAGAGCTCGGGCACGTCGTCGCAGCGCAGCGCGCCGCAGCGTTCGAAGAGCGCGTCGTAGGCGGCGTCGTCTCCGGCGATGGCACCCGAGTGGCTCGCCGCGAATTTCGCGGACTGCTCGGTGCGCGCCACCTTGACCACCACGATGGGAACGTCGCGCGCAGCGGCCTTCTCCGCGGCGGCGAGAAAGCCCTCCGGATTGCGGATCGTCTCGAGGAAGAGCGCGATGACCCGTGTCCCCGGCAGCTCGAGCGCGAAGTCCATGTAGTCCGCGGCGCTCGTCGCGATCTCCTGGCCGGGAGACACGCTCAGGTTGAAGGCGAGCCGGCCGTCGTTGTTGCTGAGCGCGGAGAAGATCGATCCGCTCTGCGCGATGAGCGTGACGGGTCCGGCCTCTTCGCGCGGCCCATCCACCATGGCGCAGCGCACCTTGTGCTCGCGATTGTAGAAGCCCATGCCGTTGCCGCCGCACACGAGGAGCCCCGCCTCGCGCGTCTTCGCCTTCAACCGCTCCAGCAGCGGCGGATGCGTGTCGCCGTCGAGATAGCTGCTGGCGAAGATGGTGGCAGCCCGCACCCCCGCGGCGATGGCCTCGTCGACCGCGGCCTCGAGACGCTCGTTCGAGAGCATCAGCACGACGTGCTCCGGGACCTCGGGGAGCTCGCGCAGATTCGCGTAGCAGGGCAGATCGTCGATGGCTGCGTAGCGCGGATTCACCAGGTAGAGCGCGCCTTCGAAGCCGCAGCTCCGCGCGGCCTCGATCATGCCGTGGCCGTAGGATCCGGCACGCGGCGAGGCCCCGATCATCGCCATGGAGCGGGGTGCAAGCAGGGGGGCGAGGCGGTGCTGCAGCGAATTCATCGAGATGGCCGAGCGTGAATTTCGCCGGATTCTGCCACGCCAGGCGCAAAAACACAGGGGCGCCGCGGCCGAAGGGAACTTGCTCGCCGGACCGGCGTGGTAGTGTTCCGGATTCGCTGGTCGGCTTCGGGTGCGGCCGTGCGCTGCGGGCATGCCGGAGTCGGCTGGAGGAGCCAGCCGACCGGAGCCCGCATGAGCCTGCGCAGAGGCATCAACCCCCTCGCCCTGTTCGCCACCATGTTCGTGGTGCTGTGCGGCGGACCCTTCGGCATGGAGGAGATCGTGCCGCTCGCCGGACCGGGTCTGTTCGCCCTGGTCTTGCTGGTGGTTCCCGTCCTCTGGGCCATCCCCTACGCGCTGATCGTGGCGGAGCTGGTCTCCGAGCTGCCGATGCAGGGCGGCACCTATCAGTGGTTCCGCGCCGGCCTCGGGCCGTTCTGGTCCTTCATCTTCACCTACCTCGACTGGCTGGCCTGGGCGCTCGACGCGGCGCTCTATCCGGCGCTGCTGGCCGGCTACCTGATGATGGGGTTCTTCGGCGAGGCGAGCTCCTGGCTGCGCGTGCCGATCTGCCTGGCCGTGATCTGGGGCTGCTGCTGGCTCAACATCCGCGGCGTGAAGGAGGTGGGCTTCTTCTCCACGGTGATGACCGTGATGATCCTGGTGCCAGTCGTCTCGATGTTGGCCTTCGCCCTGCCGGAGATGCGCCTCGAGCAGTTCTCCCCGCTGCTGCCGGCAGAGGGGTCGCCGTGGACGGCGCTCAACTACGCCGTGGTATGGGCGATCTGGAGCTACTCCGGATACACGGGGCTCGCCACCGCGAGCGAGGAGATCGTGGAGCCCGAGCGCACCTATCCCAAGGTGCTCGCGGTCTTCATTCCGATTTCGATCGCCGCCTACGTGCTGCCGCTGTGGGCGGCCCTGGCCGCCGACCCCAACTGGGCGGCGTGGGGTCCGGCGCACCTCTCCGTCGCCGCTGGCCTGCTCGGCGGCACGCTTCTCGCCACGCTGGTGGCGAGCGCCGGCCAGGTGGCTGCGCTCGGCCTCTACAACGGCGAGCAGCTCATCCTGGGTCGCTTCCTGTACGCGATGGCGCGCGACGGCATGCTGCCGCCCGCGCTGGCGCGCCTGCACCCGCGCTACGACACGCCCCACATCGCGCTCGTCTTCCACGCGATCCTCTTCAGCGTGCTCTCGCTGGTCTTCGACTTCGTCGAGCTGCTCGTGCTCGGCGCGCTGGTCTCCGTGCCGGCCTACATCCTGACCTTCCTGAGCCCGCTCATCCTGCGCTGGAAGTATCCGAACCTGCGCGGCCCCTTCCGCATTCCCGGCGGCTGGCCGGTGATCATCCCCACCGCGCTGGTTCCCAGCGCCCTGGCCGTCTACCTGATCGTTGCCGCCGAGTACGAGAGCCTGATCGGGGCGCTGGGCTTCGTCGCGGCGGCGCCCTTGATCTACGCCGCGGCGCGCTGGTACAACCTGCGCCACGGCATCGATACCACGGCACCGAATCCGATCGAGGTGCTCGAGGCGCTCGAGCGGGGCAAGGCCCGGCCCGACGCCTCCCGGGGAGGAGACGACTGAGCCGTGGCCCACGGGGCGCCGCGCGGTATTGCCTTGTGGGCGAGCGCCGCTGCGAAGATCCGGCGGTTGGCGCGGAGAGGAGTGCGATGCATGGGACGGGGCGAGGCACAGCGGCGGGCGTCGCGCTCGCGCTGGCTGCGCTGCTCGGCTGCGCGGCGCAGGCAGCCGTGACCGGCGACGACGGAGGCACCCGCTATGCGGGCCGCGCCTTCGCGAGCCGCAGCCCGGTGCTCGCACGCCACGGCATGGCGGCCACCTCGCACCCGCTGGCTTCGGCCGTCGCGATCGATGTGCTCAAGCGCGGCGGCAGCGCCGTCGACGCGGCGATCGCCGCCAACGCGCTGCTCGCCCTGGTGGAGCCGCACGCCTGCGGAATCGGCGGCGATCTCTTCGCCATCGTCTGGGATCCGCAGACGGCGCGCCTGCACGGGTACAACGGAAGCGGCCGCTCGCCGCGCGGGCTGAGCTCCGACGCGCTCGCCCAGCGGCTCGGCGGCGCCGATCGCATTCCCACGTTCGGTCCACTCGCGGTGTCGGTGCCGGGCGCCGTCGACGGCTGGTACGCGCTGCACGAGCGCTTCGGAAAGCTCCCCATGCCGGAGCTGCTCGCGCCCGCCATCCGCTACGCGCAGGAAGGCATCCCCGTCACCGAGGTGGACGCCGCGTCCTGGAAGGAGGGCATCGACGCGCTCCGCGAAGCGGGACTGCCCGACGCGCAGCTCGCAAATCTGCTGCGCACGTTCGCGGTCGACGGCCGCACGCCGAAGCCGGGCGCCATCTTCCGCAACGAGGATCTGGCCGCGAGCTACGCATCGCTCGCGGCGGGCGGCCGCGAGGCGTTCTATCGCGGCGCCCTCGGGCGGACACTCGTCGCCTACCTGCAGCGCGTCGGCGGCTTCCTCGACGCCGAAGATCTCGCGCGACACCAGGGGGAGTGGGTGGATCCGGTCTCCGTGCGCTATCGCGGCTACGACGTGTTCGAGCTGCCCCCCAACGGTCAGGGCATCGCCGTGCTGCAGATGCTCAAGCTGCTCGAGGGCTACGACCTCGCCGGCATGGGGCGCGCCAGCGCCGACTTCTGGCACGTGATGATCGAGACCAAGAAGCTCGCCTACGAGGATCGGGCGCGTTTCTACGCGGATCCTGCCTTCTCGAAGGCGCCGCTCGCCTGGCTGCTCTCGAACGAGTACGCGAGCTCGCGGCGTGCGCTGCTGCGCCCGGATCGGGCCGCACAGTCGCTGCCCGCCGGTGAGCCCCCGAGCCACGGCGACACCACCTATCTGGCCACCGCGGACGAGCGCGGCATGATGGTCTCCATGATCCAGAGCACCTACTACGAGTTCGGCAGCGGCCTGGTGCCCGACGGGCTCGGCTTCACGCTCCAGAATCGCGGCAACTCGTTCACGCTCGAGCCCGGTCACCCGAATGTCTACGCGCCCGGGAAGCGGCCCTTTCACACCATCATCCCGGGCTTCGTGATGAAGGACGGCGCGCCCGCGCTGAGCTTCGGCGTGATGGGCGGATCGGTGCAGCCGCAGGGACAGGTGCAGGTCCTGGTGAACTGGATCGACTTCGGCATGAATGTGCAGGAGGCCGGCGACGCCGCGCGCTTCGCGCACGGCGGAAGCAGCCAGCCCAGCGGCGAGGTGATGCGCGACGGCGGGATCGTCGAGCTGGAGGCCGGCGTGCCGGCCGCGGTGGCCGAGGCGCTGCGCCGGCGTGGCCACACGGTGCGGCACGGCGAAGACGCCTACGTGGGCGGTTACCAGGCGATCTGGCGCGACCCGGAGAACGGCGTCTACCACGGCGCGTCGGAGATGCGCTTCGACGGCAGCGCACTCGGCTACTAGTCGCCTTCTTCCGTCCGCGCGAGTGCTGCGGAAGCTCGGCTCAGCCGGGGAGCTTCTCGACGAGGCGCTCGAAATCGCTCGCGAAGGTGAGAGGATTGCCCTGCTTGGGGATGCCGCCCAGCGCTCCCGTCTCGAGCACGATGCGTTCGAGATCGCCGGACTTGGCGCCGCTGTGCAGAATCACCGCGAGCTTCTGGTCGCGTTCCAGCAGGCGCCGCTCGCGCAGCATGTGAAGCCACGCGTCGCCAGACAGGCCGGGCATCTCGAGGTCGAGCACCACGACGTCCGGCTGCTCGCGCAGAATCACGGCCACCGCGCCGAGCGCACGCTCGAGCGTCAGCACCTCATGTCCACGGCTCTCCAACGCCGCTCGGCTCACGGCCAGAGAGACCGGATCGTCGTCGATCACGAGAACCTTCACCGCGGGAATGACCTCCTACAGGCAGGTCTGCTGCGGCTGCCCACGCGCACCACTTCTCCTCTCGGAAACACGCTGATCCTTATTGAGTTAGGCCGTCGCGCTCGTCCGGCGCGGAACGCGAGTGCGAGACGCCCTGCGCTCGCTCGAAGCGCGTCAACGTGTCGATGATGCGCAGGCGGAAACGGCGGGCGGGAAGAAAGCTCTCCGAAGCGCGGCCGAGGTCTGTTCTCGTCAATCGGCTGGTTGAAAGTACACCGCCAACTGCGTGTTCTCGACGTGAACGATGTTCTCTACCCCAACCACATCCTGAATGCCGCGCGTCACGTCGTTGTATTCGCCGTAGTTTGCGAACTCGTCCCAGATCACACAGCCGTTTGCTCTCACCATCGCGAGCGCATTCTCAGAATCCGAGCACACCGCCTCGTAGTCATGTGCTGCATCGACATAGACGATGTCCACGGATCGACGGTACGGAGCGAAATCAAAGGTCTTCGAGTCTCCGTAGAGCTGCTCGATCTTGTATGCGACGTCCTTGCCCTCGTAGCATGCGCCGGGCGAGGATGCTCTGATCAAGTCCCGATCCGCGCTGTTCTGCCGAAGATCGTCGCCAAGCCGCATTCCGGGCGGAAGGTCGAGCGTGTGGATGGTGCAATCCTTGGGACTGTTCAAGGCGAAGTTGAGCGCGGTACGCCCTCGGTAGGTTCCGATCTCGAAGATCGCCCGCGGCTGCAGGCACTTGGTGATCAGCGCAAGGCAGGCGAGCTGCTCGAGTGGAGTGAGCAGACCCTCGCACGGAATGTGCTCGAGCACGACGCGATTGCCCGCCGCCTGCGGAAACAGCTCGAAAATGCTTCGGCAAGCCCACCGCTCGTCCCGCACCAAACCCATATAGCTTCGGAAGATCTCACCCGGGAACTGGCGGGCCTTGGCGCGATTCTTGAGCAGCAACTTGAGGAAGAGGAAGTTGCAGGTCTCGGCCAATCCAGCGATCTGCCGCAGCGTCTTGTTTCCGGTCAATAGCACGAGGATCTACCTCCGGACTCCTGGAAGGGCGTTCTTCTATCGGCAACTGTTTCCGGATCCTTAGGCATCTCTGATGCTATCGAGCTGCGGCCGCACCCGAGCCGATCCGGACCAGCAGCGCGATCGCCCAGCGCGATTGTCGCGCGAAAGACACCGAGAGCCCAGCAGATTTGGCTCGGCGGTGCTCTC
>JAOUNA010000147.1 GCA_029881215.1 Myxococcales bacterium | reverse complement strand
GAGCAGCGCCTCGAATCGCTCGCGATCCTCGGCCCGATCGATCGCTTCGGGCGGCGTTCCCAGGATGGGAACGCCGGCGCGCTCGAGGGCCAGCGCCAGACGCAGCGGCGTCTGCCCTCCGAATTGCACGATCACGCCCTCGGGCCGCTCTGTCTCGACGATCTCCAGCACGTCCTCGAGCGTGAGCGGCTCGAAGTAGAGTCGGTCGCTCGTGTCGTAGTCGGTCGAGACCGTCTCGGGATTGCAATTCACCATGATCGTCTCGAAGCCCGCATCCCGCAGCGCGAAGGCCGCGTGCACGCAGCAGTAGTCGAACTCGATGCCCTGCCCGATGCGATTGGGGCCGCCGCCCAGGATCATGATCTTGCGGCGTTCGCTCGGCCTCGCCTCGCACTCGTCCTCGTAGCTCGAGTAGAGGTAGGGCGTGTGCGCCGCGAACTCGGCCGCGCACGTGTCCACGCGCTTGTAGACCGGGCGCAGGCCCTGCGCGCGGCGCATGCCGCGCACCTCGTCCTCCCCGCAGTGCCACAGGTCGGCCAGGCGCCGATCCGAGAAGCCCGCGCGCTTCGCGGGGCGCAGCCAGGCCGCGCGATCCTCGGCGTGCGTCGCCGCGGCGATGCCCCGCTCCAGCTCGACGATCTCGGCGAGATTGCGCAGGAACCACGGATCGAGCCACGAGCGGCGCTGCAGCTCCTCGATCGAGACGCCGCGGCGCAGCGCCTCGGCCACCGCCCACAGCCGCTTCGGCCGGGGCGTGTCGATCTGCGCCCACAGCGCCGCGAGGCCCTCGTCTCCGTCGGGCACCTCCGGCGGCTCCAGCCCCGCGTTCCCGATCTCGAGCGAGCGCACCGCCTTCTGCAGGCTCTCCTTGAAGGTGCGGCCGATCGCCATCGCCTCGCCCACCGATTTCAGCTGGTCGTCAGCGTGTCGTCGACGCCCGGGAACTTCTCGAAGGTGAAGCGCGGAATCTTCGTCACCACGTAGTCGATCGAAGGCTCGAAGCTCGCGGGCGTTTCGCGCGTGATGTCGTTTCGGATCTCGTCGAGCGTGTATCCCACGGCGAGCTTCGCGGCGATCTTGGCGATCGGAAACCCGGTCGCCTTGGAGGCGAGCGCGGAAGACCTCGAGACGCGCGGATTCATCTCGATCACGACGAGCGTCCCGTCGCGCGGATCCACGCCGAACTGGATGTTCGATCCGCCCGTGTCCACGCCGATCTCGCGAATGATCGCAATCGACGCGTCGCGCATCTCCTGATACTCGCGATCCGTGAGCGTCTGCGCCGGCGCCACGGTGATGGAGTCTCCCGTGTGAACGCCCATGGGGTCGAAGTTCTCGATCGAGCAGATGATGACGACGTTGTCCGCCGCGTCTCGCATCACCTCGAGCTCGTACTCCTTCCAGCCGAGCACGCTCTGCTCGACCAGACAGGTGTGGCGCGGAGACTGGCGCAGTGCCCATGCGATGAGCTCGTCGAACTCCTCGTCCCGGTAGGCGATGCTGCCGCCGGTGCCGCCGAGCGTGAAGCTGGGCCGGATGATCACCGGGAAGCCGATCTCGCGGAGCACGCTGCGCGCCTCCTCGAGCGAGCGGGCGTAGCCGGACGCGGGGAGTTTCAAGCCGATGTTGCGCATCGCGACCCGGAAGGCATCTCGATCTTCCGCCTTGTGGATCGACTCGAGCTGGGCTCCGATCAGTCCCACGTTGTAGCGCTCGAGAATGCCCTCCTCCGCCAGCGCGACGGTGAGATTCAGCGCCGTCTGGCCCCCGAGCGTGGGAAGGATCACGTCGGGCCGCTCGCGCGCGATGATCTTCTCGAGGCTGTCCACCGTCATGGGCTCGATGTAGGTGCGCTCCGCGAATTCGGGATCCGTCATGATGGTCGCCGGATTCGAATTGACGAGGACCACGCGATAGCCCTCCTCGCGCAGCGCCTTGCAGCCCTGGGATCCGGAATAGTCGAACTCGCACGCCTGCCCGATCACGATCGGCCCGGCGCCGATCACGAGGATCGTCTCGATGTCGTCGCGTCGCGGCATGGCCCCGCTCTCACGCGGACGACAGCGCCGCAGTCGCGGCGCGTCGCGGGTTGCGTTCGTTCGCGGCCGAGCCGGCCCCCGCAGCGATCTGGGCGCCCGTGACGGCTTCGCCGGCCACGTGGCGCGCCACCAGCTCGCGGAAGCGCGCGAAGAAGTAGGCCGCATCGTGCGGGCCCGGAGATGCCTCCGGGTGGTACTGCACCGAGAAGACCGGGCGGTGCTTGTGCGCCAGCCCCTCGACGGTCCCGTCGTTGAGGTTCACGTGCGTGATTGCGACCGCTTCACCCGCCGCGAGCAGCGAGTCGGCGTCGACCGCATAGCCGTGATTCTCCGCACAGATGGCCACCTTGCCGGTGGCGAGATCCTGACCGGGCTGATTGCCGCCGTGGTGACCGAACTTGAGCTTGAGCGTGCGCCCGCCCAGCGCGAGTCCGAGAATCTGGTGCCCGAGGCAGATGCCGAAGACCGGCTTCTCCTGCACCAGGCGCCGCACCTCCGCCTGCACGCCGGCCACGGCCGTCGGATCGCCCGGTCCGTTCGACAAGAACACGGCGTCGGGCGCGAGGCGCAGGATCTCCTCGGCAGGCGTGCTGGCGGGAACCACCGTCACGTCGAAGCCGTGCTCGTGCAGCATGCGCAGGATGTTGCGCTTGACCCCGAAATCCAGCGCCACGAGCTTGTAGCTGGGTGTCGGCCGCGGCGCCCGCGGCAGCTGGCCGTCGATTCCCCGCCAGCGCGGGTCGGACCACGCGTAGGGCGCGTCGCAGGTGACCTCCGCGACCAGGTCGCGTCCGTCGAGTCCCGGCTCGCGCCGGGCGCGCGCCAGGAGCGCCGCCTCCTCCTGCTGGTCGGGGTCCGTGCTCAGCACGCCGACCTGGGCACCGCCCTCGCGGATGCGCCGGACCAGGGCGCGCGTGTCGATTCCGGCGATCCCCGGAATCTCGTGGCGACGCATGCGGGCGTCCAGCGTCTCGCTGGCGCGCCAATTGGAGGGTGCGTGGAAGATCTCCTTGACCACGAAGCCGCGGAGAAAGGGCCGCCGCGACTCTTCATCCTCGGGATTCGTCCCCACGTTGCCGATCTGGGTGTAGGTCATCGCGACGATCTGACCCGCGTAGGACGGGTCCGTGAGGATCTCCTGGTAGCCCGTGATGCTCGTGTTGAAGCACACCTCGCCGGCGCCCACGCAGCGCGCGCCGAAGGCGACGCCGCGATAGATCGCGCCGTCGGCCAGCGCGAGGGTCGCCGGCGGCGGGGACGGGGGGCGGCTGCGGGTCATATCAAGATGCCCCGCTCCACATCGTAGACGAGGCGTCCGTTCACCAGTGTCGCCACGGCCCGGCCCGTGAGCGTCGCGCCGTCCCACGGAGAGTTGCGGGATTTCGAATAGCTCTTCGCGACGTCGTAGATCCAGCTGCGCGCGGGGTCGATCACGCTCACGTCCGCGGGCGCGCCCACGGCGAGCGAGCCCCCCGCTCGGCGCAGAATCCGGGCCGGATGGGTCGAGAGCCGCCGGATCAGCTCGAGCGGCGAGAGCTCGCCGCTGCGCACCAGGTCGAGCACGACCGCAAGCGCCGTCTCGAAGCCGATCATGCCCGGCGGCGCGGCGGAGAATTCCAGCTCCTTTTCGTGCTGGGCGTGGGGCGCGTGGTCCGTCGCGATGGCATCGATGACGCCCTCGACGAGGCCCCGCCGGCACGCATCGCGATCCTCTTCGGAGCGCAAGGGCGGCGCCACCTTCATGTTCGTGTTGTACTCGGCCGTCGCCTCGTCGGTCAGCACCAGGTGGTGCGGCGCCACCTCCGCGGTCACGTTGACGCCCCGATCCTTGGCCTGGCGGATCAGATCCACCGCGCCCTTCGTCGAGACGTGCGCGACGTGCAGCTGCCCGCCCGTGAATTCCGCGAGGATCAGGTCCCGCGCCACGTGCACCACCTCGGCGATCGGCGGATTCCCGCGCAGCCCGAGGCGCGTCGAAACCGCGCCCTCGTTGATCACGCCGCCGCCGACGAGCGTCTGGTCCTCCGCATGGGTGATCACGACCGCGTCGACGAGTCGCGAATACTCCAGAACGTGACGCATCACGCCGCCGTCCATGATCGTCTTGCCGTCGTCGCTGAAAGCCGCCGCGCCGGCCTCGACGAGCGCGACCATCTCGGTCATCACCACGCCCTCGAGACCCTTCGTCGCCGCAGCCACCGGGTAGACACGGGCGGGCGAATCGTGGGTCGCGCGATCGATGATGAAATCGGTGGTCGCGGGATCGTCGTTCACGGGGTGGGTATTGGCCATGCACGCCACCGCGGTGAAGCCGCCCGCCGCGGCCGCGCGCCCCCCGCTCCCGATGTCTTCCTTGTATTCCTGGCCGGGTTCGCGCAGGTGGCAGTGGAGATCGATGAGGCCCGGGGTCACCCAGAAACCATCGGCCTCGATCACCTCGGCTCCGTCCGCGCGGAGGCCTCGCCCCACCGCGGCGATGCGCTCGCCCTCGATGAGCACGTCCGCGATCTCGTCGTGTTCTGCAGACGGATCGATCACCCGACCGCCGCGCAAGAGGATCCGATTCATGAACGCTCCCGTTCCGATGTGTTCGCTCCGCGATCCGACACCGCGCGCACCCGCGGGCTCATCGGGCCGCCTCGGCGGGCTGGCGTCCGGCGAACAGGTAGAGCACCGCCATGCGGATCGCGACACCGTTGCGCACCTGGTCGAGGATCACACCGGGGCGGTGGTCCGCCAGGTCGTGCGCGAGCTCGACACCGCGGTTCACCGGGCCCGGATGCATCACGATCGCATCGTCCTTGGCGAACCGAAGCTTGGCGCGATCGATGCCGAACGTCGCGCTGTACTCGCGCGTGCTCGGAAAGTAGGCGCCGGCCAGCCGCTCGTTCTGGATGCGCAGCGCCATGACGACGTCCGCACCCTCGAGCGCTTCGCGCAACGACGTGTATGCCTTCACGCCGAGCGCCTCGATCGCGCAGGGAATCATCGGCGGAGGAGCGGCGATCCGCACCTCCGCGCCGAGCTTGCGGAAGGCGTAGATGTTCGAGCGGGCGACCCGCGAGTGCAGGATGTCGCCCACGATGGTCACCGTCAGGCCGTCGATGCACCCCTTCTCCTGCCGCACCGTGAGCAGATCGAGCAGCGCCTGGGTCGGGTGCTCGTGCGCGCCGTCGCCCGCGTTGATGACCGGCGCGGCGAGCACGTCGGCGATGCGCTGCGGAACACCCGCCTCGGCGTGCCGCACCACCACCGCGTCGGGATCCATCGCGTCGAGGGTGCGCGCCGTGTCGAGGATGCTCTCCGCCTTCTTCAGGCTCGAGGTGGAGGGCGAGAAATTGATCACGTCCGCGGAGAGTCTCTTGCCCGCGATCTCGAAGCTCGCGCGCGTCCGCGTCGAGGACTCGAAGAAGAGGTTCACGATGGTGCGCCCGCGCAGCGTGGGCACCTTCTTCACTTCGCGCGTGCCGATCTCGCGCATGTGCTCCGCGGTATCGAGGATGCGTTCGATCTCAGCGCGCTCGAGCCGCTCGATCCCCAGCAGATCTCGCCCGATCATTTCCCGGCCCCCCTGGATTCGGATGCCTCCTCGGTCGACAGCACGACCAGCTCGAGCGGCCCCCGGAGCCCGCCTTCGAGGCCGCGCAGCTGCACTTCGTCGTCCGGATGGGTCGGCAGGTTCTTGCCGACGTAATCGAGCTTGATGGGCAGCTCGCGGTGTCCGCGGTCGACCAGACCGACGACCTGCACCACCCGCGGGCGTCCAAAATCCATCAGGGCGTCCATCGCGGCCCGGATGGTCCGACCGGTCTTCACCACGTCGTCGACGAGGACGACCACGTGATCGTCCACCGCGGACGGCATCTCCGTCTGACGAAGCGCCGGCCGCTCCCCGGTGGAGAGCAGATCGTCGCGGTAGAGCGTGGTATCCAGCACGCCGACCGGGACGACCAGATCTGCGATCTCGCGCAGATTCGCGGCCAGGCGCCGGGCCAGCGGCACGCCGCCGTTGGGAATCGCCACGAGATAGAGGCGATCGGGCTCCTCGTTGCGCTCGAGGATCTCGTGCGCGATCCGCATCAGCGAGCGGCGAATCCCGACCTCGTCGAGGATCGCGGTCGCGGCAGGCTTGTGGGACGGCCAGACCTCGGACGAAGCGCCAGCTCCGCCCCCGACTTCGGCGCCTTGCGCGGATGAGCCTTCGGGCTTCACGAATCGCACTTTCTCCGCCTCACGGGACGGAATTAAAAGAGCTCGTCGGCCGGGAGCATACCCGGCGTCGCGCCTGGCTGCCATCGCGCAGGGGCCCGGCCCCGCGGGCCTCCAGGGCTCCCCGCACCAGCGCGGAACGCCCGGCCGCGCCTCCGCGGCGTCGGGCTCCGCTCATTCGTCGTCCAGACGCAGCGCAGCGAGGAACGCCTCCTGCGGAATCTCGACCGATCCCACCCGTTTCATGCGCCGCTTGCCCTCTTTCTGCTTCTCGAGGAGCTTCCGCTTGCGGCTGATGTCCCCGCCGTAGCACTTGGCGGTGACGTTCTTGCGCAGCGCCCGCACGTTCGTGCGCGCGATGATCTTTGCGCCGACCGCAGCCTGCAGCGCGACCTCGTACATCTGGCGCGGAATGAACTCCTTGAGCTTTCGCACCAGCTCCGTTCCGCGGTGGTGGGCCTTCTCCCGATGCACGATCAGCGACAGCGCGTCCACCGGATCTCCGTTGACCAGGACGTCGAGCTTGACGAGGTCCGCCGGCCTGTAGCCGATCAGATCGTAGTCGAACGAGCCGTAGCCCCGGGTGATGCTCTTGATGCGATCGTGGAAGTCCAGCACGACCTCGGAGAGGGGCAGCTCGTAGCGCACCTGCACGCGCGAGCCGTGGTGATGCATGTCGCGCTGCACGCCGCGACGCTCCTGACACAGCGCGAGAACAGCGCCGACGTACTCCGGCGGCACGTGGACGGTGGCGAGGATCATCGGCTCCTCGACACGATCGATGTCTCCGGCCGCCGGCAGCGCGGCCGGCGTCTCGATCTCCCGCTGCTCGCCGGACCGGAGCACCACGCGGTAGCGCACCGTCGGAGCGGTCGTGATGAGATCGAGGTTGTACTCGCGCTCGAGCCGCTCCTGGACGATCTCCGAGTGCAGGAATCCGAGGAAGCCGCAGCGGAAGCCGAAACCCAGCGCGGCGCTGGTCTCCGGCTCGTAGACGAGGGACGCGTCGTTGAGCTTCAGCTTCTCGAGGGCGAGCTTGAGGTCTTCGTAATCGTCGGATTCCACCGGATACAGGCCGCTGAAGACCATCGGCTTCACGTCGCGGAAGCCCGGGAGCGGCGCGGCGGCGGGCTTCCGGGCGTCCGTGAGCGTGTCGCCGATGCGGACTTCGGCGAGCGTCTTCATGCCCGCGACGACCATGCCCACCTCTCCGGTGTCCAGGGCATCGACCGCGCGCGGGTGGGGATCGATCACGTGGAGCGTCTGCACCTCGCGCTGGGTGCCCGTCGCCATCATGCGGATCCGCTGGCCGCGCGT
>JAOUNA010000146.1 GCA_029881215.1 Myxococcales bacterium | reverse complement strand
GCATCCACGCGCGACAGCACTTTGTCCCGCGCGTGCTCGAGCCGCGTCACGAATCACCGCGCTGCGTGGGCGGCACGAGGTTCTCTTCGCCCGCTGGGGTTCCCTGGCGCGGGGCACTGATCCATCCGCCGAGCGCTTCGATGCCGCGTTTCACGATCTTCGGGATTCCCTCGATCAATACGTCCCCCGGCCCCTCTCCGAGCGTGCGAAGCGGTTTGCTCGACGCCACCGGCGCTTCCCAGGGTCCCACGAGCCCGAAGTAGGCGGCAACCAGATTCTTGTTGTCACCGAGCAGCAGCACGTTCAGCAGGGGAATCTTGTCGAGCGCGCGGTCGAGTTGGCGAAACAGGAAGAGAACGACCTCCGCATCGATCGGGTGCGGCGGGTGCGCCAGGTCGAGTCCTCCCGACGCGAACAACCGCACGTCCGGGCCGTCGATTTCTAACGCGTCGGTGGAGAGGTAGCCCCGCTCGAGGCTGAGCGTACTCGCGCAACGCCGGTAACGCAGCCGGTCGCGGCTCGAAAAGCCGCGAAGCGACTCACTCGCCAGCGCGATCGCCAGGACCGGCGGGACGGAGCGCCGGATGCTGCCATCGCGCGCCTCCATCCGGAGCAGACCCGAAGCCTCGGCAAGAGCCGACGCTCCGGGGCGGATGGTTCCGCTGAGCGCGACGTTCAGATCCAGCCGCCCGGTCGCGACGCCCGGAGCGAAGCCGGCCTGGGCCAGGAGACTGTCGAGGTCGCCTTCGCTGAGCTTCACGCGCAGCTCGTAGGGGACGGCGTCCTCCAGGCTGAGGTCGAGCATCGCGCTGCCCCAGATCCGCCCTTCGGGCGCGAGCTCGGAGTCCAGGTCCTCGAAGCGGATCTGTCCCTCCACCGCGTGGAAGCGTCCTTGCGTCGCGCGCTGGTGCCAGGCTCCCGCGCCGATTTCGAAACGGCCCCAGGCCCACGCGGCTTCGTGAGCGGTGCTCGGCGGGGACAACTCGGTGTGCTCGCCCAGCGGGATCGGAGACGCAGCGGCTGATTGCACCTCCGCAGCGCTGCCCGCCTCGAGCCTGACCGCGATGTGTCGATCGGGGCGAAATCTGAGATCCATCGTCCCGTGCAGGGGGACGTCCGCCCAGCGGCCTCGGCTCAAGATCAGGTGCGCTCCGTGCTCTGTGGGCTCGAAGCGCGTGAGGACTTCGCTGAGCGGCCAGATGAGTGCGGGATGGTGGAGGTGGTCGAACTCGATCCACACAGAGGGAACCTGATCGATCGGTTCATCTGCGTCTTCTGTGAGGTAGCTCCAGAGCGGCGTCAGGCCCGTCAGCGACGCCGCACCCGAAGACTGCACCTGTCGAGCGTGCTCCGACTCGAACAGGCGAGCGACGCCCTTGAACGCAAGATCGAGCGTGGGCAGCGGACTGCCGTTGAGCGATCCGCTGGCGGCTTCCACTGTGATGCCATCCTCGCTCCACGTCACCCGCGCGCTCACGTCTGCGAGGCGATCGACGGCGCCGACCGACACGGAGATTCCCTCCACGTCTGCGTGGAGGCTCAGGCCTCGCGGCAGCTCCGTCGTGCGCCCCGCCACCACATCGCGCCAACGCTGTACGGGGGCGCCGCCGCGCAATTCGACCGCGGCGATGCGCCCCGCCAGGAGAGACGCTGCGATGGGTCGAGCGCGCTCCCGGATCCTCTCGGGAAGCCAATCGATCAACGCGCGCGCCTGCTCTAGATCGATGTCCCGCAGCGACAGCGCCAATCCCGCATTCGACTCCGAGCCGACGGGCCGCTCCACGATCGCTTCGAGGTCGAACGCGAGTGCAGGTCCTGCGATGCGTGCCAGCGACACGTCGAGATGGCGCTCATCGAGCCCGATCTGCATCTGGGCGCTGAACTCGTCGACGAGAACCGCGCGGGGTATTCCGTCGACCTTCGCGACGGACTCGAAATCCCGGGTCACCAGGTCGAGGCGTAGCTGGCCCTGGCCCGGCGTGGTCGTGACGAAATCAGCGACACCGGAAAGTCGACCCCTGAGTCGATTTCCTGCTCCGCCTCCACTGAGATACGGGACCAGGGTCGCGAGCTCGAGCTCCGTCGTCGCCATGGAGATGCGCATGGCGCCACTGCGCTCGCGCGTCCCCTCCCACTCGATCGAGCCGCGCGGCCCGTCCAGGGCGACCAGCTGCGTGGCCAGGAAGAGCTGCGCGTCTCCGCGCAGCTGCCGGTGATGGAGTGATCCGTGAACACCCGCGAACCAGATCGTCTCGATGCGTCCGCCCCGATCCGAGAAGTCGTGCACGTAGGAGACTCGGGAGCGCCGGAGCTCGACGGTATCGGCCAGCAGTGGCTTGGTGAGCAGGAAGCGAACCGTCGCCTCGATGCCCTGGAGCGGTGCGAGCAGCGGCTCGGTCTCGGCTCGACTCGCGCGCTCGGCGAGTCCGGCAAAGGGCCGGGGACTCCAGGCGGTCCCCTGCGCGCCGAGGGCCCGTTGGATGCGCAGGTGGGCTCCGTCGAGGGTGAGTCGGCTCAGCCGAGGCCGGCCCCGGAGCAGCGAGAAGATGTCGACGCGGGCCGATGCCGCGTCGATGGTCAGTGCCCCGGCGAACAGCCTCAGATCCCTGGCGTCGAGGTGGATGGGGAAGCCCAGCACGAGCCGCAGCGATCCCATGGAGACCGGGCTTCCCGTGCTCTGCTCCAGCACCCGCTCGACCTCGGCTCGCAGCCGCTCGGGACCCAGACCGGCCGACAGGTAGATGCCGGCCGCCACCGCCCCGACGGTGACACCGAGAGATATCAGCGCGCGAGTCAAGCGCTTTTGCACGGAGATCCCTGTCGGCTTCCGGGGTGCGGATTCTCGCTGCAAAATCGATCGAGTGGCGACTTCGCCACCCCGCGGGGTTGCCGGCTCCAGATCGCAAACTTCGCTTCAGCAGCCGGCTGTTCACGTGCGCTCCGGACCTGCATCTGCGTCAGCCCGCTGCGCTTGGTGACAGCGGTCGAATCCCTCGTCAGAGCCCCCAAGGCCTCATTTTCTCTAAAGAAATCCTTCGTGTTACCGAAACGCCAGCCAAGTCGAAACGAATGCCGGCTTCGTGGCGTCCGCCGGGCGATGGATCGGCCGGGAAGGACCGTAGGGAGTGCGACGGTATGGAGCATAATCGATTGAAGTCGATTCGGAAGAATCGCGTTCGGGAGTTGCGCGAGAACCGTCTGATGACGCAGGCGCAGCTCGCCCGGAAGGCCAAGGTCGCTCTCCGCACCATCCACAGCGTCGAGAAGGGAATGAACTGCCGCATGGACACCAAGCGGAAGATCCTGCTCGCGCTCGGCCTTCGCTTCGAGGACAAGGATCAGGTGTTCCCGCCCGTGTCGTCGATGTCGGACGACGGATTCGGCGGAACGCCCACGAATCTCGTCTAGACCACCCGCGTTCTCGCTCTCTCCGCCGAGGGCCCGCCGGTGACCCCGCCGAATTCGGCTCCAGACTTCGGTACCATGACCCCGCTACTGCAAGGAAGAGGCGACTCGGGCGGCGGAGGGGTCTAGCGCTGAGCGGAGAGATTGCGTTCAGAGCCGATCTGGGCGTCCTCGGTTGCGTCAGCCGTGCAACCGGATCGCCGGCAGGGATGCGTGGGCGCTCTGCTCGTGCGCTGGCTCCGATCGTTCGGGATCCATGGAGGCACGCACATTCCCGACCGCGTCACACTTCTCGCTGACGTCGCGGAGATCGTCTCGCGATCGCACGATCTCGCGGGCACGCTCGGAAACGTCGTCGAACTGGTGGCGAAGCGCATGGACGCCGACGCCTGCGCCATCTATCTGGTCGACGCCGATCTCACCAGGCTGACGCTGCGCGCCACGATCGGTTTGAATCGCGAATCGGTGGGCCGGGTTCAGCTGCCCATCGGCGAGGGCCTCGTCGGCCTCGCCGCACAGCAGCGCGTGCCGCTGGTGATCGAGCGGGCCCAGGAGCATCCGAGCTACAAGTACTTTCCAGAAACTGGAGAAGAGCGCTTCACGTCCCTGATGGCGGTGCCGCTCATCGTCCGGAACGTGACGGTCGGCGTCCTGCTCGTCCAGACCTGCGAGCCGCGCAAATTCGACGCCCACGAGGTCGGCATCTTCCAGACCTGTGCGCAGCTGATCGCGCCCGTGGTGATCAATGCGCGGCTGCTCTCTCTCGTGGGCCAGTCGGAGGAGCAGCGGGAGAAGAATTCCGCAGGGGCGGCGCTGCAGGGCATTCCGATCGACGACTCGCCCCACGAGCGCCAGCGAGGCGCGCGCGAGCTCAGCGGCATCGCAACGGCTCGCGGGATCGCGATCGGACCGGTCTACCGCCTCGAGGATCCGATCGATCTGCGCCGTCTGCAATACACCCCGAGCGGGAACGTGCGCAAAGAGGAGCAGGACTTGATGCGCGCCATCCACGAGGCGCGGCGCGATCTCGATGGAATGCGCGAGGAATTCGGCGAGAAGTTCGGCCCCGACTTCGCCGCAGTCTTCAACGCCCACGTGCAGATTCTCGAGGACGCTGGCTTCATCGCCAAGCTTCGCGCCGAGGTGCGTCAGGTTCGCAATGCTCTGACCGCTCTCGTCAACGTGCTGGCCGCCTATCGCAAGACCTTCGAGCGCGTGGAAGATCCGTACTTCCGCGAGCGCATCATGGACGTGGAGGACGTCGGCCGCCGGGTGATGGAGCGGATCCTCGGGGAACGGGAGGAGAGGATCTCGCTCGGCGAGGGCGCCATCGTCGTGATGGAGAACATCCTGCCGACACACTTCGCGCGGCTCGAGCTGGACAAGATCGCGGCCATCGTCTCGGAGCACGGAGGCCCGACCTCGCATGGCGCCATCTTCGCTCGGACGCTGGAGATTCCCGCGGTGACGGGCGTCGCGGGCATCCAGGCCGCCGCGCAGCCCGGAGAGATGGCGATCGTCGACGGAGGGGAGGGCACGATCCACCTGTCGCCGGACGAGCACCTGCTCGCGGAGTACCGGCGCGCCCGAGAGCGCTACGAGATTGCGATCGAGCACCTCGATGCGCTGCGCGACCGTCCAGCGGAGACCCGCGATGGCCGCCGCATCTCACTCACCGCGAACTGTGGACTCGTGAGCGATCTGCGCCTCGTCGATCAGCACGGTGCCGAAGGTGTCGGTCTCTTCCGCACCGAAATGCTGGCGCTCGTGCATCGCGGATTCCCGGGCGAAGAGGAGCAGAAGCAGCTGTACGACCGCGTGGCCAGCCATCTCGCGCCCCGGCCCGTGACGATTCGCACGCTCGATCTCGGCGGAGACAAGGACGTGACGGAGCTCGGTGTGCGAGAGGAGGAGAATCCACAGCTCGGATGCAGATCGATTCGCTTGAGCCTCGCAAACGTCGATGCCTTCCGAATTCAGCTGCGCGCCGTGCTCCGCGCGAGCGACAAGAAGAACGTCCGTCTGCTGCTGCCCATGATCTCGTCGCTGACCGAGCTCCGGGCCGCGCGCGCCATCATCGACAGCGTGAAGAAGGAGCTCGCCCGCGCCGGAACACCCTTCGATCCCGAAATCCCGATCGGTGTCATGATCGAGGTGCCCTCGGCTGCGCTGACGGCCGACATCCTGGCGCGCGAGTGCGATTTCTTCAGCATCGGCACCAATGACTTGACCCAGTACACACTCGCCGTCGACCGCGGCAACGAGCACGTGGCGCACCTCTACGACCCGCTCCATCCCGGCGTGCTGGCCCTGATCGATCGCACGGTTCGCGCGGCGGCTCGCGCCGGAATCTCCGTGACCGTTTGTGGCGAGATGGCGAGCAACCCCCTCGCCATCCCGATCCTGGTCGGGCTCGGCATTTCTGAGCTCTCCGGAACACCCGGTGCCGTTCCCGTCGTACGGGAGATCGTGCACGCCCTGCGCTACGCGAACGCTGCCTCGGACGCGCGGCTGGCGCTCGGAGCGGGCACCGCCCAGGAGGTCCGCGCCATCGGCGCGCGGCGCCTGCGGGCCGTCGGCCTGCTCGAGCACCCGGACATCGGATCCTGGCTGCGTTCCATCGTCGAGCGGGAGATCGACCTCGACTGATTGCTGATCGCCGCCCTGTGACTCGACCCGTCGAATGGGTTGTGTTACCTCCTAGCGCCGACTTCCGTGCCCCACGGGGTCAGCATGTTCGACAGCTTTCTGCGCAGCCCTGCGGTCCGATGCGTGCGGAGCGGTCGCAGGGCGTGAGTCGCTGCTGCCCAACATCCCGATCCCTGATTCTGGAAGACCCCGCCGAATACCCAGAACGTCGATCCCGAGGTAGACCATGGCAGCGCTCGCGACCCATGTGCTCCGCGATTACATCGCGCTCACCAAGCCGCGCATCCTGCTCCTCGTCATCTTCACGGGCTTGCCGGCGATGGGCATGTCGGCCGGTGGCTGGCCCTCTGTCGGATTCTTGGTCGCCATCCTCCTCGGGATTGCGCTCTCCGCGGCGGCCGCCAATGCGCTCAATTGCTACATCGAGCGAGACATCGATGCGCGCATGGAGCGCACGCGGTCGCGACCGCTCCCCGCGCAACACTTGACGCCTCGTTCTGCGCTCGCGTTCGGCCTGATGCTCGCGGTGATTTCCACGGCGATCCTGCACGCCGTGGGAGGCGCGACGGCTGCCGCCCTGGGCGTAGCGAGCATCCTCTTCTACGTGTTAGTCTATACGATCTGGCTCAAGCCGCGCTCGCCCCTGAACGCAGTCGTGGGGGGCGCGGCGGGCGCGGCGGCGCCGTTGATCGCCGATGCGGCGGTGAACGGCAGCGTGGGTGCTGCGGGATGGCTGCTCTTCGCCATCATCTTCTTCTGGCAGCCTCCGCACGTCTGGTCGATCGCGCTGTTCCGAAAATCGGATTACGCGCGCGCCGGGATTCCCATGCTCCCGAATGTCATCGGGGATCAGCCCACCCGCTGGCGCATGCTCTGGTATACGCTGGCGCTCGTGCCCGTGACGCTGGCCCCGGTTCTCTTGGGTCTGCTGGGCACCCTCTATCTGGTCGCGGCAGTGGCGCTGGATGCCTGGTTCGTGTGGCACGTCGTGCGCGTCCTGCGCGAACGAAACGATCGATCGGCGCGTCGCGCCTTCCACGTTTCGCTGCTCTATCTGTTCGCGCTCTTCCTGGCGATGTTGGTGGATCGCTTCTGCTAGCGACTCACGCCTCGCCCGAGGCCTTCGAGCGTCGCATTCTGGCCTTACCGCAGCGGCTGGCGCGCGCCGGAGTCTTCGGCGCGGGCCTGTCCTCGAGCCGGAACGGCGGATAGACCGGAACGTCGACGGTGGCCTTCGTTCCGTCGGGCAAGCTGATCTCGCGCTGGACGAACCGGATCGGCTCCAGCACCGCGCCTCTCACCAGAGGCTCTGCGGCCATCCGAGATTCCGCCTTGGGTCGCTTCGCCATGCTCGCTTACCCCGCAGGGGCCCAAGCGCGGCTAGGTTTCGTCCTGGCTCGTGTTGGGCCATCCCCTCATGAATCGACAATCCGCGGCTTCGAATTCAGACGAAATTTGTGCAGGGGCGAAAAAAAGGCAAACAAATCTCCGAAAAAAATCACAAAAAAAACCC
>JAOUNA010000375.1 GCA_029881215.1 Myxococcales bacterium | reverse complement strand
CGTTACTACTACGCGAGCAAGCTCGGCGGCGGAGTCTCCGACATCGACCTCAATCTCGAGGAGTTCGCCGCGAAGGTGAACGCGGACCTGGTCGGCAAGGTCGTGAATCTCGCGAGCCGCACGGCGCGCTTCCTGAAGGGCGGGCATCTGACCGATGCGTACCCCGACGACGGCGGCCTGTTCGAGCAGGCGGCGCGTCGGGCCGACGAGATCGCCGAGGCCTACGAGGCCTGCGACACGAACCGCGTCACGCGCATCGCGATGGCGCTGGCCGACCGCGCCAACGAGTACGTGGAGACGCGCGCGCCCTGGTCGCTGCGCAAACAGGAGGGCAAGCAGGAGGAGGTGCGCGCGGTGTGCAGCGTCGCGCTGAATCTCTTCCGTCAGATCACGCTCTACCTCGAGCCGATCCTGCCGCGACTGGCGGCGCAGGCCCGGGCGCTGCTCGCCGTCGAGGCAGAGGCCGCGTGGCGCGACGCCCAGACGCCGCTCACCGGCAACGCGCTGGCGGACTTCGAACACCTGCTGCAGCGCGTCGATCCGGAGCGCGTGCAGGCCGTGGTGGCGACCAGCGTGGAAGCGGAGCGCTGAATTCGCGCCCCGCGTCGCAGACGGCGGCCGCGCGGCGGCGTGCTTGCCGCGTCTTCTGCGCTGGCGCATCCTCGACGGCGCTCGCGTGCGCGGGACCGCGAGAAAGAGAGGGGGGGTGGAGATGCTTGCGGACCAGGGGAGCACGGCGGATGCAGATCGGATCGGCGCGCCGCGCGTGCCGACCGCGAGGCGGGCTGCGCTCCCGCTAGCGATGCTTCTCGCGCTGTTGCTGGCGGCCGCGCCCGCATGGGCCGAGTCGCGGGGCGAGCGCATGAACGCGGGCGACAAGGCGCTGCGCGGTCTCGCCAACATCCTCACCGGCGTGATGGCCTTCCCCGGCGAGATCTACCAGAAGTGGAACGCGGATGGCCCGGGCATGGGGCTCACCGCGGGCGTGGCGATGGGCGCGAGCATGATCGTGGCCCGCGAGCTGCTCGGCGTCTTCGAGCTGGTCAGCAGCCCGGCGCCCTGGCCGAAGAAGGATTTCAGCCCGATCCTCGAGCCGCCCTACACTTGGAACTACTTCCAGGACTAGCGGTCGGCTCGATGCAGCGGTTGTCTTGCCGGACGTATCGACGCCGCGAGCGCGGCTGGATCGCGCGGCGCCGTCGCTGCGCCCGCGGGCTTCGCGGGCTCGTGCTGCTCGGCTGCAGCCTGACCTCGGCAGCGTTCGCGGAGTCGCTGCCCTTCGAGGCCACCTTCTCGATCCGCGGGCTCGGCGTGACCGAGCCGATCGCAACCGCGACCGGAACGGCGCTCGTCAACGGCGCCGGCCCGGCTGGGCACCTGAGCTCCATCGCGCTGCCTTCCGGCTTGCTGTCCGTGATGACCACGATCACGCCCACGCCGAACGCCCCGTCTTCGCCCCCGTTCAGCCTCGCCATCGTGACGCTGAGCAACGCCTCCGGGAGCTTCTCGCGCGCCACGGCGGGCGCCGCACTGGCCGGCGAGATGGCGATTCCCGGCAACGTTCGCGCGTGTCGGTACGTCGGCTGTCAGACCTTCGTGGACATTCCCCTCACCTCGGGACCCGAGACGCGGGGCGTCGGGCTCTCCGGCTCGCCCATCGTGCGCAGCGGCCCGGTGATGGTCACCGTGGACGGCGCACCCTGGACGACCGGCAGCGTCCGGGTCAGCACGCCGCTCGGCACGCTGCGCGGGTCGGGCTCCGCGCACGGACCCGCCTCCGCGACCGCATCCACCGCGCGGCCTGGCGGTGTCGTGCAGCTCGTCACGCCGGTGGCGATCATCACGAAGCGCCGCTTCTCGAGCCCGTCGTATCTCCCCGCGCTCGGCATCCTCGAGATCCGCTTCCTGCCCGAGCCGCGCCGGCTCGCGCTGCTCCTGCCGGGTGTCGCCGCGCTGCTGGCGCTGGGCGTCTCGCGCCGACGCGGCGGGAATTAGTCGAGCAGACA
>JAOUNA010000374.1 GCA_029881215.1 Myxococcales bacterium | reverse complement strand
CCACTCGCTGATCGTGGACCCGTGGGGAACGGTGCTGGCCGAGCTCGCCGATCGGCCCGAGGTGGCGGTCGCCGACTGCGACCTCGCTGCCCAGGACCGGATTCGGGTCAACCTGCCCGCTCTGCGCCACCGCCGGCTCTGAGCACCCGGCGGGCTCTCAAGGCCGCGTGAGTCCGGGCCGAAAGAGCCGGAAGGCGACGGTTGTGTCGGAGGGGATCTGATGGCGAGCGCCAAGCTCGTGATCTGCAACGGGGGCTTCGAAGGCATGGAGTATGCGCTCTCCGCCGAAGAAACCCTGATCGGAAGAAATCCCACCACGGACGTCACGCTGCTCGACGAGAACATCAGTCGCGAGCACGCGATCATTCTGTTCGACCCGGATGCCGACGTCTTCACCATCGAAGACCTGCAGTCGACGAACGGCACCAAGGTCAACGGCAAGGGCATCCGCTCCCAGGAGCTCCAGCACGGCGACGAGATCCAGGTCGGCCACACGGTCTTTCGCTTCCTCCGGCCAGCAGCGGACTGATTCGCCCCAGACCTCCCGGCGGGGCCCGATCTGCGGTAACACAAGGCGCAGGCGCGCAGGGTCGCGCTCGAGTCGAGACCGCGGAGGGGCCCATGATCTCGCCTTCGATCCAATCCGATTGGCACGACACCGATTGGGACGACAACGACGGCCACGGCAATCGATCGCTCAGCCGCTGGCGGGCAGGCGCGGCGCGGAGGGCGCTGCTCGTCGCCTTGTCGAGCGTGTTTGCCTGCGCCTATCCGGCGGCGATGCCGCCGCCGGCGGTGCCTTTCCAGGCCTATCGGGCGGGTGCGCCGGACGTTCTCAACGTCACCATTCTCCCCGAGCCGCTGATCCATGAACAGGTGGTCGTGCGCCCGGACGGCATGATCACCATTCAGCTCCTGGGCGATGTGATGGCGAGCGGCCGCACGCTCAACGAGATCGCTACGGACATCGAAGAGCGCATCTCGAGATTCAAACGGGGCGCGCGCGCCACGGTCGCCCTTGCCGAGGCGCAGAGCTCCGCGGTTACCGTGCTCGGGGAGGTGCGCGCGCCGGGCACGTTCTCCCTGGTGAAGGAGACGCGCATTGCCGAGGCGCTGGGCAACCGCGGGGGAACCACGAGCTTTGCGCGAGAGCGCAAGATCCGCGTGGTGAGAACCCAGGGCGGCACGCCGACCCTGCTGATGGTGGACCTGCGGGCCATCCAGGGAGGCGACATGAGCACCAACATCCAGGTCGTCGGGGGCGACGTCATCTACGTGCCGCCGACCGCGTGGGCGCGCTTCGGCTACGCGATGAATTCGCTGCTCTTCCCGTTCCAGCCCTTCCTGGGCATCTTCAACGCCGCGGCTGGCAGCGCCCTCAGAGCCGCGTGGTGAGCATCCAGGCCGGCGCGCCGGGCGTGCTGAGGGTGGACCTGCGGGATCAAGGGGTATCGCGGCCCTCGCCCGCACGCGGACCGCGCTCGCGCGTGCGCTGCGCGTAGTGCTTCTGCACGAGCTCGACGACTTCGTCGACGTCATCGGTCACCTGGAAGAGATTGATATCGCGGCGTGAGATCATGCGCTCTTCGAGCAGCCGCTTGCGCACCCAGCTCACCAGACCCTCCCAGTACGCGGTGCCGAACAGGATCACGGGGAAATCGTGGATCTTGCGCGTCTGCTTGAGCGTCAGCGCCTCGAAGACCTCGTCGAGCGTTCCGAATCCGCCCGGCAGCGCGACGAAGCCGCACGCGTACTTGACGAACATCACCTTGCGCGCGAAGAAATAGTGGAACTGCATCACGGTATCGGCGAACTCGTTCGGGCGCTGCTCGTAGGGCAGCTTGATGTTCAATCCGATGGAGCGGCCCTTGCCCTCGCGGGCACCGCGATTCGCGGCTTCCATGATGCCCGGTCCGCCGCCGGTGATGATCGAGAAGCCCGCCTCCGAGAGAGCCTTGGCGACGTGGACCGCATCGCGATAATGGGCACTGCCGCGGCGCACGCGCGCGCTGCCGAAGATCGACACG
>JAOUNA010000145.1 GCA_029881215.1 Myxococcales bacterium | reverse complement strand
CGGGCGCGCCTGCGCGCCGCGTCGACGAACCCACACCCGCCGCCGACGAGCCCTGGACACACCGCGTGACGCATTGGGCGTATGACGCCTTCGGCAATGCCATCCTCGAGACGCTGAGCGACAGCCACGACGCCCCCGCGCTGAGCCGCACGGTCGTCACGCAGTTCGACAGCCGCGGACAGTTTCCGGAGTACCAGGACCGCTGGAGCGAAGCTTCGGTGCGCCACCGCACGCTGTTCCGGCACGAGCCGCATCACGGAAGACTCGTGTCTCGGACCGACCCGATCGGCCCGCGCGGCGTCACGACGACCCTCGACTACGACGGACTCGGCCGAGAAGTCCTCGAGGCACGCGCCGACGGGACCCGCACCACCACGCACTACAGTCGTTGCGACGAGAGCTGTCGCACAGAGGCGCTCTACGCGCCGGAGCGCTTCTCGCCCTACATCGTGACGCGGCGTGCCTCCGGAGGCCCTCCGGTGAGTCGTTACCACGACGTTCTCGGCCGCGTCTTCCTGGAGGAGACGCAGGGCTTCAATCGCAGACGTGCGGTGCTGATCCGAACCGAGTACGACGTACTGGGTCGCGTGTCCCGCACATCCCGTCCCTATTACGCGGTGGAGCGCGCCGGACCGCAGTTCACCACGAGCACATACGACATCCTGGATCGCGTGACGCGCGTGGTGACACCGGACGCGACGTCCGAGCACGGCGCGACGCGCTATGCCTACGCGGGCTCTCGGACCACGGTGACCGACCCCCTCGAGCATCGAACCACCACGCTGCAAAACGCGCGCGGCTGGATCCTCGAAGCGGGCGATGCGGACCGCGTCACGCGCTACGCGTACGACGCGTTCGGGAACGTCGCGCGCAGCTGGTGGTCCGAGGACGAGGCCGGCACCACCGTGATCACCCGCTACGACCGCCAGGGACGCAAGAAGAGCCTCGACGATCCCAACATCGGTCGCTGGGCGGGCTCGAGGCCACAGCAGTGGACCTACAACATCTTCGGCGAGATCAGCAACACCATCGGCCCGCTCGGCGAGTCCACCACCTTCACCTATGACGACCTCGGCCGGAAGCTGGGCGAGGCCTCTCTCGGCGCGTGGTCCGAGCTGCGCACCTGGCAGTACGACGAGGCCGCCGGGGGCCGGGGGCTGCTCGCCGCGGAGGAGGCCTACGTCGGCAACCGCCGGGTGTCGCGCCGCCGTTTCAGCTACGACACGCTCGGTCGGCCTCTCTTTACCAGCGACGAGATCCACGGCGTCCATTTCGCGACGAGCCTGACCTACGACTCCTACGGGCGGGTGGATCGGATCGCCTACCCGAGTGGCGTCATGGTGCGCAATCACTACGACGGGCTCGGAAATCTCACAGAGGTGCGCCGCGCAGACGAATCCCTGCTGTGGCAGCTGCAGGCCGCCGAGCCCGACGGACGGCCGCGTTACGCCCGGCTTGGCAACGGCGCGTACGACCGCAAGGTGTACGACGCCAAGACGGGCCGCCTCGCGGCCCTCCAGGTGGGCAGAGGCTTCCAGGCCTATCAGCAGCTCGTGGTGGACTTCGACTTCGCGGGCAACCTCATCCGGGAACAGGACCACGTGCGCGAGACGAGCGCGACGAGCTACGCGTACGACGAGGCGAACCGCCTGCGCTTCGTCACGAATGGCGGCGAGACGCTCCACGAATACCGCTACGACCCGCTCGGGAATCTGCGCACCAAGCGCGGCGTGGGCACCTATCGCTACGGGCTCGAAACGGGCAGCGCCGGACCGCACGCCGCAACCGAGCTGCAGCGCGAAGCGCCGGGCTCGGCCGCTCGCTACTATCACTATGATCCGAGGGGAAACCTCGTGTGCCGCGGCGCAACCCGGCCCGCCCCCGCAGCCTGCGACGGCACCGCGATCGTCTACACGCATGCGAACCAGCCCGCATCCATCGCGATGCCCGGCGGCGCGAAGAGCTACTTCCTCTACGACGCGCAGTATCGCCGCATCCGTCAAGCAGCCCAGAGCGAAGACGCCACCACGCTCACCTACTACGTGGGCAGGCATTACGAGAAAGTGATGAGGAGCGACGGCTCGGTCGACCAGGTGCACCACGTCTTCGCGGGCGGCGTGGCCGTGGCGCAGATCGTGGAGCAGTCGACGAGCGGTGGCACCACGCGGCTGACGCGCTTTCTACACCGGGATCACCTGGGATCCATCCGCCTCGTCACGGACGACCACGGGGCGATCGCGCAGCGATTCACCTTCGATCCCCACGGCGTGCGCAGCGTCGCCGAGGGACCCGACGCCTTCGAGACGACGCGCGGATTCACTGGTCACGAGCATCTCGCGCACCTGGGGCTCGTCCACATGAACGGCCGCGTCTACGACCCCGAGCTCGGCCGCATGCTCTCTCCGGATCCGATCGTCCAGGCTCCGCTCAATCTGCAGAGCTACAACCGCTACAGCTACGTGATGAACAACCCCACGAGCTACGTCGACCCGTCGGGTTACAAGATGCGCCCCTGGTACCAACGCTTCAGCTGCAGCGGGAGCTGCGGGCTCATCATCGTCGGCAAGGGAATCGTCGTCACCGGAAGGGGCGGAAAGATCCTGACGGCTAGCCCCGACGTGATCCAGGGCATCGCCGCCGGACTGGGCAAGCTCGGCGCCAGCACCTCGTCTCGGGGGATCGTCGATTCCAGGGGCCGTCTGTTGCTGGCCCGCGGATCGGAGGGATTCACGGATCGCGGCAGGTCTCTCGTCGACGGCCGGAAGACGCCGGCGCAGACCGGCAAGACGCGCGGCCAGGCGCTGCTGGACGATCCTCGCGGACGCGAGGCGGTGATGACGGGAGCCAGTCGCGCGGGTGAAGCGGTCAGAAGCTATCGCATCCGGACCGGAGAGAACGATTCCTACGGCGTGGTGATTCGCGAGAAGAACGGAAGCTATCGCGTGGGGCCGGCAGATCCCCAGGTCGCGCGCGGGCGCGAGTACGTGACGAGCCGCCTGGGGCTCGACTTCGCGGGGAGCGTGCGGTCCATCGAGGATGCAGCCGCCATCGTCCTGTCACTTCCCGTCCACTATCGAGAGAGCTATTTGAGCTCGCCCGCAGCCGCCAGGAGCTTTCGCGGACTCTCCGTCGCGATTGGCGGGGCTCCGGTGTTCGTTTACGCTCCGTACGACCACGGATTCTATGGTTACGAAAGCGGTCAGAAGTCGTTCTCGGTTCACGAGTACACGAGGGGACAATAGAATGCGTGACTTGGCTCAGCTCGGATCCGCGGGGATTGCATCCGTTTCGTTGGCGCTCCTGCTCTGCCAGGCTGCTCTTCCGGGGGCCGCGGAGCCGGGTGATCCGCTGCTTCCCGCATCCCTCGTCCAGATCCTCGTGGCGCCCGAAAGATATGAAGGGCGCCGCGTGAATGTCGTGGGCTATCTCGCGGCAGGGCCGCAGATGCGTCTCTTCATCACCCGAGATCACGCGCGTGTTCTCGATCTGGAGTCGAGCGTCGAAGTCGAGTCGGAGGCCCTCGGCGCCTCCGACTGCATGGAGAAATATGCCCGGGTCGTGGGAAAGCTGGCGCGCGTGAACACGATCTGGCGGATCGTCGAGGTCGAGCGCGTCGCTCGGCTCGACGCATTCGAATCCTGCTGGCCCTGAGACGAGCGCCGCGCAGCTCAGCGCTGCGCCGCCCCGCCGCGCAGCCACGCCTGGTAGGGGCCAGGGGGAAAGAAGGCCAGCCACAGCGCCCCCGTGCCCGCCAGCGTCAGCGCGATGCTGATCGGATCGAGCGTCAGATAGTCCTGCTGCCACGCCAGCGCCACGGCGAACAGGATCTGGACCGCGCAGTAGCTGGCGCCGTAGATGGCCCAGAGCGCGAACTTGTTGGCCACGACGGGATCCGCGAGGCCGATCGCGATGCGTTTGCGCAGCCTCCGGTAGTAGAGGGCGGGCGCCGCGCCAACCCAGGCCGCGACCGAGATCTGGGCGATGACTTCCAACCAGATCCACGGGTGATCGGCGCGGAAGCCGCGCCAATCACCCAGCACCCCGCTTCCGAGGAAGCCCGAGAGCAGCGCACCGAGCGCGAGCCAGAAAGCGATGGCCGCCAGGCGATCCTCCCGGTGGAAGGTCTTCCACGTGAAGAGTCCCAGGCAGACGACCGCTGCGTCGATGCCGACGCGGCAGGCAACGGCCGAGGCATCGGAGATCCAGGATTCGGACTCGGGCCAATACAGGTAGAAGCTCCAGAGGACCCACTCGAGACCGTCGATCAGCAGCGCTGCAGCGAGCAGCATCGCCAGTCGATCGCGCGCCGCCCGCGACTTCCTCAGAATGGGCAGCCCGACCGCGAAGCTCGCGGCGATCACGAGGGCGTTGAGATACGGCTCCGGATCCACTGTCATCCCAACTCGGGTGGAGATGCCCTCCATTCGGCGACATAGCCTAATTTCTTTAGGGAGCCGACTGCCCCTTGGCAGAATGGAAATCCGCGTGCGGTGCCCAGCACGAAGCAGATGGAATCCAGAAGTCCCCACGGGGTGTGTGGCAAGCTTCCGGGGTCTGGCTTCCGGCGGGCGCTCTCACGACGACGAGGGGAGGCAATGCACATGAGCCTGGCCAAGCGCGTGCTCTTCACGGCCCACCGCGCCGCCGCGAAGCTCGGCCTGCACGTGCTGCCGCGCCACTACTACTCCCCGGTGGTGGATCTCGACACGCTCGAAGCGACGCGGGCCCGCTGGGCGCGGCGCTCGGCGATGCGCGGGGTGGCGTGGGACGTGGATGCACAGGCACAGCGGCTGCGCGAAATCTGCCTGCCGCACCGCGAGGAGTACGCGGACAACGAGGCCTATCGGCGGGCCACGCAGGGTCGCTTCGGCCCGGGTTACGGACCCATCGAAGCGCAGGCGCTGCACGCGCTCGTGCGCCAGCTGCGACCGCGCCGCATCGTGGAGGTCGGCTCGGGTGTCTCCAGCGCCTGCCTGCTCGAGGCCGCGGCGCGCAACGAAGGCGACGGCGCGCCGCGCGCGCAGATCACCTGCATCGAGCCCCATCCGAGCCAGGCGCTCGCCGCGCTCCGCGGCGTCGATCTGGTCGAAGCGCCCGTGCAGGCGGCCCCCAGCGATCTCTTCGCTGCGCTCGGCGCGGGCGATCTGCTGTTCATCGATTCCTCGCACGTCGCGAAGACTGGGAGCGACGTGTATTACCTGGTGCTGGAGGTCTTGCCGGGGCTGCGCGCCGGCGTCGTCGTGCACTTCCACGACATCTATCTGCCCTACGACTACAGCCCACTCTCGCTGAAGACGCTGTGGCACTGGAACGAAACGGCCTTCCTGCACGCATTCCTCGTGCACAACGCGCGCGTGCGCACGCTCTTCTGCATGAGCCTGCTGCACCACGAGCGCCCCGAGATCCTCGCGGAGCTGTTTCCCGGCTACGCGCCGGAGCCGCTCAGCAACGGCCTCGTGGCCGACGCGGCCCCGCCGCTCGCCTACCCGCGCCGCCACTTCCCGAGCTCACTCGTTCTGGAGATTCTCGAAGGCGACCCGCGTGCAGCGGATCGCTAGCGCGTCGCGTCAGGAGGCCACCTGGAGCACGGCGCGCTGGTAGGCCTCGACGCTCTCGAAGCTGTGCACGCCTCCACCCGTCGCGCCGCCCTCATCCGGGAGGGGGGTCGCACCGCTGCGCGCGAGAATCTCGGAGAGGAAGCCGCGCAGTGCTTGCTCCCGATCCGCCGGCGCATCGACGATCATGCGCGGGTCGAAGCCGTCACCGCGCAGGCGCACGACGCGCAGCACCGGATCGTCCTGCGCGCTCCAGTTGAGCACGAGGTCGATCACCCAGACGGGATGGGGTGCGAGCCCTCCCACCTCCGCCACGGCGAGCGCCTCGATCTTGGCGAACTCGATGCGCCCCTTGCGGCCGGCCGCAAGCTGCATCGCGATGGCGTCCTCGCGCAGCTGCGTCGGCATGCCCTCCGCCACCTTGATGTCGCTGAAGCGTGTCGCGGGCGCGAGCGACGCCAGCGTATCCGCCACCGCCACACCCGGCACCTCGGCCTGGCGGGCCTCCTGGACGGGCCGCGGCGTGGAGGCCGGCGTCCTCGATCGGGCGGGCACGCCCCCTTCGCGCGCCGCGTCCGCGCGCGCAGGGGCATCGGTCGCCGCGCCCGATCCGACGCGCCCGAGCTCGACCAGCATCTCGCGCAGCCGGGCGCGCTTGGCGTCGTGGAGATCCGGTGACTCGAGGGCGCGCCGCGCGGCGCGCATCGCCGTGCCCCGATCGAGCTCGCGCGCCATCTCGGCGACGCGCACGGCAAGACCAGGCGTGAGCCCGCTGTTGTCCGGATCCACGGCCTGGCGCAGCGCTTCGATCACGCGCTCCTGCGCGCCCTCGGCCTCGAGCGCCATGGCGATGCGGACCAGGGCGCCCGGATCCACCCGCGCGCCGGGAACCGCGTTGCAGAGCTCCGTCCACAGCGACGCAGCGTGCTCCGCCTCGCCTGCGGCGGCGAGGCTGCGGATGATGTGTTGCAGCGCCGGCACGGCCTCTTCCGCCCGTTCGCAGGCCAGGGCGGCGCTCCAGAATGCGATCACCACCCGCGCATCGTCGGGCCGCGCCGCGACCTCGGGCTCGAGGAGTCGATACGCCATCGCGTGGTTTCCGCGCTGCTGCGCGTCGGCGGCCTTCTTGAGCACGCGCCACACCTCGACCGCCGCGCCGAGCTTCTCGGCCGTCTCGGTGTGCTTCAGCAGATCCTGGGCCTCGCCGAGCGATCGGCGCACACCGCGCAGGGACGCCGCCCCTTGCTGACGCACGTGCTGGAGCGCGCTGCGCATGCGCGAGGCGAGCGGTGTTGCGCGTCGTTTCTCCTGGTCGCGATCGTCCATGTGGTGCGGCGCTCCCCAGCGAGCGGACGAGGGAACCATCGCCGAGCCGGGCTCTGCCAGGCTCGAGTCATCCGCGCCGCTGCGCAGTGCGGCTTATCGACCACCCGGCGCCGCCACGTGAAGCCCTTCCGCCCCCCCCTCGACACCACCCGGTGGATCCACGGCGCGCGGGGGCGCCCCCGCGCGCAGGTCCGCCCGGAGCTGGGGCAAGGCGCGCAGGGCCTGGGGCGCGCAGCCCCTGGGCCGCGCGGCCCGCAGCGGGTGCGATCGCGCGCCCTGCCCGGGAGCGGCACGCGGGTTGCACCTCGATCCGGAGCTCTCGGTGCTCGGCGCGTGGCAATCCCGCGGAGATTCCGCGGCTGCGAGGCTGCCCGTGACACGACGAAGACGCGCGATCGACAACGCCATGGTGGCGCGCGCGCTGCGCGAGATGGCGCTCTTTCTCGAGATGCAGGAGGTGCCTTTCAAGCCGCGCGCCTACGAGAAGGCCGCGCGGACCGTGCAAGCCCTCGAGCGGCCCCTGGCGCAGATCGAGGTGGAATCCGGCCTCCGGGGCATCGACGCGCTTCCCGGCATCGGCAAGGGAATCGCCGAGCGGATCCTCGAGCTGCTGCACACCGGTCGCATGGCCGAGCTGGAACGGCAGCGCGACGCGCTGCCCATCGACGTGCTCGGCCTCACCGCGATCGAGGGCGTCGGACCGAAGCTCGCCGTGGCGCTGCATCGCGAGCTCGGCGTGCGCGACGTGCGGGATCTCGAGCGGGCCTGCCAAAACGGTGCGGTGCGCGGCCTCGCGCACTTCGGGGAGAAGACGGAGCAGAAGATCCTGCGCGGGATCGGATTCCTGGCCCGCGGGAGCGGCCGCGCGCTGCTGGGAGACGCACTTGCCCTCGCGCGGGTCATCGAGGCGCGTCTGCGCGGCGTTCCCGGGGTGCAGCA
>JAOUNA010000144.1 GCA_029881215.1 Myxococcales bacterium | reverse complement strand
GGCTTCAATCACGAGGCGGCGATCCGCTCCTTCGAGCTCGCGGCGCGCCTCGACCCGGACTGCGCCATGTGCTCGTGGGGTGTCGCACTCGCGCTCGGCCCCAACATCAATCTCCCCATGGGCCCCGAGGCGGGCCGGCGCGCGCACGCCGCCGCGCAGGAGGCCCTGCGCCGCGCCCCGCGCGCCAGCGCGCGCGAGCGCGCCTACATCGAGGCCCTGGTTCAGCGCTACGAGGCCGCGCCGTCCGAGGAGCGCGGCGCGCTCGACCTCGCGTACGCCAATGCCATGCGCGAGGTGCAGCGCGCGGATCCGCAGGACGTGGACGCCGCGGTGCTGCTCGCCGAGTCGCTGATGGATCTGACCCCGTGGGACTACTGGACCGCGGACGGCGAGCCGCGCGCCTACACCGCGGAGATCCTCGCCCTGCTCGAGGGCGTGCTCGCGCGCGACCCGACGCACGTCGGCGCGAACCACTACTACATCCACGCGGTGGAAAAGCAATATCCCGAGCGAGGGGTGGCGGCAGCCGAGCGCCTCGGAAGCCTCGCGCCCGACGCGGGCCATCTCGTGCACATGCCCTCCCACATCTTCTGGCGCGTGGGCCGCTACGAAGACGCGCTGGAGATCAACCAGCGCGCGGCCGCTGCGGACGAGGCATTCTTCTCCTGGTGCCGCGCGGGCCCCTTCTACCGGGCCGCGTACTACCCCCACAACCTCCACTTCCTGTGGGCGACGGCCAGCGCGGAAGGGCGCGCCGAGCTCGCCATCAGCACGGCCCGCAAGCTCGAGGCGGAGACCGCGCCGCACGTCGCCGCGTTTCCATTCTTGCAGGAGTTCCTCTCGATTCCGATGCTCACGCTCGCGCGCTTCGGCCGCTTCGACGCGGTGCTCGGCGCGCCCACGCCCGCTGCGGATCAGCGCTATGGGGTCGGCATCTGGCACTACGTGCGGGGCCTGGCGCGGGTGCGCAGCGGCGCCCTCGATGCCGCGGCGCAAGAGCTCGACGCGCTCGACGCGGTGCGGCAGGAGCCCGCGGCGCAGCAGCTGATGCTCGCCGGCGGCACGGCCAGTGCAGCCACGTTGCTCGGCATCGGCAGCGCGCACCTGCGCGGAGAGCTCGCCAGCGCCCGCGGCGAGCGCGACGCGGGCATCGCGGCGCTCGAGCAGGCGGTGGCGCTGCAGGATGCGCTCGCGTACATGGAGCCGCCGCCGTGGTACTTCCCGACGCGCCAGGCACTCGGCGCCGCGCTGCTCGACGCCGGGCGTGCCGCGCAGGCCGAGGCGGTGTACCGCGCCGATCTCGAGCAGTATCCGCGCAACGGCTGGTCGCTGTACGGACTCGCGCAGAGCCTCGCCGCGCAGGGCAAGCGCGACGAGGCAACCTGGACGCAGGAGGGCTTCCGCAACGCCTGGGCGCGGGCGGACGTCACGCTCGCGGCATCCCGATTCTGAAGTCGGCGCCGGCAGCGTATCCAGGGCTAAGCTCTGCCGCGGGAGTCACGGCATGCAGTTCTCGGCCCTGTCGCGGGAGGAGCAGGAGCGCATGCACGAGGCCGCGCTGTGCATCCTCGAAGAGGTGGGCCTGCGGGTCGAGCTTCCCTCCCTGGTCGCGAAGCTCCGGGATCACGGCTTTCCCGCGCCCGCGCCGGATCGGGTCCTGTTCCCCCGCGCCAAGATCGAGGCCGCGCTGAGGTGCGCCCCGCAAACGGTGGAGCTCGGCGCGCGCGCCGAGGGCAAACGGATCCTGCTCGACCGAAGTCGAACCTTCGTGGCCACGGGCGGCTGCGGCTCGAAGACCTTGGACATGGACACCGACGCGGTGCGCCCCGCCTCGCTGGCCGACGTGGCCGCCAGCGCGCGCCTGGCCGACAGCCTCGAGCAGTTCGATGTCTACTGGACGATGGTCAGTCCGCAGGACGTGGCGATCAGCACGCGCGTGGGGCGCGGCTTCCTGGCGGCGCTGCAGAACACCGTCAAGCCGATCCAGGTGATCGATGCGAGCCAACGCGAGGAGGCGGAGACCCTGGCGCGCATGGCCCGAGCGCTGCGGTCCGCCGGCGCGATGCACGGCCCGCCGGTTTCGATGCTCAACTCCGTGGTCACACCGCTGCGGCTGGATCCCGGGGGCACCGAAGCCGCCATGGTCTTCGCGCGCGAAAGTCTGCCCGTGGTTTGCTGCAGCATGCCCATCGGTGGTGTCACGGCCCCGGCCACGCCCGCGGGCACGGTGATGCTGGCACACGCGGAGGTGCTGGCCTTCGCGACGCTGCTGCAGAGCCTCTACCCCGGCTGCCCGCTGATCTACTGCTCCTTCCCGGTGTTCGGAGACCCCCACACGGGCATCTCGAACTACTGGGATCCCAGGAGCGAGTGGATGGCCTGCGCGGCGCTCCAGCTCGGGCGCGGCACGGGCCTGCCCTGCTTCATCAGCGGAGAGACTCTCGCGCTGGTCGGACGGCCCGACCTGTGCGCGGGGGGCGGCATGCTGGAGGTCTCGACGGTGCTCTGCTTCGAGCAGCTCGTCATCGAGAACGAACGCACGCGCGACACCCGGATCGCGGCGGCTTCGCAGGACACCAGCTCCGAGAGTCTCGCGGTGGACGTGGTGCGACAAGTCGGTCCCGGCGGACACTTCCTGGCCCAGCGACACACCCTCGAGTCCATGAAGGAGTTTCCCGTCTCCCGCTTCGCCGGGCCGCGGGGCCGCATCACCGGCAAGGGCGGGAGCCGCGAGACGTCCGCGCACGAGCGCGCGCGCAGCGAGGCCCGGCGGCGCATCGACACGCATCGCGTGGCGCCGCTCCCCGCAGCGCTGGAAGCGACCCTGTTCGCGATCGCAAATGCACGGGCGCACGCGGAGGTCGCGTGAGCGGGCGCGGAACCCGCGCGCCAAGCGCCGGCTGGCGAGATCGGCGTTCACCGACGCAGTTGCAGCCGCCGTTCCAGGCTCCCAGGTGGTCGTGGCCCTCGCGGATGAGCTCGAGCTCCCGATCAATTCGCTCGCGCCCAGCGCGGCGTCGGGCGCGTGCGCTGCACCCGGTGGCTCGTCACTTCCCGGGCGCGCGGTTCTCGAGCACCACGATGCGCTCGATGCCGCTCTGGTAGATCCGCGCGAGTCCGAAGGCGTAGCCGGGGCCTTCGTTCTCCAGGATTCCGTCCGGCACGTAGACGAGCGGCTCCGCGCCGCGCACGTCGGTCGGATCGATGGGACGCCACCGTGAACCGTCGTGTGTCTCCGCCCACGCGTGGCCGAGGGCCGCGAGCTCGTCCCCGATCCGAGCGATGAGGATGCCCGAGACGATGCGCGCCGGCATGCCGACGGATCGGGCCAGCGCGGTGAAGAGCACCGCGTGCTCGGTGCAGTCGCCGGCGCGATGCGCCGCGACCTGGGAGGCGATGTCGAAGCCTCGCGCAGAGGTGGAATCGATGCTGTCGCGAACGAACGCGACGATCTGATCCGCCGCTGGCGCGTCGCCGTAGCGTTCGCGAAGGGCAGCGGCGAGCGCCGCTACCGCCGGCTGATCGAAGTCGACGACGAACGTCGCCGCCAGGAACGCGGACGGATCGCTGGGGGGCAGCACCGGGTAGCTGCGGGCCTCGAGGACGACGTGGTCGATCCCGCGAGCGTACAGCATCGGAGCCAGCTTCCGGCCGAGGGCTGCCGGATCGGTTGCGTAGGCTTCGAAGCGCAGAGGCCGGCTGAAGTCGATGCCCTCCCGCGCCTGGCTGAGATCGACGACGTAGAGATAGGGGCTCTGCGCCCGGGAGTCGCCCGTCGCCGGCACCCGGGCGAAGAGGACGGCGAGCGCCACTGCGAGCTGCCCGCCCCTAGAACGAGCCGTCCTGCGCCGCACGCGTCATCTCCAGCTCGATCCGGCCCGCCGAGAGGATGGCACGCCGCGGCCCCCCCGCGTCGAGTGCCAGCTCGATCTCGAAGGGTCCAGCGCTCAGCTCCGCGAGCACCGCGCCGTCTGCGCCTGCTTTCGTTCGAGTCAGCGTGCACTTGACGGCTTCGCCGGGATTCGCCGACAGCCAGCGCAAGAAGTAGATCCTGTGCGCTTCCGGCCGGCTCACCAGATCTCGGTAGGCACGGTACTCGCCGAGCGTGGAGAGGAGAGGCGCATCGGTGGTGAACTCGGCCTCGAACGGCTTGCCCTGCGCGGTGCCCGTGACGCGCCAGATCTCCTCGGTCCGGGACAGCTGCAGGTCGGTCACCATCTCGCCTCCCTCCGCTCGCGCCTCCATCCCGTTGATCAGAGAGCCGTCGGGTCGTGCCCACTCGACGGCAGTGCCATCGGATGCCAGGATCGAATCGGGCCCCATCGGCAGCAGGAGGGAATCCTTGCGAAGGATGCGTGTATCGCCGTCACCATCTCGCTTCATTTCGAGATGGGCAAAGCCCGTGTTCAACCCGGCCACGCGAACCAACACGGTCTCCGTGAAGTCGGGTGGCGGCTCCGCCTCGGCGGGAATGAACGACGCGAGCACACCCAGGAAGAATCGCTCGAAGCTCTTCGAGAATCCCACCTGATCGTGGAGGCACCAGACGCTGCGCGCCCCCGCGCTGCCGATCATCTGCTTGATCAGCGCGCCCGTCGATCCGGAGCGCAAGATCCAGCTGAGCGAGAGGTAGGGGGATCGTCCGGCGACACCCGCGTCGACAGCGTAGATCGACTTCGCGTCCACGACCCTTCCCTGGGCCGCGACCATCTCGAAGATCGAATTCGAGATCAGGTGCAGGCTGTTGGCGAGGTCGCGCTCGCCCGTGTAGAACCAGCACTCGGCCGGAGCGCCGGTGCCGATATCGAAGCGGGCGAAGACTCCGGTTTCGGCATCGATTCGGAGCGGTGCGATCAGCTCGCCCATCGCGCGTACCCGGAACGAGCCGTCCGGCGCGGCGACGGTCGTCTCGACTAGCGGGTCGGCTTCCTGCGCGAGCAGCGCATCGAAGTCGGAGCTCGGCCCGGGCGTTGCACAGGCGGCGGCGCAGAGCGCGGCCAGCATCCAGGGGCCGAACTTCACGACGTCTCCTTCCCGCTGCGCGCGCAATCGCGCCCGCGTGTTGGCGATGATGCTACCCGGCGGATCGGATCTCGACTGCGCATCCGATTGGCTGTCCCGCGCACCGGCCTCCATCGCAGCAGGCGGCACCGCGCAGCCGACGATCAGGTGGCGACCTTGATCGGCATGCCGGCAGCGTCCTTGAAGTTTCCGGTGACCACCATGATGAAGTCGATGATCGTCCAGATTCCGAGCCCACCGAGCGTGAGCAGCTGGAGGATGCCGGTCCCGATCTTCCCGACGTAGAAGCGGTGCACGCCGAGACCGCCGAGGAAGAAGCAGAGCAGGATCGTGGGAACGAATCCCTTCGGGCTGACGTCGCCGGTCGGTTGGTTCGTCTGTGCGTCCATGTCGATTACCCCCTGTGAATCGTGAGTTTCTGACCCGGATAACACACCACGCGACCGTCGCCGTCTTTGAAGTTTCCGGTCAGCAGCATGATGGTCACCGCGAATGCGTGGATGAAATCGGCCGCGACGAGCGCGGTCCCGAGGAGGATCTCCCCGCGAGCGAAGCTGACGATCCAGCCGATGGAGAGGCCCACGTCGATGATTCCCTCGACCCAGCGACCGAGGTAGAAGTGCTGAATTCCCACGAACCCAAAGACCGACGCGAGAATGACCGCCATCGCGTAGCTCCGGGTCGACGGTTGCAGCGAGCCCGGATGTCCCGGCTCAGCGGTGGTGAACCCATCGTTCAAGGGCGGCCCCTTCCCGCGCGCATGCCAAGGATGCCGTGTGGCCCCGTGGAGATCGACAGACCCGCGGGGCCACTTGAGGAGAGCTGCTGCATTGTGTCGCTCCACTGCGGGGAGTTGCCCACCCATCCGCGGAGCAGGCAGCCAAAGCCTGCCCCGTCACTCACCCCGCGATGGACTCGCGCGCTCGCTCCGCCGTGCAGAGCGCATCGGGCTCCCGACTCTTCGGTGGCGCCTCGCGAAGGCCGCCGGGCGGGGCCGAGGGCCGCGTGAGTGGGCCCACCGGCTCAGCGCTGGGGCCGTTCTCGCGAGCTTTGCGTAGTATGTCTCGGCGTACCGCGTCAAGCCCACGCCGCGCGGATGCGAAGGAAAGAGCCCGATGCGCATTGCGACGAAGCTTTCCGGGATCGAGCTTGCCGACGGGCAGGGCGAGCGCGTGCGCCTGGAGACGTTCTGGAAGGAGCGGCCGGTCGTCCTCGTCTTCATCCGCCACTTCGGCTGACTGTTCTGCCGCGAGCAAGTCGCGCAGTTGCGCGACCAGATCGACGCGATTCGCGCTCGGGGGGCCGAGCTCGTCATCGTCGGGAACGGAGCCCCGAACTTTGCCGCCGGCTTTCGGGAGGACTTCGCGCTCGACTGCCCGCTCCTGGTGGATCCGGAGCTGCGCGCCTATCGCGCCGCAGGCCTCCGGCGCGGTCGGGTCGAGCTGCTCTCGCCGAGGCTCCCGCGCAATGCCCTGCGCGCGCTCCGCTCGGGGGCTCGACAGGTCGGCGTGCAGGGCGATCCCTGGCAGCTCGGAGGCGTGTTCGTGATCCGGCCGGGCGGCGACCTCACGTACCGCTACGTGAGCCGCGAGGCCGGAGATCATCCGCCCGTCGCGGAGATCCTGGCAGCTCTCGAAGCAGGCGCGGCGCCGATCTCGGAGGTCTCCGCTGCGCCCCGCGCGCAGGCCTGGCTCGGCCGAGCCTTGAGCTGCGTCGTCGATCCCTTCATCGTGTCGTCCTTCGACCGGACCGGGTTCCGGATCCACAGCCTGACCTTCCGCGCCGAGGATCTGGAGGTGGATCTCTCGGGCCGGCGCTGCCTCGTCACGGGCGCCAACTCCGGGATCGGCTACGAGACAGCCCTGGCGCTCGCGGACCTGGGTGCCGAGGTCGTGCTCCTGTGCCGCAACCGGGAGCGCGGGGACGAGGCGGCGGCGCGCGTGCGCCAGCAGACGGGCAATGCGCGCATCTCCGTCGAGGCCATGGACGTCTCGGACCTGAGCTCCGTGCGCGCGGCGGCGGCGCGGCTGTCGGCGGCGCCCGTGGACGTGCTGGTGCACAATGCCGGCGCCCTGTTGGACGAGCGCGTCGAGACCCCGGATGGACTCGAGGCGACCTTCGCGACCCACGTCGTCGGGCCCTTCCTGCTCACCCGCTTGCTGCGAGAACGACTCGAGCAGTCGTCCGATGCTCGGGTGATCTGGGTCTCTTCCGGCGGCATGTACACCCGGCGGCTGGATCTGCAGGACCCGAATTGGACCTCGAGAAGATTCGACGGCGTCATCGCCTACGCCGAGACCAAGCGGGCGCAGGTGGTGCTGTCGGAGCTGTGGGCCGAAGCGCTGCGCGGGAGCTCCGTCGTGGTGAACGCGATGCATCCCGGCTGGGCGGACACACCGTCTGTGCAGCGTTCACTCCCGCGCTTCCATCGCGTCACGCGCAACATCTTGCGGACCCCGGCCGAAGGCGCCGACACGGTGGTCTGGCTGGTGGCCTGCCCGCGGGCGCGCGCGTGGACCGGCCGCTTCTTCTTCGACCGGGAGCAACGCCGCACGCACCTGCTGCCCTACACCACGGAATCGAGCGAAGCGCGCCGAGCGCTCTGGGCGCTCTGCGAGCGCCTGAGCGCGGAGCCCGCCCGATGAAGAGCAGCCGCTGCGCGGGGACACGCGGTCTTCACTGGTTCCGCAACGACCTGCGCCTCCAGGACAACACGGCGCTCGCGGCGCTTGCGGGGCGTGTGCAGGCGTGGCTCCCGGTGTTCGTGCTGGATCCGCGGCTCATCGCGGGTCCGCGCGCG
>JAOUNA010000373.1 GCA_029881215.1 Myxococcales bacterium | reverse complement strand
CATGCCGCGATAGACATATCCGCCAGTAATGGAACTCCCCTCGGATCTGCCGTACTCGGCAACCGGCGGCAGCAAGTTCGGCTCAGAGCCACAGGGAAGACTTGTGGCGCGCGTGCCCTCGAAGCACCGCCACCCGTAGTTGCCGCCGCGCACCACCCGGTCGACCTCTTCGAGCGCTCCCTGCCCGACATCGCCGACCCACAACTCATCCGTTGCGCGATCGAAGCTCCACCGCCAGGGATTTCGAAACCCCGACGCATAGATTTCCGGGCAGTTCCCGACCGGGAGATCTCCGTCAACGACCGGAGGCGCATCATTGTTCGACCCGCAGCCCGGCACGAGCAACCCGGTGGCCAGCGCCACCACAAGGTAAGATACGCGTCGCGAAATCATCCGCAGTAGTCCCCATGAGAGCCTACAGAATCGCCGCCATCCCGGGGGATGGAATCGGTCACGAAGTCATCCCCGCCGGCATCGAGATCCTCCGGGACCTGGCGCAGAAGGAGGGCTTTGAGCTCGCGTTCGAAGATTTCGACTGGGGCTCCGAGAGGTACAAGCGCACCGGGGCCTACATTCCGGACGGGGGCCTCGCGAGGCTAAGAACGTTCGACGCCATCTTCTTCGGCGCAGTCGGCGCGCCGGACGTGCCCGACCATGTGTCGCTATGGGGCCTCAGGCTGCCGATCTGCCAGGGCTTCGACCAGTACGCGAACGTGCGCCCTTCGCGCGTGCTGCCGGGGGTCACCAGCCCCCTCGCCAACGCGAAGGACATCGACTGGGTGATCATCCGCGAGAATTCCGAAGGCGAGTACTCGGGCTCGGGCGGGCGCGTGCATGCCGGGCTGCCGGAAGAGATCGCCACCGAGACCTCGGTGTTCACGCGCGCGGGCGTCGAGCGCATCCACCGCTTCGCCTTCGAGCTGGCGCGCAAGCGCCCGAGGAAGCTCCTCACGCTGGTCACCAAGTCGAACGCGCAGCGCCACGGCATGGTGCTGTGGGACCAGATCTTCTACGAGGTGGCGGAGAAATACCCGGACGTGAAGACCGACCGCATCCTGGTGGACGCCATGACCACGCGCATGGTGCTCAAGCCCGCCTCGCTCGACACCATCGTCGCGTCGAACCTGCACGCCGACATCCTCTCGGATCTCGCCGCCGCGCTCTCCGGGTCGCTCGGCATCGCGCCCACGGCGAACCTCAACCCGGAGAGGAAGTTTCCCTCGATGTTCGAGCCGATCCACGGCTCGGCCTTCGACATCACCGGCAAGGGCGTCGCCAACCCGATCGCCACCTTCTGGACCGCGGCGATGATGCTCGAGCACCTGGGCGAGCCGAAGGCCGCCGCGCGGCTGATGAAAGCGATCGAGCGCACCACCGAGGAGCAGGTGTTCACGCCGGACCTCGGCGGCGTGCACGACACGCGCGCGGTGACGAGCGCGGTCAAGCGCGCCCTGTAGGCGTCCGGCCCCGGACGTGCTGCACGCGGACAGCGCGAGGAACCGTCTCACCGGCATCGGCCTCATCTCGCTCACCTACATGCTGTTCACGCTGCTCGACGGCAGCGCGAAGTGGCTGGTGCAGAGCGTGCCCGTGATCGTGGTGGTGTGGCTGAGGTTTCTGTCGCAGACGGTGCTCGCCGCGGCGCTCCTGTTCCCGCTGCGCGGCGCCGCGCTCGTGCGCACGCGCCACCTGCGCTGGCACGTCGCGCGCGGCCTGATGTTCTGCGCCATGACCGGCATCAACTTCTGGGCGCTGCAATACCTCCCGCTCACCGTCACGGCGTCGATCTTCTTCACGGTGCCGATCCTGATCGCGCTGATGAGCGCGCCGCTCCTCGGCGAGCGCATGGACGCGCGCCGTTGGGCGGCGATCCTCATCGGCCTTGCGGGAGTGCTGGTGATCGTGCGCCCGGGCTCGGCGGCGTTTCATCCGGCAATGCTGCTCTCGCTGGTCAACGCCGTGCTCTACGCCGCCTTCAACCTGATGACGCGCAAGCTCGCGGCCTACGACTCTGCGGAGACCATCCAGTTCCTGCCC
>JAOUNA010000143.1 GCA_029881215.1 Myxococcales bacterium | reverse complement strand
CAAGCTGAACGTCCGGTTCGAGATTCACGAGATCCAGGAGGCTGGTGACTGGGCATGGGCGCGCACCAGTTCGGCGGGCCGCACCAAGATGCTCGCAGCGGGGATTGAGGTCACCGAAGGCAACAACGAGCTGTTCGTGTTTCGACGCGAGGGCGGCGCCTGGCGCATTCACCGGTACTTGTTCGCCACCAACCAGCCTCGGGCCTGAGCCCGCGGAAGCACGAGCCACTCACATCCAATCCAGCGCTTCAGAAAGGCCAAGAATGAAGAAATTCCCACTCGTTCCGGCAATCGTCGTCACCGTAGCCCTGTTCGCCATCGGCGCCTCGAGCTTCGCACAAGGCTCGGCGGACACCGCGGTTGGGGTCGTCCAATCACCCGTCATCGGCCGTGCTCTGAAGGACTACGTGCCGGTGCTACGGTCGGCGCTCGACCGCGCCTGGGCCGTCGATCCGAAGGAAGGGGTCGAGACACGAAAGGTCGCCGACGGTGTGTTTGTCGTCACCGACGGCGTCTGGCAATCAGCCTTCGTCGTCACGGATGCAGGGGTGATCGTGTTCGACGCGCCCGAGACGTACGCCGCCAAGATCCGGGCTGAGATTGCCGCCGTGACCAGGCAGCCGATCACTACCCTCGTCTACACCCATATTCACAAGGATCACATCGGTGGCTCGGCGGCCTTCAAAGACATCAAGGGACTCGAGATTGTGGCGTTGACGGGCGTCGCCGAGTTTCTGGCTGAGAAGAACGATCCTGCCCGTTTGAAGCCCACCAGGACGTTCGATGATCAGGTGGTGCTCGCGCGAGGGGGAACGCGCATCGAGCTGCGGGCCGCGCACTACCATTCGGACGAGGGCGACCTCATCGTCTACATACCGCGGGCGCGCTTCCTGATGGCGATCGACACGCTAGCGCCGGGGTACGGCCCCTTCCAGGGCTTCGACATCACGTCGAACTTCCACGAGTACGTGCACGTCTTCGACGCGCTCCTCGAGTACGACTTCGATGTCTTCGTCGGCGGTCACCTGACCCATCCCGGAAACAGAGCCGACGTGGAGGTGGCCCGCGAGTTCACACGAGACGTCTACGAGACCGTCAAGCGCGTTCACGGGCAGACCGACCTCATGGGCGTGTTCGGCGAAACGGCCACGCAGATCGGCGGCTTTGACAACAAGTACCTGCTCTTCAAGCGATTCCTCGACGTGGTGACCGAGCGCGCGACGGCGGAAATCGAGCAGCGCTGGATGGGCCGCCTCGCTGGTATCGACGTGTTTGCCGAAGACCACGTTCGAACCGCGCTGCTCTACGTGCGTTGGGATGACTGAATCCAGCGACACGCCAACACTCCGGGTTGGGGCAGGCATGACGTGGCGCTCCGCAAGGAGCCATACGTGATCGAAAGGAAAGGTGTCATGGAGAACAAGACAATCTGGCAACTCGACCCCGCCCACACGACCGTGGAGTTCGCCGTCAAACACATGATGTTCACGACGGTTCGCGGCCGGTTCAGGAGCTTCACCGGGGTGGTCGACATCAACGACCGCCACCCCGAACAGTCTCGGGTGGAGGTCACCATCGATGCGTCAAGCCTCGACACGGGCGTCGCCGCCCGGGATGCGCACCTGCGATCGGCCGACTTCCTGGACGTCGAGCATCACCAGCAGATCACCTTTCGCACCACGCGTGTGGACGGCGCGTACACGGACGAGGGTGACCGCTTCACGATCGTCGGCGAGCTCGAGATTCGCGGGACACGCAGGCCCGTGACATTGAACGCCACCTTTGGAGGGCGTGGGACTGATCCCTGGGGCCAGCGGCGAGTCGGTTTTACCGCATCAACCGACATCGATCGCCGCGACTGGGGGCTGCGCTGGAACCAGGCGCTCGAAACCGGAGGCGTGCTCGTGGCCAACACGGTCACGATCGAGATCGAAGCGCAAGCCGTGGAACTGGAACAGGCTGAACCACAGACGGTGGCGGCTGTCGTGTCATAGTCGTCGGTGCAGAGCGGCGCTGATCGACGCGCGCTGGTCGGCTGAGCGACGTGGCCTCGAGAGGAGGGGCTGAGATGGCGAGGACGATGCGCGCGGTGGTGCTGACCGAACCCGGTCCCGTGGAGAACCTGGTGCTCAGGGAGATCCCAGTACCAGACCCGCCGCCGGGCTGGGTGCGGATTGCGGTCCGCGCGTTCGGCCTGAACCGGTCGGAACTCCATACGCGTCTGGGACTCGCGGAAGGCGTCACGTTTCCGCGCGTCCTCGGCATCGAAGCGGCGGGTGTCGTCGACGTCGCCAACGGCACGGACCTGCAGGCCGGCCAACAGGTGGCGACCTTGATGGGCGGCATGGGACGGACCTTCGACGGCGGCTACGCCGAGTACACCGTCGTGCCGCGTCGCCAGGTCATCCCCTTCCGCTCCACGCTGCCCTGGCACGTCCTCGGCGCGGTGCCCGAGACCCTGCAAACGGCCTACGGCTCGCTGACCATCGGTCTGGACCTGCGGCGCGGACAGTCGTTGCTCATTCGCGGCGGCACCTCGTCGGTCGGCCTCGCCGCAGCCACGATCGCCAAGGACCTCGGGGCGACGGTGCTGTCCACGACGCGCCAGCCTGACCGTGCGGACGCCCTGAAGGCGCATGGCGTCGACCACCCCATTGTCGACACGGGTCAGGTCGCGCCGACGGTGCGCGACCTCGTTCCGGAGGGCGTGGATGCCGCACTGGAACTCGTGGGCACGCCGACGCTGCCGGATACGCTCGCCTCCACGCGCATCCACGGCACCGTCTGCTTTACCGGCATGCTCTCGAATCAGTGGATCGTGCCGAACTTCTATCCGATCGCCTATTTGCCTCGGGGTGTACGGCTGACGGCCTACGGCGGTGGCAGCGGTGACCTCCCCGCAGAGGTGCTGCAGCGCTATCTCGATCGGCTCGCGGTCGGCGACGTCAGCCTGGGTCCTGTCCGATCCTATGCCTTCGACCAGCTCCGCCAGGCACACACGGACATGGAACAGAACCGGACCTTCGGCAAGATGGTCGTCACAATCTCGCCGTAGGAGCAACCGACACGCTGGTGTGAGGCCGTCTCACCGGGCCCCAGCGCGGACAACGTTGCCGGCCTGTCGCGTTTCGCATGTGGGTGCCGGATTGATTTGGCTATACACCCGAGACGTATCGTCTTGAAGGGCTGGCGGTAGCAAGACCGTACGGGTTCGAGTCCCCCCTTCCGCACCGATAACTCACGCCGATTCGTGACTCGTGACCCTGGTCAAGTAGCCGGGTGATTCTCCGTGGACTGCCGGCCGAGACGGATACTGGCCCGCCGCTCGCCCCCTTGAGACCGTGTTATAGTTGACATGAAGAATGTTTGCATGCATATTAAGTAGAAGTGGTGGTTCTTCTCGATGAGCCGCTCCACACCGCGCCGCGCCTTGATTTCGCTCCTGCAAGCGACCGGCAGGATTCGGCGACAGTTCGGGGATGTCTTCGGCTCCGAGGGAATCGGGGAATCGCAGTACAACATTCTGCGGATCCTCCAGGGGGCAGGGGAGCCGGTGGCGATCATGACGATTCGGGATCGCATGCTCAACCCTCAGCCTTCAATTACCAGGCTGATCGATCGACTGGTCAAGCGCGGCCTGGTACGCCGTACGCCGTGCGGCTCGGACCGGCGTCGCGTGGAATGCACCATCACTGCCGCGGGGCTCGGCGTGTTGGACCGACTGGAGGGGCCGATCGATGCGCGGGACCGGGAGGTGATGGCCAGGCTCTCGAGCGACGACCTCGAGCAGCTGGTGGCCCTGCTGGAGCGAGTTGGCGAGCAGGAGTGAACCCCTTTTTTCTGACAATAGTTCGCATGCAAATTATCGACGGGGGGAACCGCGGCACGCCAGGACTAATCGAATCATGGAGGACACAATGAGCTCATTCACAGTCAAGGACACGATGCTCGCGCTCATCGATCACCAGACAGGCACGAATCAATGGGCAGTGACGACACCACTTGAGACTCTTGAGCGCAACGTTCTGGCACTGGCCAAGTTCGCGGCGGGTGTCGGCATCCCTGTCGTGCTGACTTCGAGCCAGGAACAGAAGGCGCAGGGGCCTCTCATGCCGGAACTGCGGACAGTCCTCCCCGAGGCGTTCGAGCGCCGCATTCAGCGCTCCGGCATCGTCAACGCGTGGGACCAGGACGAGTTCGTCCAAGCGTGCAAAGCAACCGGCCGGAAGAACATTGTCATGGCCGGTGTAACCACTGAGGTGTGCGTGGTCGCTCCGGCGCTCAGCGCGGTTGAGGATGGCCACAGTGTCAAGGTCGTGTGCGACGCGTGCGGATCTCCCAACCAGTTGTCAGAAGAAATCGCATGGCGACGAATGGAACACGGGGGCGTCGGACTGACCACGCTCAACGCCATTGTTGCGGAACTCGCCAAGGACTGGTCCACGCACGAGGGCAAGATCGCTCATGCGATTCTCCAACCAGCATGAACGTCAGCCTGGTTTGCGAAGCGGGCGCCGCCGAGGGTGAAGGCCGACCGGCATGACTGACCCGATAGCGATTCTGATCAGCCACCGCGTTGCCGCCGGGCGGAAGGCAGACTACGTCGCGCACCACGACAAGCTCGCGGAGCTGGGCAAGGGCGTTGATGGGTACGGTGGCGTCGCGCTGTTCCCTCCCGAGGATCCCAACTCCCGCGAGTACACCGTCCTGGTTCACTTCGGATCCCTCGAGCTGCTGCACGCGTTCTGGAGATCCGACGAGTTCATCGCCTGGAAGAAGCGCCTCGACCAACTCGTGGACGCACCGGCTGCGGTGCGGTACGCGAGCGGACTGGAGCGGTGGGTTGCCGCCGCTCGCCATCTTCAAGCGAGTGCGCCTCCCACCTACAAGATGGCCGTCGTCGTCTTCTGCTCGATTCTCCCGTTGATTCTTGTGGTCCCGCCGCTTGCAGCGACGCTGCTCTCGGGAGTCCACTGGCTGATCGCGAGGATTCTGACGACCGCCGTGATCGTGCTCGCCATGAGCTACGGCGCGATGCCGCTGATAACGAGGCTATTTGACCCATGGCTGAAGCGCGGAGACAGCGTGCGCCGGCCTAGGCGATCCCGCGAGGGCGTTTCCTGATGGCGCTTGACCCGCTGGTGCCGGGCGACGGCCCCTTCATGGATTTCGACATGGTTCTCGCCGAAGCGGCGCAGCAGTATCGGCGGCGTCGACAGCACGTACCGGCCCGTCACACGATTCCTCGACGTGGCGGCGGCACGAGCGACGGCAGAGATTAAACAGCGTTGGACGAATCGCCTCGTCGGGATTGACGTGTTTGCCCAAGACCGTGTCCGGCCGGCGGCGCTCGTCCACGTTCGGTGGAACGACTGATTCAAGGGAGAGGTAGCAACCATGCAAGACACGGGAATCATCACTGTATTCGGCGCGAGTGGACGACAGGGCGCCGGCGTTGTTCGAGCGCTCAAGGCCCAGGGGCGCTTCCGAATCCGCGCCGTCAGCCGCGATCTGGCGCGGATAGCAGGGCTGGGCGCCGATGAAGTCGCCGTGGCTGATTTGAACAGCCTTCGGACGCTCGGGCCGGCGTTCGCCGGCGCTCATGGGGCGTTCGTCGTCACCAACTTCTGGGAGGGGCCTGGCGTGGATGAGCTCGCGCAAGGGGCGGCCGCTGTCGAGGCCGCGAAGGCGGCCGGCGTGAAGCACTTCGTTTGGTCGACGCTGCCGAACGTGGAGGAGATTTCGGGCGGGAAATTCGACGTCAAACACTTCACGCGGAAGGCGAAGGTGGACCAGCTCGTCAGCAACACAGGCTTCCCGCGGCATACCTTCGTGGAGGCGCCGTTCTACTTCCAAAACCTGGCCGCTCAGATGGGCGCGCAGCCCCAGGAGGACGGGAGCAAGCTCTGGGCGATGCCGATGGCAGCCGATGCTCGCGTGATCCACATGGGCGATGTCGGTGAACTCGGCAATCTTGTGGCCGGGGCCTTCGCCAACCCTGAGCGGGTCGGCAGCGGTCAACACCTCTCGTTAGCGGGGGACCTCTTGAGCTGGAACGACATCGTTCGGACTCTCAACGCGCAGGGCCACAAGGTCCGTTTCCAGACGGTGCCGGGTGAGGCGTTCGACCACTTCTTCCCGGGGGCTCTGGAGCTCCGGCAGATGATGAACTACTTCGAAGCGCACACCTACTTCGGGCCCGACGCCGCGGCCAAGATCGCGTTGGCCAACGAGGTGGCGATCGCGCCGCCCACCTCCTTCGCTGATTGGGCACGGGTCAACATGCCAGCGCAGGAGAAGCCGAAATGACGACGCTGCTCTTCTTCCGTTCTGGGACCTGCGCCCTGGCGCCGGCGACGTGGGGACGATCACGCTGACGCGCGAAGTCGCGACAGCGGCCCCCACGTCGTTCGCCGACTGGGCGCGTAACGGTCGGGAGGTCGCTTTTCGAACAGCACTCCAATGCAATGGCGATCTTCAGGTCGCGTCAGCTTCTCACGAGCGTCCGTGTCTGGAGCACGGCGTAAGGAGTTCTTGTCATGTCTGCACCGGTCTTCTCGATTGTCATCATCAATGGCAGCGTCCGCGCCGGCAACTACACGGCGATGGCATCGGCCCTCGTTGCCGACGAGCTGCGGAAGGATCCGGGCGTCAGCGTCGAGGTCGTCGACCCGGCGACGCTCGACCTGCCACTGCCCGGGCTCCGGCCGGATTCGCCGGACACGAAGCGCCTGCGGGAACTGGTGTCGCACGCGTCGGGTGTGGTCCTCGCCACGCCCGAATACCACGGGAGTTTCAGCGGCGCGATGAAGCTCATCATCGAGAACCTCGGCTTTCCGTCGGCGCTAGCGGGCAAGCCAGTGTCACTCCTCGGTGTTGCCGCCGGCGCCATTGGAGCGATCAAATCGCTCGAACATCTGCGCGGCGTGTGCGCCCATGTGGGGGCGATTGCGCTGCCGTTGCCCATCTCGGTGGCGAATGTGCACAAGGTCTTCGATCGGGACGGCCGCTGCCTCGACCCGGCGATGGAGGCGCTCGTGCGTCGCGCGGGGTCTAATCTCACCAACTACATCCACCGTCACGTCTGTCCGGCGATGCAGCTCGAGCAGTTGCTGCGGCAGGGCGCCGCCCAGCGTTAGTCGTGACGCCTTCGCGCGGGTTGGCCAGGAAACCGAGGTGCCGCTAGCTGCACGGAGCGACTCCCTTTGACCTTCCGATTCGTGGACAAGCCGTCACGTACTCGCGACCTCAACTCCTGACCTGTCGCGCAGGGTGGAGTCAGAATCGACCGGGTAGCGGAGCTGCTCGCGAGGCGCGTAATGCCCCTAAGTGATCGAGCTACATTCGGAGGTCTTACACAATCCGCGTTCGCTACCTGTCTTCGCTCGCTGCAAGTCATTGAAACCAAGTGGCTTCACGTTCGAGGGAGAGATCTCGCACGGCGTGTGCGATAATCGTTCGCCGACCGCTCGCAAGTGGTTGATTCTAAAGGGGAGAGATGGCCGAGTGGTTGAAGGCGCACGCTTGGAAAGCGATTCGGGCGAGCATCACCAAGGGACACCTAAACAGCTCCTTTCGTAGGCGCAGCAACGATTTAGCCTCACCCAGTGCTCTTCGATGTGACTCGGTGATCGTCGGCATTTCTCGGCGGTTTCAGGCCCACCTTACACAGTTCTTACACAGTGCCTCAAATCGATTACGCCGACGAACACGGACACACGCGGACGCGTACCTTAAACTGCAAGGAAGTCGAGTGTCTATCCCTCCGCCAACATCTCCCGGGCGACCGCTTCACCGAATTCCGGTCGAGCGCCTGGATCTGCGTGCCGCATAGTTTCTGAAGCCGCTGCCAGGCGGGCTC
>JAOUNA010000142.1 GCA_029881215.1 Myxococcales bacterium | reverse complement strand
ATCCCGACTTCGATGCCGATTTCTGGGAAGGTCGCGGATTTCTCGAGCTCCAGAGCGCACTCACTCGCCGCGCGTCGGTCTATCTGGCGGGCACCGCGCGCTATCGGACGTTCGACGAATCACCGCAATCGGATCTGGGCGAGTACACGGCGATCGCCGGCCTCCGCATGCAGCGCCTGCGGGGGTTGCAGCTCGACGTCGCGGGCGGCGGCGGCGTGCTCGATTTTCGCAGCGGTCGCAGCGTGCCGCGCTTCCTGGGGCGTTTCGATCTCGGCTACCGGCACCGCAGCGGCTGGCGCCTTGGAGTCGGCGGTCAGCATCGCTTCACGGCGGACCTGGCGGGGAACGATTTCATCGACACGACCGGCCGCCTGACCCTCGAGCGCTACTTCGGAACGCGCACGGCGGCGACCCTGACCCTCTTCGCCTCGTATCTCCAGGACGAGTCCCAGGCGCTGCAGTCGGATCCGCTGGCTCGCCGCAACAACTTCTTCGGCGGCGTCGAGCTGGCGCTGCGGCGTCAGCTGGCGCGCCAGCTGCAGATCGGCCTTGCCTACCGCTACTGGGAGAACGCGGGCAGCTTCGGCGCGGATGACTTCCAGCAGAACCGCGGGATGCTGACGCTCATCTATCGCGAATAGCACGCGGCCCTCCGCCGGGACGATCGCATCGGGGCCGGGAATTCCCCTCACAGCGACGCGCATGGGAGGATCAGCGGTGCGCCAAGCTGCGCCCAGAGCGCCTGATGCGCAGTGTTTTCCCAGCGGGGCGTTCCTGAACTTTTCTGGGAAGAAGCGCGCTTTCGCGTCGTTTTCGAGCGAAGGGAGGCGTAGACTGTTGGCATCCGGCGCCAATTCGCTCGTGCCGGGCGATGCGGAGGTGGCCGCTGGGCGGAGCGTCCGATCAAAAGGCGTTTCGTCATCGATGCTGACGTGGAGGGGCCGATGAAGTCGCTCATTACGGCGATTGTCCAGGCTCTCGTCGACAAGCCTGAGGAGGTTCAGATCAAAGAGGTGATTGGAGAGCACGCCCACGTGCTCGAACTGAGAGTCGCCAAAGAAGATCTGGGCAAAGTGATCGGCAAGGGGGGTGCGCACGCTTCGGCCATTCGGACTTTGATGGCTGCAGCGAGCGGCAAGGAGAAGAAGCGCTACATCCTCGAGATCATCGAGTATTGAAGCTCTCGAGGAGTCTGCGCGCGGCTGCCCGCCGCGTACGCGTGTGTTCGGCGTCACCAAGCGCGGGGACACGCTGCGCCGAATACGGGCTCGTGTAGGGGTGCGCGGCGCGTCTGCGGCAGAACGGCCGGTGCGCGCGCAACGCGCCGAGTACGTTTTCTGACACCCCGAGTACGAATTCGAACTTCACGCAGGCATCGAGAGCGCCGGGCGTCTGCTCTCCTCCTTCCGTGACAACGAGCCCTTGCGCGCAGACTTGCCGTTCCGAGCGGTCGGCACGGAGCTTGCCTACAGAGGGGAGAACCCCTCGCTGTCGGCACCCTCGACAGCGCGCGAACGGAGTCTGAGATGGATGCCAGCTTTACTGCCGAGGAGCACTTTCGCAGGGGCGAGGAGGCGCTGGCGGAAGGTCGGGCCGACGGCGCGCTCGATCACTTCGGTGCCGCACATCGACTCGATCCCACGAGCGCGCGGTATCGCTCGTACTACGGATTGGCGCTCGGCCTGGTCGAGCGGAGGCTGGACCGCGCCCTCGAGCTGTGCCGATCCGCGGCCCGCGAGGAGTTCTTCCAGCCGGCGCACTATCACAATCTGGCGCGGCTCCATCTCGCCTTCGGCTTCAAGGCGGAGGCGATCCGCTATCTGCGCCGCGGCTTGATGATCGACCCGGAGAACGAGGCGATCGGAGAAGAGCTGCGCCGGCTCGGCATACGCCGCCGGCCGCCCCTTGCGTTCCTGCGCCGCCGGAACTTCCTGAACCGCTGGATCGGCAGGGTGCTGAGCCGCGCCCCTGGTGCGCCGGAGCCGGAGCTGACGCCGTTCGGCATCTGAGCTGGGCAACGCGGGCCTACGCCCGCCGCGACACGCCGGCCACCTAGCGCTTGCGCTTGTGTCTCGCCTGCTTGAGAAGCTTGCGCTTCTTGTGCTTGCGCATCTTCTTGCGCCGTTTCTTGATGACGCTGCCCACGGTTTCCCTTCTCGAAACGCCCTCGGCGGGCACCCGACACGCCGCGAGAGTTGGAACGCTGAAGCTCGCCACACGCGTCGGCGCGGCTCGGATCTTCCCGCGCTGCGACGCCCGGCCGCCGGGTCGAAACGATGCGCGCGGGCGCCTCGCGGCGCGGGATGGGTAGTCGTTCGCCGCGGCGAAGTCAACCGCGGCGCCCCTCGGCGGCGTCGATCGGAGGCTGCGCCGGGCCCCGATTCGCGCTCAAACGGATTGATCGTCCGCAATTCTCACATGCATCATCTTGATTTTTTTGCGCTTGTGTCTTGACGAGCTGGAAAAATCGGTGTTAGGGTCACTCGCAAGAGTTGCTCTAGCACCGCGAAAACAGATCAGGAACGGAGGCAGATTGCCTTCAAGTCGCACAAACCGATCTCCGATAGGAGACGAGAGCAACATTGCCGTGGAAGTTGCTGCGGCTCTGGAGCAGTTCACTGCTCGGCTCGATTCGGAATGTGCAAGGTGCTTGAGCACCCGAACAGGGGGGTGACCCAAGAATGGCAGCTCGACGAAAGAAGGCCGCACGAAAGAAGGCCACGGCCAAGAAGGCGACGCGCAAGAAGGCGCGGCGCCGGAAGAAGGCTGGAGCCAAGAAGGCGACGCGCAAGAAGGCGCGACGCCGGAAGAAGGCAGGAGCCAAGAAGGCGACGCGCAAGAAGGCGCGGCGCCGGAAGAAGGCCGGCACCAAGAAGGCGACGCGCAAGAAGGCGCGACGCCGACGCCGGAAGAAGGCCTAGCGGCCAAGATATCGGCCTTCCGAGTAAGGTCGGAGGACCCCGGCCGGCGCGAGTCGGCCGGGGTTTCCTTATTTCGACAGCTGCCCTAGGCTGTGCCGCCCAGCGGCTCTCCAGCCCGAGGAAACGCGCATGGCACGCATCACGATCGAAGATTGCACGCGGCAAGTGCCGAACCGCTTCCACCTGGTCCAGATGGCGTCGATTCGCACCAAGCAGCTCAAGAAGGGTGCTCGGGCGCTCGTGCAGGCGGAGGAGAACAAGGAGGTCGTGGTCGCGCTCCGCGAGATCGCCGCTGGCTACATCAAGCCCGACTATCCGACCGCCGCCGAGGGCACCTCGGGCGATTCCTGAGTCGCGATCGCCTGGCTCCGCCTCAGACGACGGTCTGGATCGGAATGTCGAAGGCGACCAGGGTGCCGCGGCCGGCGTCGCTCGTGATCGAGAGCTCGCCTTCGAGCAGCACGATCAGGTCGCGGACCAGGGTCAGGCCCAGGCCCGCGCCCCGGTACTTCTCGGAGGACGGATCGTCCACCTGGTAGAACTCGTCGAAGATGAACTGCTGATCGTCCGGGCAGATGCCGATGCCGGTATCGCGAACGGTGCAGAAGAGCCGGCCCTCTTCGACGCGGGCCCCGATCTCGATTCCGCCCTCGGGCGTGAATTTCGCCGCGTTGTCGAGCAGCAGGAAGAGAATCTGGGTGAGCTTGGTGAGATCCGCGCGAATGCGCGGGAGCGGTTCGACGAGATTCTGCTGGATGCTGATCGCCTTGCTGCCGATCGCCTCCTGCGTGTTGAAGACCGCCTCGTCGATGAGCTCGCGGAGATTCACGTCCTGGATTTCGACGGGCAGCTCGCCCTGCTTGATCCTCCAGAGATCGAGGATGTTCTGAAGGGTCCGCAGGAAGGCGGTGCCGTCGTCTAGGGCGGCGCGCATGGCATCCTTCGCGCCTTCCGAGAGATTCTCGTTCTCGCTCGTCAGCACGGAGATGATCGTCTCGATGATGCTGTTGAGCGGCGTGCGCAGCTCGCGCGACATCTTTTCGATGAAGTCGTTCTTGAGCCGTTCGATCTTTCCGAGCTTCTCGTTGCTGCGGAGGAGCTCGATGTCCTGGGCGAACAGCTCTTCGGAGAGGCGCAGCACTTCTTCGCTGCCGTCCTCACCGCCCACGTCGCGCCCGGAGAGCTGCTCGCGCAGCTCCGCGTGCTCCCTCTCGAGCTGCGCGTGGGCGCAGAGCAGCGCCACGTGGCTCGCCAGAACCCCCAGCCCCGTTTGTTGCTGCGGAGCGAGCTCGGTCAACGCGGCCGTGACCAGGGCGCCGTGTAGCACGCCCTCGTGGAGCAGGGGATGCACCACGACCGCAGCGCGGGCCCGCTCCCCGAGCGTCGGCTCGGGCGGCAGGGAGCGGGTCTCCTGGAAGCCGACGATCTCGCGCACGCCGGGCAGCACTCGCGCGGCGGCATCGCGCGCTTCGTCGGGGCGCTTGAAGCCCGCAGCCGCGCGCAACCGCATGTCGAGCACCGAGGCCGTGGTGGAGACGAAGATCAGCGCGATCCCGCCACTCATCTCGTCGATCGCGTTCGCGGCTGCTGTACGCAGGGCGGCGGTGAGCTTCTGGATGTGGTCGGCCGGTTCGGCGTTCACTGACGGGTGCCCCTGCAAATTCAGAACCGCTCGTCGGACTCGATCTCCATCGGACCCATGGTGCTCTCGGAAGCCGACGACTCATCGGGGTCTCCGCCCTCGAGAGCCAGCTTCGTCCGAAAATCCGCCGGATTCGAGGCCGCGTTGAGCGCCGTTTCCACCGAGATCTTGTTGGCGCGCAGCAGATCCAGGAGGTGCTGGTCGAAGGTCTGCATCCCCTCGGTTCGGCCCTTGGCGATCCAGTCGTGGATCTCGTGGGTCTTGGCGGGATCCTTGATGCACTCCTGGATGCTCCGTGTGCTCCGCATGATCTCGACAGCGGGAACCCGTCCCGTCTGCTTCTTGTTCGTCAGGAGGCGCAGCGAGACGATGGCCCGCAGATTGTCGGCGACGCGCGCGCGCACCTGATTCTGCTCCTCCGAGGGGAAGAACGACACGAGTCGATTGATGGTCGAGCTGACGTCGCCGGTGTGGATCGACGAGAACACCATGTGGCCCGTCTCGGCCGCTTTGAGCGAGGTGTCCACCGTCTCGAGGTCACGCATCTCGCCGACCATGATCACGTCGGGGTCCTGGCGCAGCGCCGAGTGGAGCGCGTCCGGGAACGACGCGGTGTCCGTGCCGATTTCGCGCTGGGTGATGATGCTCTTGTCGTGGGTGAAGACGAACTCGATCGGATCCTCGATCGTGATGATCTTCGCCTTCCGCACCTTGTTCACTTCCTGGATCATGGTCGCCAGCGTCGTGGATTTCCCCATCCCGGTCGCGCCCGTGATTAGCACGTAGCCGCGTCCCAGCTGCGCGAGATCGCGCAGCACGCTGGGCAGATTCAGCTCGTCGAAGGTTCGGATCTGCAGCGGAATGACGCGCAGCACGATGTTGTAGAAGCGGCGCTGCCGCGAAATGTTGACGCGGAAACGGCCCTCGCTCGGCAGCTCGTATGCCAGATCGAGCTCGCTGAACGACATGTCGCTCTCGTGGATGTCGCCCTCGAGCAGGAGCCTCGCGATCGCTTCCGTGTCCTTGGCGGAGAGCACCTTGTAGCGGAGCTCGACCAGCTCGCCGTTGAACCGGTAGAGGGGCAGATAGCCCACCTGGAAGTGGATATCCGAAGCGCCCTTTTCGATTCCCAGCCGAAGCAGTCGGTGCAGCTTCTCGCGATCCATCGCTCGCGCACCCTCCACGAGGAAGGAGTTCCCGTCCGGAGTCGAGGACTCGCAGTGCGTATCGGCGATTGCTGCGCTGTCTTGACCAGCATTCTCGCGGGGTCCCCGTGGGGCGTGGAGAGGATTCGCTAAGTTGCCCGCATGCGTGCAGCGCTGCCTCTCCGTGTACTCCTGCTGTTCGCGCTGCTGTTCGCTGCGCACGGGAGCGAGGCCCAGACGCCCGAATCGTCCGAAGCGATTCCGCCGCCGGTCGATCTCGAGGCGCTGCTGCGCCTTCCGAAGGGCGCGTCGAGCCCCGCAGCGCAGCCGCGCCGCGAAGAGGCGACGCGCGCGGTCTGGGAGGCGCGCTTCGCCGAGGCGCGCGGCGAGCTCGAGAATTCCCAGCAGGCGCTGGCCAAGGCTCAGGACGAGCTGGCAGAGCTGGCTTCGGGCAGCGAGGCGTGGCAGATGGCGGCGCCGGGCATGAAGGCCAACCCGGAGAACTCCCCGATCAGTTTCAAGCTCCGCCAGGAGATCCGGAAGTATCGCGAAGATGTGGAACGCGCCGAGCGCGCGCTGACGGATCTGCGCATCGAAGCCAATCTGGCCGGCGTGCCCGAGGATTGGCAGAACTAGGCGTCGGCGTCGATCCAGGCGCGCGTCCGCGGCAGGACGGCGAACGCGGGCAGCGCGAAGGCAGCCGTGAGCGCGAAGTAGCCCGCGTAACCGATTCGATCGGTGAACCAGCCGGAGGGCATCGCGATCAACGCGCCGGTCAGCGCATAGAGCGCTGTGAGCAGCGCGTATTGCACCGCGGCGTGCTCCTTCTCGCAGATCCTCATCAGGAACGACATGAAGGCGATGCTCGCCAGCCAGCCGCACAGCGACTCGACGCACGCGGCCGCGTAGATGGCGGACCGCGGCGCCGACGGGAGCGCCGCCAGGACGTAGCTGAAGTTCGAAACGAGCGCGAGCGCGCCCAGCAACCAGAGGGCGCGGTAGATGCCGAGGCGGGTCACGACCGACGCGCCGGCGAGCGCGCCGATCAGCGCAACCGGGATGCCGAGCAGCATCGAGACCAGCGCGATCTCTGCGTCGCTGAAGGCCGCGTCGACCCAGAACGGCTGGATCATCGGAGCCATGGCCCGATCGCCGACGCGATAGAGCAGGATGAACGCGGCGACCGGAGCCACGCCGTCGCGCGCGAGCCAGCGCCGCATGGCGGGCGCCAGCGCGCGGCGCGCCTCGGCCGCCGTGGGGACGGGCGGGCAGGCGCGCGCCGCAGCGCTCATCGCCAGGCTCAGCAGCGCGCCCAGCCCGAAGGCGCCGCTCCAGCCGATCCAGCGCGTGGTGAAGAGCAGGCCCCGTGCCAGACCCGACTGACCGAGCCGGTATGCGATCATGCGCATGCCGTTCGCGGATCCCTCTTCCCCGCGATCGATCAGGCCGATGGTGTAGGCATCGATCGCGATGTCCTGCGTGGCGGAGCCCAGGCAGTACACCGCCATCGCGATCCAGAGCACGATGCTCACGTGCTGCTGCGGCTGGGTGGCGGCGATCAGGAGCAGCGCCCCCACCATGACGACGAGCGCGCCGCCGATCCAGCGGCGCGGCTCGCCGAAGCGGTCGACCAGGGGCGACCAGAACACCTTGAATGACCACGCCAGCGAGAGCGCGCTCAGCAGTCCGATCTCGGTTCGAGAAACGCCGTGACGCCTCAGGAAGACCGGCCACAGGTCGTGCACGCCCATCGGAAAGCCTTCGATGACGTAGACGACGGCGATGACGGACAGCTTTCGCGCGAGTGTCACCTCACCCCCGTGCGCAGTATCGCGTCGGCGCGCAGCTCGGGCCAGCGCCGCTGCGCAGGGCGATCGCGGCGTGGATCGCGTCCTCGACGCTGCGCGCGAGCCCCGCTAGCCTCCGCCCGCGCCGGGATTTCGGCTGCCGAGAGGAGGCGATCCGATGCAAGACGAGCCGCACGGGAAGGTCGATCTCGTGTCCGTTCTCTACATCATTGGCGGCATCCCCGTCATCGTCCTGTTCCTGGCGGTGATCTTCGGCCTGGCGCGGGCGTGCAACATCCCGGCCTGACGGCCGGGCTGCCCGTGAGCGACCCGAGCGGTCCGAATCCCGGTATCTTCGCGGGAGTCGCACCGCAAGTTGCTTCGAT
>JAOUNA010000141.1 GCA_029881215.1 Myxococcales bacterium | reverse complement strand
GAGCGCTCTGGCCGCAGCCCTCTTCGCGCTGCACCCGCTGCACGTGGAATCGGTGGCCTGGATCTCGGAGCGGAAGGATGTGCTGAGCAGCGCGTTCGGGCTGCTCGCCATCGCCAGCTACGCGGCCTACGCACGCCGCGGGGGCGCGCTTCGCTACGCGCTCGTGCCGCTGTGCCTCGCGCTCTCGCTCATGGCGAAGCCCATGTGGGTGACGCTGCCGGTGGCGCTGCTGCTGCTCGACTACTGGCCGCTGCGGCGCTTCGGCGGCGCGCCCGCGCCCCGCGGCGCGGCGGCCCTCGCGCCGCGCTGCGCGACCGCCGCGGTCCGTCGCCTGGTACTCGAGAAGCTCCCGCTGCTGCTGCTCTCCGCGGCTTCCGGCGCGCTCGCACTGGCCGCGCAGAGCCGGGCGATGGGGCACGCCGCTGAAGTCTCGCTGTGGCTGCGCGCAGCCAACGCCGCGGTTTCGTGTGTGCGCTATCTGCACATGGCGCTCTGGCCCACCGGCCTTTCCGCCCACTACCCGCATCCGAATCTTCCGGGTGGCGTGCCCTGGTCGGCGCTCGAGATCGCGGGCGCCGGCGCCCTGCTGCTCGTGCTCACGCTTCTCGCCGCCGCGGCGCGGCGGCGGCCGCAGCTGCTGGTGGGTTGGCTGTGGTTTCTCGGAACACTCGTGCCCGTGCTCGGCTTCGTCCAGGTCGGGACCCAGGCGATGGCGGACCGCTACACGTACGTGCCGCTGATCGGCCTGTACGTCGCATTCGCGTGGAGCTGCGCCGATGCCGTGCGCGCCTGCCGGCGGCGCAGTCGGCGCGCAGCGGTGGCGCTGGTCGCCGCGATCGTGCTTCTCGTCGCGGCCGCCGGCGGGCGCGCTGCGAACCAAGCTGGCATGTGGCGCGATTCCGTGACGCTCTACCGCCGCTCACTCGAGGTCGAACCGCGCAGTGCGCTCTTCCACGCGAACCTCGGCAACCGCTTGCTCGCCCTGGGTGACCGCGCGGGAGCGCACCAACACTACGAAGAGGCTCTGCGCCTGCAGCCCGATTCTCTCCGGGTGCAGGCGGGCCTCGCCTGGCTGCTCGCCACCAGCGACGACCCCGCGCTGCGCGACCCGGAGCGCGCGCTCGCACTGGCGGGCGCGGTCTCGCAGCGCCTGCGCCATCGCGACGCGAACGCCCTCGACACGCTGGGAGCGGCCTACGCCGCGACGGGCGATTTTCCGCGGGCCATCGCAGCTGCCGAGCGAGCGATCGAACTCGCTCGCCGTCGGCAGAACGAGCGCCTGGCCGAAGAGATTGCCCTGCACCTGGCCCGCTACCGCGCGGGCGAGCCCTGGATCTCGCCGCCGCCCGAATGAGTGCGCGCGCCATGCGAACGAGCGTGGGCGCACCAGCGCCGCGATGATTCGAAATGTCACATCGTGCCTCGACGCTCCTACCTCGCGGCGCATTGGTCCAGTAGTGTTTGGGCCGTGCACGAGAGCAGATCATGCGACGGCGTCTGCGGCTGCGCGCCTCGGCGCCGCGCCTGCGGCCGTCTCCTCACGCGGGTCGCTGCATGCGCTGCTGGATTGCTCGCGCTGCTCTCGAGCGGCTGCGATCGCCGCGAATCCGGCGAGCCGCAGATCCGCCCGAGCATCCTGCTCGTCACCTTCGATACGCTGCGCGCCGACCATCTCGGCGCCTACGGTTATCCGGAGCCGGTGAGCCCGCACTTCGACGCGCTGGCAGAGCGCGGCGTGCTCTACGAGCGGGCGATCGCCGCGAGCAGCCGCACGGCCCCTTCCCACGCGACGATCATGACGTCGCGCTACGTTCGCGATCACTCGATCCGGCACCACAACGGCGCCACGCGCCTCGGTGACGGGACGACGCTGGCGCGCATCCTCTCCGCGCAGGGCTACGCAACGGCGGCCTTCGTGAGCAACGCGGTGCTGCAGCGGCGCATCGGATTGGACGCGGGCTTCGAGGTCTTCGACGACGAGCTGCCCGATCGGGAGTACAACCGGCGTGTCTATGAGCGCCACGCGCGCGGCACGACCGATCGGGCCGTGGGCTGGCTGTATGCGGCCAAGCGGCCTTTCTTCCTCTGGGTTCACTACAACGACCCGCATGGCCCGTACACGCCGCCCCGAGCGTACTGGCGCTTTTCCGGCGTCGCGCCGGCCGGCATCGAGGCGGATGGCGAGCCCCTGCCGGTGCTCGACCGACAGCGCGGCTGGCGCGGCATTCCGTCCTATCAAGTGCTCGGCAGCTTGCGCCTGGCGCGCCAGTACCGGGCGCTCTACGCCGGAGAGATCCGCTATCTCGACGACGGGCTGGGCCGCCTGCTGGAGGGCGTCGAGGCCGCCGCGGGCGCGGAGCAGCTCGTCATCTTGTTGACGGCGGATCACGGCGAGAGCCTCGGAGAAGGCGGCTTCTTCTTCTCGCACGGACACGCCACGACCCCCGAGCTCTGCCGCGTTCCGCTTCTCGTGGTCGCGCCTGGCCTCGACGCAGGGCGCTCCTCCGCGTTGGTGCACCACGTGGACATCCTGCCGACGCTGCTCGATCTCGTCGGCGTCGATGCGCCGGCGGAGGCTGCCGGGCTCGCGCTCGCGCGCCCCTGGCGCGCGGGCACTCCGCTCCCGGATCGCGTCGTCTTCGCGGACATTGGCGCCGAAGTCGCGGCCTACAGCGAGGATCGATTCCATCGCGCGCGCCTCGTGGGCGATCTCGGGTCCATGCCGGAGGGAAGCCGGGCCTCGTACCGATGGAAAGTGGATGGCACGTGGAGCGAGGCGCCACCCGATCCCGTGATCGCCGAGCGGCTGGAGACCTACATCGAGCGCGAGACGCCCGAGAACTGGGCTCCCGAGCCGGGCGAGGAGGATCAGGAGCGCCTGCGCGCGCTCGGCTATCTCGAGCCCACGGGTGACGCGCCGGCCCCCGATGCCCACTGAGCCGCCTACGCGGAGGAGATCGATGCAGGCCGCCGTCTATCACGCGTGTGGAGGGCCCGAGCAGATTCGCATCGAGGCGGTGCCGCGCCCCGAGGTCGGCCGCAGCGATGTGCTGGTGCGGGTGCGGGCCTGCGCCTTGAACTGGATGGATGTGCTGGTGCGCCGCGGCCCCGCGCCGTCCGGCATGACCTTTCCGTTCTGGGGCGGCGCCGACGTGGCGGGAGCGATCGAGGCGACGGGCGCCGACGTGGTCGGCTTGCGCGAGGGCGCGCGCGTGCTCGTCAATCCCAGCCTCTGGTGCGGCGCCTGCGAGTGGTGCCTCGCCGGCGAGGAGAGCGTCTGCGCCCGCTTCCAGATTCTCGGGGACGAGGTGCGCGGCGGCATGGCCGAGCTCGTGTCGGTGCCGGCCCGCAATGTCCTGCCGATTCCCGAGGATTTCCCCGACGAGGAAGCGGCGGCCGTTCCGCTCACCTTCCAGACCGCGTGGCGCGCGTTGCTCACGCAGGGGCGCATCCGGCCCGGCCAGGACGTGCTGATTCTCGGCGCGAGCGGCGGCGTGGGCAGCGCGGCGGTGCAGATCGCAAAGCTCGCCGGGGCCCGCGTCTTCGCGCTGACCAGCAGCGATGCCAAGGCCGAGGCGCTGCGCCGGCTCGGCGCCGACGAAATCCTCGACCGGCGCGTCGGCGACTTCTCGCACGAGCTGCTGAAGCGCACCGCCGATCGCGGCGTGGATCTGGTGGTGGAGAACGTCGGCACGCCCACCTGGCAGCAGAGCCTGCGCTGCGTGGCGCGCGGTGGACGCCTGGTCAGCTACGGCCGCACGGGCGGATCCATCGGCGAGACCGACATCCGCGATCTCTTCATCCGCCAGATCCACATCTCCGGCAGCAGCATGGGCAGCCGGCGCGACTTCCAGCAGGTGATGCGGCTGGTGTTCGCACGGCGCCTGCGCCCGCTGATCGATTCGGTGCTGCCGCTGGCGCAGGCGCGGCAGGCCTTCGAGCGTCTGGAGTCCGGCAATCAGATCGGGAAGATCGTCCTGCGCGTCGCTTGATCTCTCTCGCCGCGCAGCGCGTTCGCCAGAGTGCTCTCAGCGCGTCGCGACCGGCGCCGCGCGCAGGGCCAGGCTCGTCTCCAGGGCGCTTCGCGATTCGATGCCGCGGAGCCCGCGAGATGCGCGTCGCCGCGATTGGAAAATCATTCTAAGATCGATCTCGATGACAGCGGCGGCTCCCAGGCGAAGCAGCCGGCGCGATGCGGTGATGCGCTGCGCGAGGGAGGCGATTGCCGCGGGCGGCGTCGGCAGCGTGCGCCTCGAGGACATCGCAGCGCGGGCGCGGATGAGCGTCGGCCACGTCATGTACCACTTCGGCACCCGAGATCGGCTGCTCCTGGAGACGCTGTGCTGGAGCGAGATGGACGTGCACGCGCAGCTCACCGGGGACCTCGCACGGCTGCGTTCCCCCCTTCGCCGCGTCACGCACTTCGTCGAGCGGTATCTGCCCCAGCAGCCGCGTGACCCCCGTTGGAGCTTGTGGTTCCAGCTGTCCGCGGCGGGCGTGGATGCGGGTGCGTTCGACGCGGTCGAGCCCGGCGATCTCGCGGAGTGGTACCTGCCGTATCTGGACGGACTCGCACTCGAGATCGTGACCGCGGGCTCGCAGGCGGTGATCGATCCCGTCGTCGCGCGCGCGACGCGCCGGCTGAAGATGGAACTCGTCGGAGAAACGACTTCACACTAGGGGGGACCCGGATGGCCGCGAATCAGGTCGATGCGATCGTGATCGGCGGGGGGCACAACGGCCTCGTTGCCGCTGCCTACCTGGCGAAGTACGGCGCCCGGGTCGTCGTGCTGGAGGCCCGTCACAAGACGGGCGGCGCCACGGACACCATGTCGCCCTGGCCCGACGCTGCCGAGTTCCAGGTTACGACACTCTCCTACGTGATGAGCCTGATGCCGCCGGAGATCGTCAGGGATCTCGAGCTGATCCGGCACGGCTACAAGATCTTCCCGCAAGTCCTGGGCTATCTGCCGCTGCCGGACGGCCGCTCGATCGTGAACGACGGCGGAGCCCGGCAGTTCGCCTCCGTCTCGCAGTTCTCCAAGAAGGACGCGGAAGCGCTTCCCAGGTACCACGCGTGGATCGGCCGCATCGCCGACATCATGCATCCGCTGCTCATGGAGACCCCGCCGAAGCTCGGCTCCTCGCGTCCGGGGGATGTGATCGATCAGATCCGGTTCATCCTGCGGCGCCGCAAGGGCATGGACGTGCGTACCGTCGCGGACATCACGAAGCTGTTCAGCATGAGCGCGGGCGATCTGCTGCGCGAGTGGTTCGAATCGAGCGAGTTGATCGGCTCGATCGCAATGCCCGGAGTGCTGGGCGCGTGGGGTGGACCCGAAACCCCTGGTACCGCCTATGTCCTGATGCACCTCTCGATCGGCTCCGCCGGTGAGGGCGCGACCACTTCGTCGTGGGGCTATCCGCAAGGGGGCATGGGCGCCGTGGCCGACGCCTGTCGTCGCGCTGCGGAGTCCTTCGGCGCCGAGGTGCGTGTCAACGCGCCGGTGGAGAGGGTTCTCATCCGGGAAGGCAGCGCCGTCGGTGTCGCGCTCGCCGGGGGCGAGGAGGTCCACGCTCCGGTCGTCGTGACCAGCTGCCATCCGAAGATCACCTTCGAGCGCCAGATCGACGCGGACCAGCTTCCCGATGATTTCGTCCGGGACATCAAGAACTGGAAGAGCCGCTCGGGCATGGTGAAGATCAACCTGGCACTCGATCGCCTGCCCGAATTCACGGCCAACCCCGGGTTCGACCCGGACGTGCAGGGCGGCGCGATCTGGATTGCCGATGACACCGAGTATCTGGAAGCGGCGTTTCACGATGCGCGGATGGGTCGCGCATCGAATCGGCCGCTCGCCGATATCGCGATTCCCACGGTCTTCGACAAGACGCTGGCGCCGGAGGGCAAGCACGTCATGTCCCTGTGCACGCAGTGGGTGCCGGCAGCATGGGCCGACGAGGATCACGGGCCCGAGCTCGAGGCCTACGCCGAGCGGTTGTTCGACCGCGTCGAGGCCGTCGCACCCGGGTTCAAGAGCTCGATCCTGCGGCGGCAGATCCTCGGTCCGCGCGAGATGCAGGAGGAGTGGAACCTGATCGGCGGCAGCGTCTACCACGGCGAGCTCACAGCCAACCAGCTGTTCCACATGCGCCCGGCGCCCGGCTACGCCGATTACCGCTCGCCGATCCGGGGTCTGTACCAGGCTTCCTCGGCAACCCACGCCGGCGGCGGCGTGACCGGCATGCCCGGACACCACGTCGTGCAGGCGATCCGCAAGGACAAGGCGCTCAAGAGGCGCTGAGACCCAGCGCTCTGCTTCAGGCGATTGGCGGCTGCGAGCCCTCGAGCGCGCGCGTCGGGATCACGGCGCTGCGTCCATCTCTCCGGAGAGAAATAGGGACTGCTCGAGGGTCCGGAAGAACTTCTGGTACATCTCGGGATCTTCGACGGCCCGCATGGCGTACTGGACGCTCGCTCGCACCAGGGATCGGGTTTCTTCCTTGGGTCGTACGGTGACGGTCAGCCGTGTGAGGTCGTTGCGGTAGTTGAAGGGGCCCCAGGTTCGAAAATTGGTATTGAAGATGATGAGCTCGTCCGTCTCGTACAGGTAGTAGGTTGGGTCGGCGATTGGCTTGTCATCCGCATGGAAGAGCTTCTTGCCCGAGATCACCCCCAGCTCCTCATCCAGGACATCGATGTCGAAGTACAGATCCTGCATCGCGGCGATCGCGGCATGCATGATCTTGAATCGATCCGTGGTGTCGAACACGCGGGATTGAATGGATCGCAGCCGGACCTGGCTGCTGTTCGACATCAGGATCTGGCTCTTCGAGTTCATCTGAAGCTCGGCGCCCCATTGTGTCATGCAGCCCGGGAGCATCAAGCTGGCGCAGAGCACCGGGATCGAGCGCCGCACGGATCGCTTCGCGTTCGGCCCGAGATCCACTGGCTTCTGGTGGCTCATGGTGTTGCCAATCGGTGTTCATCCGAGGGCGATGCGCGAGCGTCGCGCCTCTCGGCCATGCGTCTGAAACCCTGGTCAGCTGGAAATGAACAGAGACCTCTCGACGGCGGTGAAGAAGTTCTGATAGGCATTGGGGTCGTCGATGGGCTGGGTATTGAACAAGGCATTGACCCGGACTTCGTTCTGGCGGGTGCCCTTGGCCCGCACGGTCACCGTCAGCTCGACGAATCCTCCCTTGTCGAACTTTCCAGCCGTTACCAGCCCCATGGGCGCGTTGGCGCGTTCGATGATGAAGCCGAGGTCCTGCAGGGCGGCCACCACGCCCCGCACCACCTTGTCCTGGCTCTCGACGTCGAAGGTCCGGGTCTGATAGCTCCGGATCTTCAGCTGGGCTTCCGAGAGGGTCATGAGCTCTTCCGGGGGCTTCTTGGGTCCCGCACAAGCCTGAACGAAGAAGCACGAGCACGCTGCCAGCAGGATGTAACGGCCTGTCACCGCGTTCCTCCCCTCAGATCTCGTGAGCTTCGAGAAACAGCCCCTTGGCAAGCTTTGCGAAGAACTGCTGATAGATCTCTGCGTCGTAGATCATCTGCATGCGGTCCGCTCCAGGAGGGATGGACTGGTCCCCGCTCTGACCGCTTCCCTTCCACACCTTCCTGTGGAAGAGAATGCGAACCGTGAAGCGGGAGCCCTCTCCCTCCACCGGGCGGGTCGCCAGGGTCGCGCCGATCTGTTGATGCAGGTCGACCGGCATGATGAAGATGGCGTTGGCGCCGCCGAATACGCTCGCCGTGGCGCTCAGCAGCAGGACCAGGCCCTGCGTGAACTCCTGCGAGAACTCCCGAGCGCTGCGCTCCTTGGCCGCCCGGAGGATGCCCATGTCCACCTCGCTCTCTTCGATCTGGAACCCCAGGTCCTGCAGGACGGCGGCGGATGCG
>JAOUNA010000140.1 GCA_029881215.1 Myxococcales bacterium | reverse complement strand
CGAGATGGTGCTGACCGGCTACCCGCCGATGGATCTCTTGGAACGCGACGGATTCGTGCGCGACCAGATGCTGCAGCTCGACGCGCTTCGAGACGCCTCGCGCCGGGTGTCGATCGCGCTGGGCGCGGTGCTCCCCGCGGCGGACGCGGGGCCAACCCGGCTCATCAACGCGGTGGTCCTGCTGGCGAAGGGCGAGCGCGTCGCGGTGCGTGCCAAGACGCTGCTCCCCACCTACGACGTCTTCGACGAGAAGCGCTATTTCGCACCGGCCGAGCGGCGCGAGCCGGTTGCCTTCGGCGCGGCCGGCGAGACCACGCTCGGATTCGCGGTGTGCGAAGACGCCTGGAGCAGCTCGCTGGACTACGCGATCGATCCGGTGGCCGAGTTGGCGGCGGCGGGCGTCGGCGCGGTGATCAATCCCTCGTGCTCGCCGTGGCACGTGGACAAGGCCCGCGCGAGGCGCCGCATGCTGTCGGAGCTCGCCGCGCGCCACGGGCTGCCCATCGTCTTCGTGAACCAGGTGGGCGGCAACGGGGAGCTGATCTTCGATGGAGGCTCCTGTGTCGCCGACGCGCGCGGCCGCATCCACGCCGCCCTGCCGCTCTTCGACTCCGGCTTCGGCGTCGTCGATCTCCCGACCTCCGGCGCCGGAGACGCGCCGGACGACATCGCGGATCCCGATCGCGTCGCGCAGCTCGAAGCGGGCCTCGTGCTGGGCATCCGCGACTACTTCCGCAAGCAGAATCTCCCGCCGGGGGCCGTCATCGGCATCTCGGGAGGCGTGGATTCTGCGCTCACGGCGCATCTGGCCGTGGAGGCGCTGGGGCCGGACCGGGTGCTCGGCATCGCGATGCCCGGCCCCTTCTCGTCCGAGCACAGCATCGCGGATGCGGAGGCGTTGGCGCGCAATCTGGGCATCGAGATCCGGCGGGTCGACATCCGCCCCATCTACGAAGCGTACCTCCAGGTGTTCCGAACGCTCTTCGGCGAGCGCGACGACTACGGGATCGCGCAGCAGAACATCCAGTCGAGGATCCGCGGCGCGGTTCTCATGGCGGTGTCGAACGCCGAGGCGCGCCTGGTGCTCGCGACGGGCAACAAGAGCGAGCTCTCCATCGGCTACTGCACGCTCTACGGAGATACCGTGGGCGGCCTCGCCGTGCTCGGCGATGTCTACAAGCGGGACGTCTACGCCCTGGCGCGACGGGCCAACGCGTCCGGCGAGCGCATCCCCGAGCGCACCATCGAGAAGCCGCCCTCGGCGGAGCTGGCGCCGGGTCAGCTCGACAGCGACGACCTGCCGGATTACGACACGCTCGACGCCATCCTGGAGCAGGCGATCGAGGGAGCCCGGGGCATCGAGAGCATCCGCGCTCCCGCCGGAGCGAGCGCTGAGACGGTACGCGGCGTGCTCGCGCGGCTGGATCGGAACGAGTACAAGCGGCGCCAGGCGCCCCTCGTGCTGCGCACCTCACCCAAGGCGTTCGGATCGGGGCGGCGCCTGCCGATCGTGCACCGCTACGAACCGGTGGCGAGCTAGGCCGAGCCCTCGGCGCCCACGGCGCGCACGTTCTCGGCGCGCGGCCCACGCGGCCCCTCCTGCACGACGTATTCGACGATGTCGCCTTCGGAGAGTGAATCGTAGTCGTTGGCGCCCAGCCCGGAGCGGTGGAAGAACACTTCCTTGCCGTCGTCACCGCGCACGAATCCGAAGCCGCGATCCGGAACGAGCTTCTTGACGCGCCCCTTCACCTTGGGTCCTGTCGGCATGGTGCGCGCCGCCGCCGGGCGCCGGCCGCGCGCGCGGCCGCGGCCGCGGCCGCGTGCGGAGGCGTAGCGATCGCTCGAGACGAACTCCTCGCGGAAGAGGTCGAGCGGCACCATCAGATCCTGCATGTTCGGGTCGGACTGGGGGCTCAGCAGCACCTCGTCGACGCTCACGTCGACGACGGTGTATCGCAGTCCCGTGTTGCGATGGACGACGTGCGATCCGGATTCGATCTCTTCCATCGACAGCATGGCACCAGACCTCGCGGCGGCGTGTTCTCTTCTGGACTTCCGGGACAGCGGCTCGCCGGGCTCGCGAGCGCCGCAAGGAGGACACCAATCGGGGGTTGCGGGTTCCGCTCCGATCCGGGCCGACCGGAAACGTAGAAGGTATGGGAGGTTAGAAGATTTCCGGGTTCCGGTCAAACCCGCCTCGGCGGGGCGACGCGCTACCTTCACCCGCCCCCCGAAGGGATCGCGAATGTCTCGAGCCCAAAGCGCCCGCAGCGCGCGCGGTGGCCGCCGTGTGCTGCGCAGCGCCTGCATCGCGGCGATCGCACTCGTCGCCGCGCTCCTGGTGGGCACCCCGGGCGGGAGTGACGACACGCAGCCGCGCCTGCTGCGCGTGGGCACGAGCGGCGACTATCCGCCGTTCAGCCGGGCCGCGGGGCGGGACGGAACGCGCTTCGAGGGCTTCGACGCGGCCCTCGCCAGCGCCTTCGCAGCGGATCGCGGCTTTCGGGTCGAATTCGTGCGCTTTCGCTGGCCGCGCCTGATCGCCGAGCTCGCGGCCGGGCGCTTCGACGTGGCGATGTCGGGCGTGACCATCGGGCCGGAGCGCTCCGCGGCAGGGCGCTTCACGGTGCCCGTCGTCGAGAGCGGAGCCGTGGTCGTCATCACGGATGCGGAGCGTTTTCCGGACAAGAGCGCGCTCGATCATCCGCGCATCCGCGTCGGTGTGAACGCCGGCGGGCACCTCGAATCGGTTGCGCGCAGTCTGCTCCCCGGCGTCACCCTGCTTGCGATTCCGGACAACGACGCGGTGCTGCGCGCGCTGCTCGATGCACGGCTGGATGCGGCCGTGAGCGATTCCATGGAAGCGGCCGTGTGGCAACGCGACGCGGCGAACCTCACGCAGCTCGGCCCCTACACGCGCGATCGGAAGGCCTTGCTGGTGCATCCCGAGCAGGCGGCGCTGGCCGCCGAGCTGGACGCGTGGCTTCTCGAGGAGGAGCGCGACGGGAGCCTGTCGCGCCTGCGCAGCGAGCACCTGGGCGAGGCGGCGGGGGCGCAGAGGACAGCGACGCCGCTCGGGGCGTTGATCGCAGCGGTGGACGAACGCCTGGCACTCATGCCGTGGATCGCGGTGTCGAAGCGCCGCTCGGGCCTGCCCCTCGAGATTCCGGAGCGCGAGACGGCCGTGCTCGACGCGGCCGCGGCCGAGGTCTTGCAGGTCGCACAGGCCAAGCGCGCGGCCCCCCCGCCCTTCCTCGCGATCCGGAACTTCCATCGCGCGCTCTTCGAGGCGGCGAAGGAATTGCAGCGCAAGGCCGCAAGAGATCCCTCCGCCGCGCCCGAAGCCGGGGTCCCGGATCTCGAGACGACGCTGCGCCCGGCGCTGGATCGCATCGCCGATCGGATCGCACGGCTGGTGCTCGAGCTGCCGCGGGACCTGCAGCGCGACGCCGTGCGCGAGGCAGTTGCCGCTGGAATTCGCACGCAGGGCGTGTCCGATCGCTCGAAGCGCGCCATTGCCGATGCGATCCCACCGCTTGGACGCAGCGCGGAACATCCCGTCGCCCCCTCCGCCCGCACACCGGACGCGAGGGGTCAGTAGTACGTGCAGCGTGTTCGATGGCGGGGAAGCGCCTTGTACTCCGGGCGCTGCCCGCGATGCCAGAGCAGGGCGTCGATCCGATGGGCGCTCGTTTCGCCCCCCGCGCGGCGCGCTGCCTCCACGCAGCCCTCCACGGCGTGAACCGCCAGCGCCCGGATCTCGATCTCCTCGGGGCAGCCCGACGGCAGCAGCTCGCCGCGCTCGATGCGCCGCTCGAGCGACGGCGCGTAGTGCAACACACCCTCGCAGCGCAGCACGTGCGGCACCAGGTTGTCCGCGAAGAGCGTGAGGGCGTCGAGGTCTTCGAAGCGGCCGGGGCCCCGCCCGCCGAATGCGTTGGCGAGATCGGCCACGGTGATCTGCGCACGTTTGTAGAAGGGAACGTCGAATTCGCCGTAGCGGGCCACGTCTCGAAACAGCGGCATCGACGCGAGGCATTCGACGAGACGCGCGGCGCTTCCCCCGGCCTCCTCCACGGGTCCGGAGAAGCGACCGCCGTAGTCGACCGACAGGAAGCGGCCGAGGTCGTTGAGCGCCTGGGCGTACAAGGACATCAGCTCCCCCACCTCGGATGCCGCGCGTTCCTGCCCGAAGCAGCGCGCGCAGTCCCGGGTGGTGAGCGAGGCGAGCTCGTCGGCACGCCACGCGCCCCGCGCGGCGAAGTGCTCCTCGAGGGCCGTCGCAATGCTGAAGTAGCCGGACATTCCGGGTCGCTTCTGCAGCAGCGGAAACCAGCCGGATCCGAAGTTGATGGCGTCGAGCGTGAGCACGAAGGCGAGCGTGGTCTCCGGCTCGCGAAAGGACCGGTGCGCCGGATCGTCGAGGATCGGACCTGAAACGGCCCGGGCGAGCTCTCTTCCCAGCGCTTCGACGCGCGCCGGGTCGAGGCGCACCGATTGCGCGCGCCGCGCCACGCGCGCACACGCCTCGCGAATCCGTTCGAAGACATTCGCAGTCATTCCGCGCAACCGATCATCGCAAGCGCGCCGGGAAGCAGCTCGAAGCGCGCCGGCAGCGCGCCGGCGGGCTCTCCGTCGATTTCGAGGGGGAGGTTGCGCGCCGAGGGCTCGGCCTCCACCACGCGGCCGCGGTGCACCGAGACCGCGCAATCCCGCACGTGGGTCCCTCGGTAGATTGCGGGCATTCTGAGCAACAGACCTGCAGCGGAGAGGTCCGAGACGACCACGACATCGAGCAGCCCGTCGTGAGCACTCGCATCCGGCGCGATCTTCATGCCGCCGCCGAAGAAGCTCCCGTTGGCCGCAGCGCACAACGCGACCGGCCCTTCGTGCACCAGCGACCCGTCTACGCGAATTGCAACGGGTGCGCTCCGGTAGCTTGCGATCGCGCGAAGCGCACCGCGCAGGAACGGAAGTGGGCCGCGTTTCCCGCCGCGCGTGCGATTCGCGAACGTTGCGGCGAGTCCGCTCAAGCCGAAGCTCGCCACGTTGATGCCGTGGGAAATGCGCTGCTCACCGCAGGCGTTCCGGAAGCGCACGCAGACCGCGTCGATGGGGCGGGCTCTTCCCGCTGCGAGGTGCGCGATCGCAGCATCGAGCGAGCGCGGAATGCCGAGCGTTCGGGAAAAATCTCCACCGGTCCCGAATGGCAGCAAGCCGATCTCGACGTAGCGCGCGAGATCCGCGCCGAGCAGGCCCGCGACGACTTCGGAGAGCGTGCCGTCTCCGCCCGCGACCACGATCCGCTCCACACCCGCCCGCACACCTTCCCGGGCCAGACGCTCGGCATCGCGCGGCCCCCGCGTGCACTCGACGTCGACCGGCCCCATCGCTGCGCGCAGCCGCTCGCGAGCGGACTTCCAGCGCCGGCCCGTGGCGCCCCCGCGACTGCGTGGATTCACGATGAGCAGCGTCCGGCGCGGCACCACGCCAGGGTAGCGTTGCGGCGCGGAATCCACGGAGTGGGTGCAGCCGTGGCTGCAGGCGAGCTGAAAGATTCCAGGCCGAGCGTTCGGCCCGCGCGGCGGAAAGCGGGGAGGCGCGTGCCCGCAGGGGAATCTCTCACTTCTCGCGGCGGATGGGTCGATGTTCGAGTCGGCGGAGGAACGCGTGCCCGGACTCTCTCCCATCCTGCTGCTGGAACCGACCATCCTGTTGGTCCTCTGGCTGTTCCTCATCGCCTGGCAGCGCAACTTCCACGCTCGGGCGAGGCGCCTCTTCCTCGGGCTCACCCTGGCGTGCGCTGTGTGGTGTCTGGGCGATATCTGCCACCACGCGGCACTCCTCGATCCATCCGATGCGAACCGAATCTCCTTCATCGGAGTCTTCGCGTTCCCGTGCCTTTGGCTGGGGCTCGCCGTCTACACCGCCGACCTCAAGCTCGCGAACCGCGCGCCCTGGCTCACGCTTCTGCTGCTGGCGCCCTGCGCCGCGATCTACCCCCTGCTCTTTCTCGATTCGTGGTCCCAGCTCACGCTGTCCGTGGATGGGGAGGGGACGCGCTCGATCGGACCCGTGCTCTGGGGAGCGGCGGTCTACGCGTGGACGTTGATCGCGATCGCATCCGGGCTCTTCGTCGTGGCCGCCCTGCGCTCGCGCGGAGTGATCCAGTGGCTGTTGCGCCTCGGCGTAGCGCTGACGGGCTTCGCTGCGCTGGCGGTGAACGTCGCCTCTCTGCACTTTGGAATCGGCGCGCAGCTGGAACCGACTCCGATCGCCCTCGCTGTCGCTCTCCTCGTTCTCCACTTCGCAATCTTCGCCGGGGGGCTGCTCAATACGCTGCCCATCGCACAGCTCGATCTGCTGAGTCACATGCCGATTCCGATCTTCGTCACCGATCGACACGGCGCAGTCATCGTCGCGAATCTGGCCGCGCGCGCGCGGCTCGGTCCGCGCGCGTCTCGCGTCCTGTGGCGCAGCGTCGACGAGGCGCTGGCCGAGCTTGCCGACCCATCGCAGCTCACGATCTCGCCGATCTTGGTGGAGGGTCGCGAGGTGGCCCAGATCGTCTTGCTCGACGGGTCGCCCGAGCTGAACGCAGCCGCGGCGGCGCGTTCGGACGCAGCCGGGCGCGCCAGCCCGATGGAGCTATCCGCTGAAATGGGACGGGCTTCCTCGTGATTCTCATGCGCATCGGCCTCGAGTTCTCGGTCCTGCTGAGCGTGTCCCTTGCGCTCAGCGTCGCCCAGAAGGATCGCACGGCGCCGGGCCGGATCACGTTCGTCCTGCTGGCACTCGCCAGCATGGCGTGGAGCAGCGGAGAACTTCTGCTGCTGCGGGGCGTGGTGGGGGAATTCGCGAGCGACCAGATTCGATACGCGGGAATGCTGGCACTGCCCGGGCTCTGGCTCGGCTTTGCAGCACACGTCGCGGGGTTGGAGGTCGCTCGCCGCGTTCCCTGGTTCAGTGCAATCTTTCTCTTCCCAGGCGCTTGTCTGTATCCGCTGCTGTACAGCACGTGCTGGGGCACCTTGTTCGTGGAGCTGCTTCCCGGCGGCCGCGCGCATCACGGCCCGCTCTGGACTTTCTGGGCGCTCTACGCGCAGCTGCTCGCAGCGACTGGATCCCTGCTTCTCGTGGCGGCGGCGATCCGCGCGCCGCATCACAGACAGGCGATCAAGCGGGTCATGCTGGCGCTCGCCCCGTTGCTCCCGCTGGCCGGCAGCATCCTCCACGGGCAAGCGGGCACGTGGTGGCCGGCAGACCCCACCCCGCTGCTGCTCGGTGTGGCCCTGCTCGCACTGCGCAGCGTCATCTTCTCGGGCGGCGTGCTGCAGCCGCTGCCCATCTCCCAGCGCGACCTGCTGCACCAGCTCCCGTTCGGCGTGATCCTCACGGATCGCTTCGGAACCGTGGTGGAGATCAACGACGTGGCGAGAGATCGCCTCAACACCACCGAGCGCGGCGTCTTGGGACGCAGCCTGGGCAACGTGCTGGCCGCGACGGGCGTCGCGCCGCTGCACTCGGCGCCCCTGCGGCACTGGGGTCGCTCGGCCGGCGAGATCGTGCTCGTCTAGGCGAGATCAAGCGCTGGCGCGCAAGAGATTCAGCGCCGATCCCGCGCGAAACCACCCGATCTGCTCTTCGCTCAGCGTGTGGCACGCCACGACGGCATCTTCGCTGCCATCCGCGTGGTGCAGAACGACTCGCAACGGCGCTGCCGGTGCGAGATCGGCGAGACCGAGCACGCTGATCCGATCCCCTTCGCGAACCTTCTCGTAATCGGCCGGACTCTCGAAGCTGAGCGGAAGCACGCCCTGCTTCTTCAGATTCGTCTCGTGAATGCGAGCAAAGCTGCGCGCGATCACGGCCGCCGCCCCCAGCAGGCGCGGCGACATGGCCGCGTGCTCGCG
>JAOUNA010000019.1 GCA_029881215.1 Myxococcales bacterium | reverse complement strand
GGGGATCATCCTGGCGGGCGTGTGCGACGCCATCGACGGGCGCGTGGCGCGGCTGACCCGGGCCACGACCCGCTTCGGCGTCGAGTACGATTCGATCGCCGACACGGTCTCCTTCGGCGTGGCGCCTGCGATGCTGGCCTTCAGCGCCGGCCACCTGCAGGTCCTGGGGCGACCCGGCTGGGTGATGGCGTTCTTGTTCACCGTGTGCGCGGCGCTGCGTCTGGCCCGCTTCAACGTGTCGCCGGGCCGTTATCGGGGGCGCTTCGAAGGCCTGCCGAGCCCGGCAGCCGCGGGCATGGTGGCCTCGACGCAGTGGTTCGTCTCGTTCCTGCGCGACAACGGTCTCCACGTGAGCGTTCCGGAGATCGTGGTGGCGGTGGGGGTCGTGCTGCTGGGCCTGTTGATGGTCAGCCCGATCCCGTACCGGAGCGGCAAGGAACTCGATCTGCGCCATTCCTTCGGCACGCTCGTGCTGGTCGTGATCGCGCTGCTGCTCGTGATCCAGGAGCCGAGCGTCACGCTCTTCGTCATCGGCGTTGCCTACATCTTCTCCGGCCCCTTCGAGTGGCTGTGGCGCCGCTACACGGGAGGGGCTCTCGAGGAGATCCTGCCCGCGCCTCCGATGACGGATGAGCACACCCGAGGATGAGGTCATGACGGTCGAACGCATTCGCATCTTCGACACGACGCTGCGCGACGGCGAGCAGTCGCCGGGCTGCAGCATGAATCTGCCCGAGAAGATCGCACTCGCCCGGCAGCTCGAGAAGCTCGGCGTCGACGTGATCGAGGCGGGCTTTCCGATCGCGAGCGAGGGCGATTTCGAGGCGGTGCGCGCGGTCGCGCGCGAGGTGCGCGGCAGCAGCATCTGCGGCCTGGCGCGGACCGGCGCCGCCGACATCGATCGGGCGCACGCGGCGCTCGAGGGCGCCGCGCATCCGCGCATCCACACGTTCATCGCGACGAGCGACATCCACCTGAAGCACAAGCTGCGCATGAGCCGAGAGCAGGTACTCGCGGAGGTGGATCGGGCCGTGCGCCAGGCGCGCGGCCACTGCGATGACGTCGAGTTCTCCGCCGAAGATGCGACCCGCTCGGATTGGAGTTTCCTGGTGCAGGCCTTCGATGTCGCGGTGCAGGCGGGTGCGGGAACGCTCAACGTGCCCGACACCGTCGGCTACACCCAGCCCGACGAGTACGCCGCGCTGATCCGCTACCTCCGCGAGAACGTGCCCGGCTCCGAGCGGATCATCTTCGCGGTGCACTGCCACAACGACCTCGGCCTCGCCGTCGCCAACAGCCTGTCGGCCGTGCTGGCCGGAGCGCGTCAGGTCGAGTGCACGGTGAACGGGATCGGGGAGCGGGCGGGCAACACCTCCATGGAGGAGGTGGTGATGGCGATCAAGACGCGACCCGACGTGTTCAAGGGACTCGACACGAACATCGCGACGCGAGAAATCTACCCGTCGAGCCGATTGCTGTCGTCGACCATCGGCGTGCCGGTCCAGCCGAACAAGGCGATCGTCGGTGACAATGCCTTCGCCCACGAAGCGGGCATCCACCAGGACGGCGTCCTGAAGGCGGCGATCACCTACGAGATCATGACGCCCCAGTCGATCGGACGACCATCCAACGAGCTGGTGCTGGGCAAGCATTCGGGTCGGCACGCGTTTCGCGATCGTCTCACGGAGCTCGGCTTCGAGCTCGAGGAGGAGCCGTTCCAGGAGGCGTTCCGGCGCTTCAAGGATCTGGCCGACGCGAAGAAGACCATCTTCAACGAGGATCTCGAGGCCATCGTCGCGGACTCGGTGATGCGCACCGACGAGCGTTTCCAGGTGGACCAGGTGACCGTGCTCTCCGGCACCTTCGCGAAGCCCACCGCCACGGTGGAGCTGCGCGTGGACGGCAATCCGAAGAAGGCGACGGCGCTCGGCATCGGGCCGGTGGATGCGGTCTTCAAGGCCATCGCGGAGCTCACCGACACCAAGAGCGAACTGGTGCGTTTCCAGGTGAACGCGGTGACGGGCGGCATGGACGCGCTCGGTGAGGTGTCGGTCACGCTCAGCGAAGACGGGCGCCGGGTGATCGGCAACGGCGCGCACTCGGACATCATCGTGGCCAGCGCCAAGGCCTACGTGCACGCGTTGAACAAGCTCGAGTGGCACAAGCGCCACCGGCAGGTTTCGGCGCCGAGGGGGATCTGATGCCGCGCATCCTGCTGCTGCCGGGCGATGGGATCGGACCCGAGGTGACCGCCCAGGCGCGCCGCGTGCTCGAGGCGGCGGCGCGCGGCGCGGACCTCGCGCTCGATTTCGAAGAGGATCTGATCGGCGGCGCTTCGATCGACGCGCACGGGACGCCGCTGACGGACGCCGCGGTCGCCCGCGCCAAGGCATGTCACGCGGTGTTGCTCGGTGCGGTGGGGGGGCCGAAGTGGGATGCCATGCCGGTCGCCACGCGCCCCGAGAAGGGGCTGCTGCGCATCCGCAAGGAGCTCGGCCTCTTCGCGAATCTGCGGCCTGCGGTGGTGTTTCCGGCGCTGGTGGCGGCCTCCACGCTGCGCCCCGAGGTGGTCGCGGGCATCGATCTGCTGGTGGTGCGCGAGTTGACCGGCGGAATCTACTTCGGGGAGCCGCGCGGTCAGGCGCTGGTGAACGGACGCCGCGAAGCGCGCAACACGATGGTGTATGACGAGGAGGAGATCGCGCGCATCGCGCGGGTCGCCTTCGAGGCCGCCCGCAAGCGCCGGCGCGCGGTGACCCACGTGCACAAGGCCAACGTGCTCGAGGTTTCGCAGCTCTGGGTGCAGGTGGTGCAGGAGGTGGCGGCGGATTACCCCGACGTCTCCCTGCAGCATCAGCTGGTGGATTCGATGGCGATGCTCCTGCTGCGCGAGCCGGCGAACTACGACGTGATCGTCACGGGAAACCTCTTCGGCGACATCCTCTCCGACGAGGCGGCGATGATCACGGGGTCGCTGGGCATGCTGCCGTCCGCGAGCCTCGGCGCGGGTGGCGTGGGTCTCTACGAGCCCGTGCACGGATCCGCACCCGACATCGCCGGCAAGAATCAGGCGAATCCGCTCGCTGCCATTCTCTCGGTGGCCATGTTGCTCGAACACTCCCTCGACGCGCCCGAAGCCGCGGAAGCGATCCGTGAGGCGGTGGCGGGCGCCCTCGCCGACGGCCATCGCACGCGCGATCTCATCCTGCCCGGACAGGATCTCGCCGCGATCGGATGCGTCGAGATGGGCGATCGCGTGCTCGCCAGGCTCGAGAGGAGCTGAGCGTGGCGAAGGGATTGCGCATCGCCGTTCTCGGCGCGACCGGTGCGCTGGGAAGCGAGGTGCTGATCGCGCTCGACGCCTCGCGGCTGCGCGTGGCGGAGCTCGTGCCCCTCGCCACCGATCGCTCCCTGGGAAGTGAAATCGAGTTCCAGGGAGAGCTCTACCCGGTGAAAAGCGAGCGGCCGCAGCTCCACGGGCTCGACCTGATCTTCTGTTGCGCGCCGCCGGAAGCGTCCCTCGCGTGCGTGCGCCGCGCGCTCCACGCCGCGGTGCCCTGCATCGACTGCTCCGGAGCGCTGGTCGGCTCCGAGGATGTGCCGTTGCGCGTCGCGGGGCTGCCCGATCCGGGCGAGGGGCACGGCGCTCCGGTCGTGGCCACGCCCGCGGGTGCAGCGCTGCCGTGGTCGCTCGTGCTCGAGCCCCTGCACCGCGCGGCCGGCTTGCGCCGCGTGGTGGGCAGCGTGCTCGAAGCCTGCTCGGTCGGCGGCCGGGATGCGATCGAGGCGCTGTCTGCCGAGTCGGTGGCGCTCTTCAATCAAGCAGATCCGCCGCCTGGCAAGGTCGCGTCGCGCCCGCTGGCCTTCGATTGTCTGCCCAGCGTGGGCCCCGTGGAGCCGGACGGGAGCACGGCGCGCGAGGCCGGCATCGCGATCGGCCTGCGCCGCTTGCTCGGCCGCGAGATTGCGGTGGCCGCGAGCGTGATCCAGGTGCCGGCCTTCGTGGGGCAGGCCTCGCTGCTCGCCATCGAGACCGAGCAGCCGCTCGACGCGAAGCAGGCGGAGGACCTGTTGGCCCGCACGCCGCGCGTGGAGCTCTGGAATCGCGCTGCCGAGGCTCCGAGCCTGCGCGCCGGAGCGGGACGCGACGTCGTGCTGGTGGGGCGCGTGCGCAGGGATGCCTCGCATCCCCAGGGCCTGCTGCTGTGGTTGGTCTCGGATCTGCTGCGCCTGTCTGCCAGCAACGCCGTGGAGCTCGCCGCCGCGCGCCTGCAGCTGCACTGAGTACGGCGTGTCGCGGACCTTCCGGCTGACCCTCGAGTACGACGGCGAGGCGTTCGCAGGATGGCAGCGGCAGCCCGGCGCGCTGCGCACCGTCCAGGGCGCGCTCGAATCCGCGATCGCGCGGGTGACCGGGCAGCGGGTTGCCGTGGTGGCCTCTGGGCGCACGGATGCCGGTGTGCACGCCGAGGGTCAGGTGGTGAGCTTCCGCCTGGCAGGCGCGCTCGACGCGCGTCGCCTGCGCTGCGCGCTCAACGGCGTGCTCCCACGGGACGTGGCGGTGCTCGACGCGCGCCCGGTGCCGGAGGGCTTCCACGCGCGACGAGACGCGCTCTCGAAGTGCTACCGCTACGCGATCTGGAACGGGTGCAACCGCTCGCCGCTCCAGGCGCGCCGGGCGTTCTGTCTGCAGCGCCGACTCGATCTCGAGGCGATGCGGGCGGCTGCGCGCTGCTTCGTGGGAACCCACGACTTCGCCTCCTTCCAGGCCGCGGGCGCGTCGGTGCGCAGCACGGAGCGGACACTCCTGCGCGTGGATCTCGGCGGTCGTGCCGGCGAGAGCCTCGCGTTGCACGTGGAAGGGAATGGATTCCTGCGCCACATGGTGCGCATCCTGGCGGGGACGCTGATCGCGGTGGGCTCGGGGCGCTGGGCGCCGGAGCGGATGCCCGCCATTCTCGCAGCCCGCGACCGGTGCCAGGCGGGGCCGACGGCGCCCGCGCACGCCCTCACCCTCGTCGCGGTGCGCTACACCCCCCCCGAGGTGCGCGCGGCGCTCCGCGCCGTTGCCGCCCCGCCGGATGATTTCCCTGGAAGATCGGGCTCTTGAGCTTGACGCGGGCGCCGGGCTCGGGTATTGAATCGCGGTCTCCGAGCCCGGGGAAGAGGGTCTGTGCGCCCGCGCGCCGTCCTGTCGGCCGCCGCAGCGCCCTCCCCGAGCCGCACGCATCGAGACGAGGAGCTTCTCGCATGGGAGTCCAGGCCCACCGCGCTACCCGCAGCGCGCGCCCCGCCGAGGTCGCGCGCCACTGGTACGTCGTCGATGCCGAGGATCAGGTGCTCGGCCGACTGGCCACGCGGATCGCCTCGATCCTGCGCGGCAAGCACAAGCCCAGCTTCACGCCCCACGTCGACACGGGCGATTTCGTGATCGTGGTGAACGCGGCGAAGGTGAAGCTCACCGGGCAGAAGCGGGAGCAGAAGATCTACCACCGCCACACGGGGTACGTGGGCAACCTGAAGTCGATCACGGCGGACAAGTTGCTCGCGGGACCGCACGCCGATCGGGTGGTGCGCACGGCCGTGCGCGGCATGCTGCCGAAGAACTCGCTCGGGCGGCAGATGGCCCGCAAGCTCAAGGTCTACAGCGGACCCGAGCATCCCCACGCCGCGCAGACGCCGGAGGTTCTGAGTCTTGGCTGAAGCGATGACGACCGTTTGCTCCACCGGAAAACGCAAGACGTGCATTGCGCGGGTGCGCATGCATCTCGGCAGCGGCACGATCATCGTGAACGGCCGGAGCCTCGAGGATTACTTCCCGCGCGAGGCGTCGCGCATGATCATCAATCAGCCGTTCGACGCGGTGAACGGGGCCGGGCGCTACGACGTACACGCGAACATCTGCGGCGGAGGGCTCTCGGGGCAGGCCGATGCGCTGCGCCACGGCATCGCGCGCGCCCTGGAGAAGTTCGACGAGACGCTGCGGGCGCCGCTCAAGAAGAAGGGATTCCTGACGCGCGACGCGCGCAAGAAGGAGCGCAAGAAGTACGGACAGCGCGGCGCACGCGCGCGCTTCCAGTTCTCCAAGCGCTAGACGCGCGGGCAGCTGCGGGCGAATCGGGAACGGGAGGCCGGCGCGCCTCCCGTTTTCTTTGCGGTTCCGAGCTGAGAAGGAAGCCATGAAGGTCGCCGTCGTCGGCGCGAGTGGGTACACGGGACTCGAGCTGCTGCGCACGTTGCTGCGCCATCCGCAGTTCGAGATCGCCGCGATCACGTCCGAGCAGCGCGCGGGCTGCCCGCTCGGCGACGCCTTTCCGGCGCTGCGCGGCCACCTGGATCTGCGCTTCGAGCCCGCCGATCCCTCCGCCCTGGCGGGTCGCGTCGAGCTGGCCTTCACGGCGCTGCCCCACGCCGCCTCCGCGGTCACGGTGCGCGCGCTGCACGAGGCGGGCGTGGCCGTCGCCGATTTGTCCGCCGACTTCCGCCTGCGCGAGCTCGAGACCTATCGCGCCTGGTACGGCGAGCACCCGGCGCCGCAGCTGCTGGGAAGCGCCGTCTACGGGCTTCCGGAGCTCTACCGCGAGGCGCTGCGCGGCGCGCGACTCGTGGCGGTTCCGGGCTGCTATCCCACCTCGGCGCTGATTCCGCTCGTGCCGCTGTTGCGCGCCGGCGTGATCGCGCCCACGGGCATCCACATCGACGCCAAGTCGGGGGTCTCCGGGGCGGGGCGCACGCTCGAAGCCGACTATCTCTTCGCCGAGCTCGACGGGAACTGTCGGGCCTACAAGCCGGGCCACAGCCATCGACATGCACCCGAGATCGAGCAGGAAGCATCGGCGGCGGCCGGTGCGGAGGTTCGGGTGACGTTCGTCCCGCATCTGCTGCCCGCCGTCCGGGGCATTGTCACATCCGTGTACGCGCGACCCGCCGCAGGATGCAGTGCGCGGGATGCGCGGGCGGCGCTCGAGGCTGCGTACGGCGGCGAGCGCTTCGTGCGGCTCTTGCCGCCGGGTGAAACGCCGAGCCTGCGCTGCGTGCGGGGCAGCAACTTCTGCGACGTCGCCGTCGTCGACGATGCGCGCAACGACACCCTCGTGCTGCTCTCGGCGCTCGACAATCTCGCCAAGGGCGCCAGCGGCCAGGCCGTGCAGTGCGCCAACTTGATGTGCGGCTTCGCCGAGGAGACGGGCTTGCTCGAGGCGCCCTTCGCGCCCTGAGCGCACCCGCGCAGCGCGATCCGCTGTGCGCACGCGCACTTCGCGGCGAGCGGACGCCGCGTCGACCCCTGTGGGCGCACGTGGAGCCGCGCGCCGCGCGGGGCCCCGTGCGCAGTCGAACGCCGGTTCACTCTCGTCGGTTTGACGCTCTCTCGACTCCACGATATAAACCGACAAACCAACTCGGACCGGGATGGTGCCCCAGGAAAATCAGCTCCTTCCGTGCCCGCGCCCCGATCGGCGCGGGCCCCGCAGCGCGGCTGCGTGCCGGCGGCGCGCGCGATGACGGCGGCGTATTTCGCGAGCGATCCGTCGGAGGTGCGCGTCTCCGTATCGGCGGTGGTGCGGCGGCCCGAGAACGTGCACGAGATTCTGCTGATGCGGCGCAGCGACAACGCGCTCTGGGGCCTGCCGGGGGGCTACGTCGAGCCCGGCGAATCCGTGATCGATGCAACGCAGCGCGAGGTCCGCGAAGAGACGGGCTACGAGATCGATGTGGGACGTCTCGTGGGCGTCTACTCGGATCCGCGCACGCAGGTGATCGCCTACGCAGATCGCAGTCGGATCCACGCGATCAACTTGTGCTTCGAGGGCATCGCCGGTGCGCGCGGCGAGCCGACGACACCGGAAGAAGTGCTCGAGATCGGATTCTTCGCCGCGCACGCGCTGCCGCGGCCCTTCGTGCCGATCCACGAGATCCGCGTGGCGGACGCCGTGCTGGGGGGCACCGAAGCGTGCGTGCGTTAGGAGCGGGATTCGCAGCGGGGAGGTAGGCGAGGCGCGCATGGCGAGACGGCCGACCAAGTTCATCTTCGTGACCGGGGGCGTGCTCTCGTCCCTCGGCAAGGGACTCGCGTCCGCGTCGATCGGGGCGCTGCTCGAGGCGCGCGGATTGCGCGTCACCTTCCTCAAACTGGATCCGTATCTGAACGTCGATCCCGGCACGATGAATCCCTTCCAGCACGGAGAGGTCTACGTCACGGAAGACGGTGCGGAGACGGATCTCGATCTCGGTCACTACGAGCGCTTCAGCCACGCGCGCATGGGCAAGCTGAACAACGTCACCGCGGGCCGCATCTACGACACGGTGCTCGCGAAGGAGCGCCGCGGCGATTATCTGGGTGGCACCGTCCAGGTCATTCCCCACGTCACCGACGAGATCAAGGCCGCGATCCAGCGCGCCGCCGAGGGTGTGGACGTGCTGCTCTGCGAGGTGGGCGGCACCGTGGGCGACATCGAGTCGCTGCCCTTCCTCGAGGCGATCCGTCAGATGCGCGCCGACGTGGGCCGGGACAACAGCTGCTACGTGCACATCGCGCTCGTGCCGTACGTGAGCACCGCGGGCGAGCTCAAGACCAAGCCCGTGCAGCACTCGGTGAAGGAGCTGCGCACGGTCGGGATCGCGCCCGACATCATTCTGTGCCGGACCGACCGGTTCCTCACCAAGGCGGTCAAGGAGAAGATCGCGCTCTTCTGCAACGTAGACGACGACGCCGTGATCACCGCGAAGGACGTCGACAGCATCTACGAGGTCCCTCTCATCCTGCACAAGGAAGGCGTCGACGAGAAGATCACCCAGGTGCTCAACATCTGGACCGGACGCCCGGATCTCTCGGTCTGGGAGGACCTCGTCCAGCGCGCGACCCACCCCGAGACCGAGGTGACGATCGCGATGGTGGGCAAGTACGTCGAGCTCACCGAGTCGTACAAGAGCCTGAATGAGGCCCTGTTCCACGGCGGCTTCGCGCACAAGTCGCGGGTGAACATCGAGTACGTGGATTCCGAGACGCTCGACGAGGTCGCGCCGCTGGCCCACGCGGACGGCATCCTGGTGCCCCACGGCTTCGGCAGCCGCGGCGCGGAGGGCAAGATTCTCGCGATCCAGTACGCGCGCGAGCGCCGCATCCCGTACTTCGGCATCTGCTACGGCATGCAGCTCGCGGTGATCGAGTACGCGCGCCACGTGGCGGGCCTGGCGAACGCGAACTCACGCGAGGTGGACGCGCAGACGCCGCACGCGGTCATCGATCTGCTGCCCGAGCAGCGCGAGATCGACGCCAAGGGCGCGACCATGCGGCTCGGCGCGTGGCCCTGCGTGCTGCGCCCGGGGACGAAGGCCTTCGAGGCCTACGGCGAGGAGAAGATCTCGGAGCGGCACCGTCACCGCTACGAATTCAATCCGGACTATCGCGATCGACTCTCCCAGGCCGGGCTCACGCTCTCCGGAACCTCGCCCGACGGGCGCCTCGTGGAGATCATCGAGGTGGCCGATCACCCGTGGTTCCTGGGCTGCCAGTTCCATCCGGAGTTCGCGTCCACGCCGTTCCGGCCGCACCCGCTCTTCGTCGCCTTCGTGGGAGCGACGCTGGAGCGCGCGCGCGGCGCGCGCTGAGCGCGACCCCGCGGGCGGAAACGGTTCGCGGCGCGACGCCCTGCGCGATGCTTGCGCCCGTGCCCGCGCTTGCCTACAAAACGATTTCTGGTCGGGACGTTAGCTCAGTTGGTAGAGCGCTGTGTTCACACCGCAGAGGTCACTGGTTCGAGCCCAGTACGTCCCACCACGCGTGGCCCGGTAGCTCAGCTGGATAGAGCACGTGCCTCCGGAGCACGGGGTCGTGGGTTCGAATCCCGCCCGGGTCACCATTCTTTTCCGAGCGTTGGACGGGTTTGCGGATTCCGCGATCCCGATCGCGCCGGGCGCGCTCACGGCGCTGCGCCGCGCGGGATCGCGCGCTCGGGGTCGTAGAAAGGCAGCGCGACGAGCTCGGCGGGCTCTCCCGCCTCGCCGAGGCAGACCTCGGCTCCGGCCCACTCGCGCGGCCGGTCCATGCGCGCATACCCGATGCCGCGCTCGAGGAAGGGGGACCACGCCCCGGCGGTGACGCGGCCGACGACCCCGTCCGCGTCCCGCACCTCGCTTCCCGGAACCGGGAGGGCCGACGCACTGGAGATGCCAAACAGCAGCGGACGCCGGTCGGCGCCCGCGAGCGCTGCGCGCCCGAGGAAATCTGGCTTGCCGAGATCGACGAAGCGGCCGAGCCCGGCCTCGAACGGGGTCATGCTCGGATCGACGTCCGTCCCATTGTCGAGGATGCCCGCCTCGATCCTGCGGATGCCCAGCGACTCGAGACTCTGCGCGGCCAGGCCGTGGGGCGCTCCGGCCGCGAGCAGATGGTCCCAGAGCGCCGCGCCGTCGACGCCGGGCCTCGTGTAGACCTCGAAGCCGAGCTCGCCGGACCAGCCGGTGCGCGAGATCACGACCGTCTGCCCGCCCATGCGAGCTTCGGCCACCGCGAAGAACGCGAACGGATCCGGTCGCCCTGCGTCGCAGGCGTCGTGCAGCACGGCCAGCGCAGCGGGTCCCTGGACCTGAGCCACCCACGAGCCCGGGTCGGTGATGGCCACGTCCATGCCGCGCGCGTGCGCCTCGAGCCAGCCGAGGAGCTCCCCGTCGGCGAGCACGTACCAGAAGCGGTCGGCGGAGAAGCGCATCAGCACGCCGTCCATGAGGATGCCTCCGCGCTCGTTGCAGGCGATGGCGTACCGCGCGCGGCCGGGCGCGAGCTTGCGCACGTCGCGCGTGAGCACGAGGTCGAGCAGCCGCTCGGCGTCCCGCCCCGCAATCTGGATCGGCCGCTCCGGCACATCGAACAGCGCAGCCTGCCGCCGCAGTCGCCAGTAGCCCTCGACCGGATCGTCCCCGAGCGAGAGCGGATACAGGCGGCCGTTGTATACACCGAACACGGCGCCGTCGGTCGCATAGCGCTCCAGGAACGGCGAGGCGGCGAAGCGCTTCGCGCTGACGCGCAGGATCGGGTGGGAGTCGGCGTAATTGCGGCGCGCGCTCACGTCCGCTCCACGAAAATGGCCTCGGCCATCCTGCCCACCCCGCGCATCCTCCGCGTCATTCTTCTACTCTCGGGGCCTCGGCCGCGCCATGGACCGACTCGGCGTGCTCGGTTGCTGCTGGATCCTCTGGGCGCCTCTCTGGCGCGAGCGGTAGTCGCGTTCCAATTGGGGCCGAGGCGCGCCGCCCGTCGCCGGGCGCGCCGCCGGCTCACCCTTCGCAGCGCCGCGAGCATACCCGTGCCCGGCGCGGGAAGCCGCACCGCGTCACATTCCCTGGCGCGGGCGACCGCGGCTGGTATGCAGCGCATCCGGCGGCGCCCGGGGGCCGAGGCGTGACCACGCGAGGGCAGAAGAAAGAGTGCTTCCCCTTCATCACCTCGCCGCCGGACGCGTCCACGATGAACGCTGCCTGGAACAACGCGGGTCCGGCCTGCACGCTCGGCGCAAGGCGGAGCGCCGGGAAGACACCGATGCTTGCGCGAGAGGCAGTGTGCCAACGCTGGGACATTCCTCCGACGCGATCCGCCCCCCCGCGCGACTCCGGCTTCCCGGGTGCGGACGAGCCGGAGCTCTCGCCAGATCCCGGTCTCAGCGGGGCCTGCCGACGGGCATGAGGCCGAGGGGCTCGACGCCGCTCGGCAGTCGCAGCACCCGTGTGAGGTGCTCGTCGTGGAAGGCGCCCACCAGGGTGGTGCCGAGGTCGAGGGCCGCAGCCTGCAGGTAGACGTTCTGGGCGGCGTGCCCCACTTCCATGTGCACGTAACGCGGCGCTCGCGCGCCGTACTTGTGCGCGGTGCGGTCGTATACCGCGGCGAGCACCAGCACGGCGGGCGCCTCGGCCACCCAGTGCTGCTCGAGGGCGCTCGCCGCGAGCTGGCTGCGCAGATCGCCCGCCAGATGCGGCCGCACGCGATGCCTCTGCGGCTCGTAGCGGTAGACCCCGGGCGCGAGATCGGCGACCGCGCCTGCCACCAGGTAGAGCTCGAGGGGATACAGCGCGCCGGCGGAGGGCGCGGTGCGCAGCCCGTCGCCGTGCGTGATGCCCTGCGCGGCCCACAGAAGCTGGGACACGGCAGCCAGCGGCAGCGGCTCGTTCCGGAAGGTGCGGATCGAGCGGCGCTGCGCGAGCGCGTTCTCGACGGAGATCTCGCCCTCCCGGCGCGGCGCGGGGAGCGCCACGCTCGGCTCCGTCTCGGTCTGCGCGCGCGTCACGCCCGGGCCTCCCAGGCAAAGCGCCACGGCAAGCATGGCGGCGGGCCGCGAGCGGCGGTGCGTCAAGGCGGATCTCCCCCCGTGTTGCACCGGGCGTGCCGCCAGACTGGCGTGATGGCGACCCGCGGAGCTTAGTCGAGATCTGTCAGCGCGTCGCGCAGCCCCTATCTGCGCTTCAGCTCGCTGTCGTGCTCGCGGATGAAGCCGCGGATCTCGTCCTGCATGCCGAGGATGCGCTCCCACTCGTCCGCATAGAAGGTCACCGGGAATCGGCGGATGCCGTAGAGGGAGACGGCGCCTTTCTCGCTGATCTTCAAGCGCAGCTCGCGAGTCTGGCGGGCCTTCAGCGCCTCGTTCTCGGCGCGCAGCCGCTCGAGCTCGGCTCGCATTGCATCGTCGGCCATGTCTTCTCCTTTTCTACTGCATTCGCTCGCGCCGAGGGCCTCGTGCGGCATCCGGTGGCGGCTCCGAACCGACCGCAAAGTCGGCGCTCGGCCAGGTCAGCGCGTGGGGATCCCTCGCGAGCGCCGATCGCTTCGCTGTGCCGCGAGCGTAGCGCCCTCGGGGCCTTGCTCGCGGCCCCCTGCGTCGAATCCATCCGCGGCGAGCTCTCGGTGGGGCCGCTTTACAACGTGGCGGCGCGTCGCATAGGCTGATCGGCGATGCGAACTCGGCCCCCCCGTGCCCGCGTCGCCCGGAGACGCCGGCGGCAATCCTCCCTCGTGCGCTGGCTCGGCGCCCTGGCGCTGGCCTCGAGTTCATCCGCGACGGCGGACGGCCTGGTCGTGGTGAGCCAGAACAACCAGAAGATCCTGCGCTACGACGAGGCGAACGGATCCTTCCTCGACGTCTTCGTCGAGCCCGTGACCGAGGGCTTCCGGATCCCGGCGGGCATCGCGCTGCGCCCGGGCGCCGGGTCCCTCTACGTGTCGAGCGCGGGCAGCGGAGAGATCTGGCGCTACGAGACGGCGACCGGGCAGGCCCTCGGCCCCGCGGTCGCGAGCGGTCTGCTGCAGCCCGGCGGGGCCGCCTTCGACGCGGCCGGAGACTTCCTCTACTTCGTCGATCTGGCGGACGGCCTCAGCGTGACGCGCGACGCGGTCAAACGCCTCCGCATTGCGTCGGGCGCGGTGACGACGGTCGGCATCGAGGCCTCGGCGGAGTTCGCGCACGTGGCGCTGGACGGAGCAGACGTGTACGCGAGCGACGCGCTCGGCGGTCGCATCGTGCGCTTTCCCGCGTCGGGCGGCAGCGGTGCGGTGCAGTTCGGCGGTCTCAGCGCACCGGGCGCGCTGCTGTTTCGCGCGCCGGGCGACCTGCTGGTGGCGGAGACCGGCTCCGATCGCGTGCTCGAGTACGTGTTCGCGGGGGGCGCGTGGACGCTCCAGCGCGTCGTCCTCGAGGCCGCCGCGGGCGTGGACGGCCCGGCGGGTCTGGCGCTCGCGCCGGATGGCGCGCTCAGTGTTTCGGGAGAATTCTCGAACCAGGTGGTGCGTGTGGATCTCGCAACCCTTGCGGTCTCCCAGCTCGTGCCCTCCGCGGGCAGCCCGCTGCAGGACGCGGGCAGCGCGGTTTGGAGCGGGAGCACCCTGCTCGTGGCCAGCCTGGCGGCGAACGCCGTCGTCTACTTCGACGCGGCGGGACGCGCAACGGGCGTGGAGGCGCGCGGCATCTCGCCTCCCGTCGATCGCGGACTGACGCTCTCGCCGAGCGAAACCCTGGTGGTGGCGAGCAGCCTGAACAACGACCTCATCGAGTACGATGTGCGGGGCGGCGGTGTCGTGCGGCAGTTCTTCGACGCGTGCCCATCCTCGCTGGACGCACCGTACGACGCGGTGTTCGGTGCCGACGGACATCTCTACGTGAGCTGCCAGTTCTCCAACGCGGTGCACCGCTTCGATGCGTCGAGCGGAGACCCGTTGGGGTTCTTCGTTCTGAGTGGAGCGGGTGGGCTCTTCTTTCCGCAGGGTCTGGCGTTCGGGCCGAACGGAAATCTCTTCGTCGCCAGTCGGGGCACGAACGAGATCCTCGAGTACGACGGCGCCAGCGGAGCGTTCGTCGCGCCGTTCGTGGCGGCCGCGAACGGCGGGGTGAGCCCGGTCGACGTGCTGTTTCGCGGAGACACCCTCTACGTGAGCTTTGCCGGGAGCGACGAAGTGCGCGCGTTCGACGCCGGGAGCGGCGCGCCGCTCGCGCCGTTCGTCACGCCGGGCTCCGGCGGGCTCGATGCGCCCGCCGGTCTCGCCTTCGGCCCGAACGGAAATCTCTTCGTGGCGAGCCTGGGGACCCACGAGGTCCTCGAGTACGACGGGGCGAGCGGCGCCTTCGTGTCGAGCTTCGTCGCGGCGAACAGCGGTGGCCTCGACGGCCCGGTGGATCTGGCGTTCACCGCACCGCCCGCGTCGCCGATCCCGTCGCTCCCGCTGGGCTTCTGGGGGGCCACGTGCGCGGCGTTCTGCGGCGTCGGCGCCCGCGCACTGCGCGCGGTCCGGCGGGTCGAATGAAGCGCGCGCGCTGCGGCAGGTGCCTGACGGGCGCGTTGGTCGTCGCGGGCGCGCTGCTCCTGTGGATCGGACTGCGCGCGCGTTCGCCGGAGCCGGCGATGCCGGGCTACGTGCCCATGGGCGAGTCCGTGGAGCACGTGGTGCGCAGCGACGAAGAAGGCGAGCGGGTGTGGACGCTCTCGAAGCAGCGCCTGTCCCTCGAGGAGCTGCCGGACCGCGTGCTGCCGAGCCCCGCCCCGCGCAGCAGCGAGCCGGATGCAGAGAGGGAATCGGCGCGCACCCTCGACGCGCTGGCCCTCGATGCCTGGAGGCGCGGCGAGGTGTTGGGCGCCGTCGATTTCTTCGAACGCGCCGTCGCCGCCGATCCTGACGACGCGGTGCCGCGCTCGAACTACGGCCGCTTCCTGATCCTCGCCGAGGATTACGAACGCGCCCTGCTGCACCTCGAGCGCGCCGCGGAGCTTTCGCCCGACGACGCACAGGTCTGGCTCGATCTGCAGACCCTCTACGAGCGCAGCCTGCTGCTCGAGCGCGCCTTCTACGCCCGGCGCCGGGCTGAATCCCTGACGCACGGTCAGGAGATCCGCAAGGACGAACGCGGATTCTACCTGTTGGAAAGTACCGTGTTCCCCTGAGCGGGGGGCATTTCGCCTTGACTTTCCGACGGGCGGCGTGTCGAATGAGATGCTGCACAGGGCCTGGGCAACAGGGCTCTGTGACGCACCGGGCCCGCTGCGGTCGATCATGGTGCACGGCGATGCGCCGAGGGGCGGCACGCCGGAGATCGGGTCGCAGGGATCCGGAAACCGTCGAAGCATCGCTTGTAGGATGCAGACGCCAAAGGGTGCATAGGGGAGGGTGTTCCGATGCAGCGAACCCTGATCACGCTCGTGCTTTTCGCGTGCTTGTCGATCCTGCCGGGCATGGCGCGCTCCGTTACGGAGCTCACCGGCTTCTCGGGCGGCGCGTTCTTCCGGATCGTGGTGCCCGACGAGACGGATCCGGTTCCCTGGAACGGAAACCTCGTCCTCTGGAACCACGGCTTCAGCCTCAGTCCGATCGGACCCGTCAGCGACCTCGGGCCCCTGGCGGCGCTGCAGCTCTCACAGGGCTACGCCGTGGCCGCCTCGAGCTACAAGCAGACCGGCTGGGCGGTCTTCCAGACGAACAACGATCTGCGCGCGATGGTCGACGTGTTCCGGGCCAACTTCGGCGAGCCCGCCGAGATCATCGTCACCGGTGCCTCGCTCGGGGGCATCGTGACCGTCGCTGCGGTCGAGAAGGGGGACCTCGGCAACGTGACCGGGGCGATGACCCTGTGCGGCGCGGTCGGCGGCAGCCGCAACTGGGACGGCGGAACCGACGTGCGGCTCACCTACGACGCGCTCTGCGCCGACGTGCCCGGGGCCTTTCTGCCCGGCGGCGCCGAAGGATTGCCCGCGGACTTCGACCTCATTCAGCTGCGCCTGGTGCTCGCGGTCAACGCCTGCTTCGGCGTGCCCTTCGGCACCTCCGATCCCCAGCAGGCCCTGGTGCGCTTCGGCCGCTACCTGAACTCGACACAGCTGCCGCCGAGCTTCGTGCTGACGGATATGGGATTCGCCACCAGCGGGCTCCAGAATCTCGTCCACGGCAGGGGCAAGCTGAACGGCAAGGTGGGCGTCACCAACGTCGGTGTCACCTATCGGGACCCGGGCATCGACGCCACGATCGAGCGCGTGACGCCCAACCCGGGCGCCGCGAATCGTCTGGCGCGGAACTACACGCCGAGCGGAGCCGTGGGCGACGTGAAGATCGTGTCGCTCCACACGGACAAGGACGGTCTCGTCATCGTCGAGAACGAGAGCGAGTTCGCATCCGTGGTTCCCGCGTCGAATCTGACCACGGCCATCGCGATCGAGAGCGGGCCGAGTCACTGCGGCTTCACCCAGGGCGAGGTCGTGGCGAGCTGGGAGTCGCTGCGCGGCTGGGTCGGCGGCGGGTCGCAGCCGAGCGCGGCGAGCATCCAGGGCACGTGTCTGTTCCTGGAAGCCAACGGCCTCGTCCAGGGCCCGTGCCGCGTCGATCCGGGCTTCGTCATTCCCGACATGGACGGACGCATCCCGCCGCGCTGAGCAGACACACGCGAAATGCAGGCGCGCGCCGCGCGCGCCTGCGGGCGGCTCGACGCCGTCGATCCGGCTACTCTGCGCGCGATGGGCGGAGTGCATGGGATCGGGCCGCGCAGTCAGCGGTGCCGCAGGTCCGCGATGCAGAGCCGCGAGGCAGTCGTGTCCCCGAGTCAGCCGCTGATCTCCCTGCGCCATGTGGCCCGCAGCTACCGCCGCGGCCCCTCCGAGGTCCACGCGCTGGACGGCACCACGCTCCAGATCGAGGCCGGGCGCTTCGTGGCCATCATGGGCCCCTCGGGCTCGGGCAAGTCGACGCTGCTCAATCTGATCTCGGGCATCGATCGGCCGACCCGCGGCGAGGTCGTGGTGGGCGGGCTGCGACTGGATCACCTCTCGGAGGACGCGCTCGCGCGCTGGCGCGCGCGCCACGTCGGCCTGGTGTTCCAGTTCTTCAACCTCATGCCGGTGCTGTCGGCGCGCGAGAACGTGGAGCTGCCGCTGCTCCTGTTCCGGCTCTCGCGCGGCGAGCGGCGCGAGCGCGCCGAGCTGGCGCTGCGCATCGCCGGCCTCGAGGATCGCATGGAGCACAAGCCGGGCGCGCTCTCGGGGGGCGAGCAGCAGCGCGTTGCCGTGGCGCGCGCACTCGTGACCGATCCCGATCTGATCGTGGCCGACGAGCCTACGGGGGATCTCGACGCGGGGGGCGCCGAGGTCGTGCTCTCGCTGCTGCGCTCGCTGCGCCAGGAGATGGGCAAGACCGTCGTCATGGTCACCCACGACCCGCGCGCCATGCGCTTCGTGGATCAGGTCTTCCACATCGACAAGGGGCGCCTGCTGCACGGAGAAGAGGCGGCACGGGCGGGGCGCGCGCTCGAATCGGCGCTCGGCATTCGCGTTCCCACGCAGCCGCGCGGCGCGGACCCGACTCCGACGCGGGAGGGCGCGTGACCGCGTTCGATCTGGTGCGCGCGAATCTCGGCCGCAATCGGCTGCGCACCGCGCTGACCGCCGGCGCGGTGGCGCTCGCAACCCTGTTGGTGTGCCTGCTGTTGACGATGCCCGCGGGCCTGGATCGCCTGCTGGCCCGCGCCGCCAGCAACACGCGCCTCTCGGTCGTGAACCAGGCGGGCCTGGTCTACTCGTTGCCCTATTCGCTGGCGCGACGCATCCGCGGGCTGCCGGGCGTCGCCGATGCGATGGCCGTGGTGTGGTTCGGGGGCTCGTTCGAGGAGGCGGGGCGCATCTCGTTTCCAAGCTTCGCGGTGGAGGCCGATCGGGTGGGCGGCGTGTATCCCGATTACGCGATTGCCGAGAACGCGCTGAATGACTTTCGCCGCTATCGCGACGGGACGCTGGTCGGAAGCGCCACGCTCGAGCAATACGGCTGGAAGATCGGGCAGCGCATCACGCTGCGCAGCAACGTGTGGAACGTGGCGCTCGACCTGCGCATCGTGGGAGAGATTCCGCGCGAGGGAAATCCGGTCGTCTGGGTGCAGCGTGAGTATCTGGATCAGGCGATGCAGGCCCAGGGGCGGGGGGGGCTCGGCACGGCCGGTCTCATCTGGGTGCGCGCCGCGACGCCGGCGGACGTGCGCCCCGTGCTCGAGGCGATCGACGATCTGACGCGGCGCACCGACAGTCCCACCACGGCGCAGACCGAGACGAATTTCTACGCGAGCTTCCTGGGCTCGCTGGAAGGTCTGCTCGATGTCCTGCTCGCCGTCACGCTGTTGGTGGCGGTCTGCATCGTCTTCATCGCGGCGAACACCGCGTCGCTGTCCATCCGGGAGCGCGCGGCGGAGATCGCGCTGCTCAAGGCCCTGGGCTTTGGCCGGGCGCGTCTGTTCGCGCTGCTGCTCGCCGAGACCCTGGTGCTGGCGGTGCTGGCGGGCTTCGCCGGGGTGGCGCTCGCGTTCTCGGTTTCGACCGTGCTGCAGGAAACCGCGGGGCGCGTGCCGCAGCTGGGCCCGCTCGGCGGCTTCCGCGTCGATGCGGGCGTGGTGCTGCAGGGCCTGGCGCTGGCGGTCGGCGTGGGCGTGGTCGCCGGCGTGGTGCCGGCCTGGGGCGCGGCGCGCAGATCCGTGGCCGACGCACTGCGCGAGGTCTTCTGATCCCGTGGCGCTACCGCTCGCCTACTCGCTGCGCAACATCGCCGCGCGGCCGGGGCGCACGCTGCTGACGGCGGGGGTCGTGGCGTTGGTGGTGGTCGCCTGCACCCTGCTGCTCGGCCTGATCTCGAGCCTCAAGCACACGCTGGTGGGGAGCGGCGATCCGCGCAACCTGGTGGTGCTGCGCAAGGGATCCGACAACGACGGCGCCAGCCAGATCTCGCGCGAGGCCTACCAGTGGCTCCGCTTCCTGGACGGCGTGGGGCGCGACGCCGAAGGCACGCCATTGGCCTCGGCGCAGCTCGTGATCCAGCCCTTTCTCTACAAGATCGATGGAGGCCGCGAGAACGTGCTGGTGCGCGGCGTGGAATCGGTCGCGCTGTCGGTGCAGCGCGGTGTGCGCATCGAGGCAGGGCGCATGTTCGAGCCGAGCCTGGGCGAGGTGGTGATCGGCCGCGCGCTGCTGGGTCGTTACGAGGGCGCGCGGCTGGGCGGCACACTGCGCTTCGGACGCGGCACCTGGGTGGTCGTGGGCGTGCTCGCGGCAGACGGCTCGTCCTTCGAGAGCGAGATCTGGGCGGATGTGCGCGAGGTGGCGCGGGATGCGCGCAGGTCCATGCCCTACTCGGGCGTGCGGCTGCGCGCGAGCTCCGAGGCAGGCCTCGCGCAGCTCGTGGAGCGCATCGGGTCCGACCCGCGCTACGCCCTCGAGGCCAAGCGCGAGACGCTCTACTACGCGGAGCAGGCGGAATCCGCGGACGCGCTCTACATCCTGGTGGTGGGGATCGCGGTGCTCGCGGGCCTGGGAGCCGGCTTCGGCGCCGCGAATACGCTCTATGCGTCGGTCGCGTCCCGCACCCGCGAGATCGGCACATTGCGCGCCCTCGGCTTCTCGAGGCGCGATATCCTGCGCAGCTTCGAAGTAGAGGCGCTGCTGCTCGGTGGCTTGGGATTCGTCCTGGGCGCGCTCGCCTCGCTCGCGCTCGCGGCGCTGCTGCGCAGCTGGCTCGGCGGCGTTGCCTTCGGAGCCGCTACCTTCACCAACAATGTGGTGGAGCTGCACGTGACGGCCTCGGATCTGCTCGTGGCGCTGGGCATGGCGCTCGCCATCGGCGCCTGCGGGGGCATCGGGCCGGCCTGGCGGGCGGCCGGGCTGCGGCCGATCGACGCGCTGCGCAGGATCGGGGCATGAGCGAGGCGGTCGACAGACAGCGGGAGGGCTCGGAGGTGCACGGAAGCGACGCGGAGGGCGCCTCCGTCCGGCCGCTGCGCGAGGATCTGGCGGCGCTCCGCCTGCCGCGGGATGCGGGGGGGGATCGCGCGCCCGGCACGCGCCGCTGGGGCGGGCGTCCGCTGCGCTGGGCACTGCTCGGCGTGGTGCTGGTTCTGGCGGGCGTCGCGCTGTGGCGCCTGCTGGCCGCAGGCACCCTCGTCGTGGAGGTGGTCCGCGCGGAGCCCTTCGCGGAGGCCGCGCGCAGGCCGATCCCGGTGCTCTCCGGATCCGGCTATCTGGTGCCGGCGCAGCCCTTCATCGCCATCGGCTCGCGCATCTCGGGGCGCATCGAGCGCTATCTCGTCGAGGAGGGCGACCGCGTCTCCCGCGGTGACCCGTTGGTACAGCTCGACGCGGGCCCCTACGGCGCCGTGGTGGATCAGCTCACGGCCGCGCTCGCGTCGTCGCGCGCGCGCGCGAGCCTCGCCGAGAGTGAGCTGCGCCGCGCAAAGCAGCTCTTCGCGGACGGCGTGGCATCGCGCGACGCGCTCGACCGCAAGGAGAGCGAGGCGCGCGTGGCGCGCGCGAGCGTCGAGGAGCTCGACGCCTCGCTGGAACGCGCGCGCATCGATTTCCAGGACACGGTGATCCGCGCGCCCACCGACGGCGTGGTGCTCGAGATCTTCAAGCAGCCCGGAGAGGTGGCAGTACCCGGCGGCTTCTCCGGCTCGGGAGATCTGCTGCGCTTGGCCAACCTCGACGAGATTCGCGCGGAGCTCGACGTGAACGAGGCCGATCTGCCGCGCGTCGCGCTGGATCAGGCGGCGGAGGTGATCCCGGACGCCTTTCCAGACGCGCACTATGCGGCGCGCGTCGTGAAGCTCGCGCCCCAGATCGATCGCCAGAAGGGCACGCGCAAGGTGGCGGTGCGCGTGCTCGCGCCCGACGCGCGGCTGCTTCCGGACATGAGCGTGCGCGTCACGTTCCTGACCGAGCTGCACGCGGATCGATCTGCCGGAGCAGACGCGCTGCCGAGCGCGGTCGTGCCGCGCGCTGCGCTGCGCCGGGATGCCGACGGGCGCTCGTTCGTGTGGGTCGTCGAGGACGGACGCGCGCGCCGCGCGAGCGTCGAGGTGGCCGACACCCTGCGCGAGCGCGTCGTGCTGCGCGGCGGGCTGCGCGGCGGCGAGCAGGTCGTGGTGGGCAGCGCGCCCGAGCGCGACGGCCAGCGCGTCGAGATCGCGTCGAGCGCGGACAGCGCCGAGCGCTAGCCGCCGTGGACCTCGGCGCGCCGATCGACTGGCCGCAGGCCTTTCCGCCGCAGGAGTACGCGGAGCGCCGGCGCGCGCTGCGCCGGGCGCTGGCGGGCGCGGGCTGCGACGCGCTCTACGTGACCACACCCGCGCATCTCATCTACCTGACCGGCTACGACATGGTGTGGCACCACCTGCGCTGCCTCACCGGCGTGCTCGTGCGCGCAGACGCGGAGGAGACGCTCTTCTTCGACGGCAGGAGCCACGCCACGCTGATCGCCACCACGCCGGAGATCCGCGAGGTGGTGTGGTTCGAGAACGAAGACGACGAGCGGGAGGCCGTGCGCACGCTGGTCGAGGCGTGCGCCGCGCGCGGGCTGGGCCGGGGGCGCATCGCGCTGGAGCGCTGGGGCTACGCACCGCACGCCACACTGATGGAGCGGCTCGCGCAGGGGCTGCGCGGGACGGGAGCCGAGGTGTGCGACGGATCGCACTTCCTCGAGGAGATCCGCCTGGTCAAGACGCCGCGCGAGATCGCGCACATGCGGCGCGCGGCGCGGATCGCGGACGAGGCCATGGCCGCGGCCCGCGACGCGCTCCGCCCCGGCATCCGCGAGTCGGAGCTCGACGCGATCCTCATGGAGCGGATGCTGCGCGCGGGCGGGGGCGCCCCCGCCATCCGCAACATGATCGGCTCGGGTCCGCGCTCGGGCACGCACCACGGCCCGGCGACCGAACGGGAGGTGCGGGCCGGGGAGCTCGTCTTCATCGATTTCTGCGCGTGCGTTCACCGCTACCACGTCAACCTGAATCGGACCTTCTCGCTGGGCCCGGCGGATCCGCGCTGGAGCGAGCTGATGGAGCGCGCCGCGGGCTGCGTCGACGCGATTCGAGCGGCCGTGCGTCTCGGCGAGCCCCTGAGCCGGCTCCAGGAGGTGGCCGATGCCTACGTCGACGCGGCGGGCCTGAGGCCGCACGTGTGGTGGATCGGCGGCTACGCGCTCGGCATCGCCACGCCCCCGGACTGGTGTGGGCGGCACTGGCTGGCCCCGCTCCACGGAGCTCCGGATCGGAGCCTCGAGCCCGGCGTCGTCGTGAACTTCGAGAATCAGTTCGACGTGCGGGCGGGCTGGTCGGGCGGAAACGGCGCCGCCTATATCGAGACGCTGCTCGTCACGCCCGACGGCATCGAGGTGCTCTCGGAGCTGCCGCGCAGCCTGGTCGCGGTCTAGCGGAGCCGCGCTCGAGGACATTCCGCGCTGTGCGCCGCTGCAAACGCCACGCCCCGATCCGCGATGCGTGCGGACCGGGGCGTGCTCGAACTCCCTTGCGCTCAGCCCAACAGCTGCGCGCAGGGTGGGTTCTTCGCTCTCCTCAGTTTTCGATCCGTCGGCGTCGCAGCGCGAGCGCCGTGATGCCGAGCCCCAGCAGCAGGGCGGTGCCCGGCTCGGGAACGATGGTGATCGTGCCGCCAAAGGCACTGTCACCCATCGGGCCCGACACGAACTTGGCCGCGGCGTACACCTGCTTGCCGTTGCCGCCCGCGCCGGTGCTCAGCTCCAGGCCGAAGTCCGAGGCGTCGCAGGTGGCGCCCATCGCGCACACGATCGACAGCGTGAAGCTCTGTACCTCGCCCGGCTTGACGGTGCTCGCGTCGCCGTTCACGCCGTCCTTGAGCGCGAAGTCGAACTTGCCGAAGCCATCCGACTTCGTGGCGTTCCCGCTGCTGTAGAGGGTCCATGCGGCCAGGTTGTTGCCGTCCTGGCTCCCCGACGCTCCCGTCAGCATGATGCTCGTCACGTCGGCGGAGGCGCTGAAGAAGAGCTGGTTGATGTTGTAGCCCGGGCTCGTCTGATTGGTCAGATTGACGGTCAGGGTGCTCCCCGACACATCGAGCACGAGCAGCGCCGTGAGGTCGCTCGCCGGCGTCGTATCGCTGCTGAAGTCGCTCAGCTGCAGCATCGTGGCTGCGACTGAAGCGCCCGGCACGGCGACGAGGGCGGCTAACACCGAGCCCACAGCACAGAGAAGAGTCCGCATCCGCATCGAATTCCCCTTCCCAGTAAGACCTGGTAGTACGGGTCCGGAGCCGCAGCCCCAGAACCCGACCTCGCGCTTCCCACAGACACGAGGCGACAGCGCACTCTACCTGAGCAAGATCCGTTCCAGTTGGAAAATTTCAGTCGGATATCTGTAACTACCTAGAAACAAAAGAGTTATAAAAAATGGGGAGACGCGGTTTGGGCAGGAAGAAGGCACGCAACTTCCACCGGGACGGAAAGAAGTTTCCAGCGGTGAATCAAATGCCCCGCGGGTGATCTCGCAATGGACCCACGGCGGCGAGGGCTCAGCGCCTTCCGGCTTCGCGCGCGCGATCGCCGCTGCTCGCGGCGCGCCGCTCCGCGTCGCGCAGGGCTTCGAAACGTCCCCAGTGGATGTTCGCGTCGCGCAGATCCTCGAGCCAGGCGGGCGAGACGCCGAGACGGCGCCGCAGTCGGGAGCGCATGGCCTTGAGGCACGCTTTCGCCGCCGACTCGAGCATGCGCGCGTAGCGGGGTCCCGGTGCCGGGCCGCGCGCGCGCACATGGCTGCGGCCGATACCGCGGTAATAGCGGCGCAGGTATTCGAGCGTCATGCGATCGCGCGTCACGAGGTGCCGCACGCGCGCTTCCGGAAGCCACCAGCCCGCGTGGCCGTCGGCCAACATGCGCCGGAACACCTCGTTCTCGTCTCCCGATAGCAGCTCGCCGCCGCGACGACCCAGCTCGGGATCGAAGAGGTAGCGGCGTTGCACGGCGCTGCGCACGGCGAAATTGGCGCCGAAGGGCAGGTGGCCTGCATCGAGCGCTGCGCGTTCGTCGCGCCAATCACACAGCGCGAAGGCCGAGCCGATGACGGGCAGCGCCGCCTCGATCCAGGCCGGCGGGCTCGCTTCGAACTCGGGCAGGATCGGGCCGCCGAAGAAGGCGGCGTCCGGCAGCTCGTGTGCCGCCCGCGTGTAGGCCGCGAGCCAGTCGTGCGCCACGAGCACGTCGTCGTCGGTCCACGCGAGCAGCGCGCCGCGCGCCTCGCGGATGGCGCGGTTGCGCGCGTGGGACAGCCCGCGCTGTGCCTCGCGCACGGCGCGCAGGGGCAGTGCGCCGGCGTGGCGCGCCGCGATCGCGGCGGTGTCGTCGCTCGACGCGTTGTCGACTACGAGCACCTCCCACGCGAGTCCTTCCGGCACGCGCAGTGCGCGCAGCTCGGCGAGCGTGCGGTCGAGCAGCCGGGCGCGGTTCCAGGTGCAGATGGCGACGCTGACGTCCACGGGGCTCCGCGCGGGGGGCGGATGACGAGCGCGACCAGAATAGCGCGCCGTGCTGCTGCGCGCGGCCGACGACTTGCATCGTCACAGGCGCAGCGTGAAGCCCGCGCGCGGGCGGATGCCGGTCGCGGGAAAGCCGATCGCCTCCTCGTACTCGGCATCGAGGAGATTGTCCACGGCGAGATCCAGCGAGAGCCATGCGCGGGGCGACCAGCGCAGCGCCAGATCGATGCGCGCGTAGGCATCGAGCGCGACGACCGTGCCGCGGCCCGTCGGCACCGAGGCGTCGAGCACGCGCCCCACGAAGAGCGCTTCGAGGTGCAGCGCGATGCTGTGCACGGGTTCCCAGTCGAGCGCGAAGCCGCCGCGCCAGCGGGGTCGATTGCGCAGGCGTTGCCCCGTCTCCACGTCGACGGTGTCGGCGTAGGTGGTGTGGCCGCGCAGCGCGAGGGCCTCGAACAGCGCGGCTTCCAGCTCGAGCTCGAGCCCCCGCGAGCGCACTTCGCCGAGGTTCTCGAGCCGGAAGCTGGTCACGTCGAAGTCGATGAGATTGCGCACGCGCAGATCGAAGTAGGTGGCGCTCGCCGCCAGGCGTCCGCTCGCGCTCGCGGCGTGCAGCCCGGTGTCCCAGCCGCGGCTGCGCTCGGCTGTGAGTGCGGCGTTGCCGACGAGGGGATTGCCGAGCGCGTAGAAGCTCGGCAGCTTGAACCCCTCGCCCCAGCTCGCGTGAACGCGCAGCGGCAGGCCCGGCAGGTCGGCGCTGCCCGCCACGCGCGGCGTGAGCTCGGGGCCTTCGCCCTCGGGAAAATCGCCGCGCGCCCCGGCGAGAAGCAGCACGCCGCACGCGCAGCGCCAGCGCGCTTCGACGAATGTGCCCGCGATGCGCCGCTGCAGGGTGAAATCCGTGCGGCCCGCACCGAGGGGCGGGAGCAGCGCACCGCGCGACTCCCCGGTTTCCCAGCGCGCATCGCCGCCCGCGCTGAGCGCGATCCCGCGCGGCGCCCGCGCGGTGCCGCGCAGCGCGAGTGCACCGCGCCGCAGCCAGTCCCGCGAGTCGGGCTCCGCCGGGATGCCCGGGTCGAACGGGTCGGCGGGATCGGGCGCGATGCCCGGAGAGCTGCGGTCTTCGCGGCGCCGAACCAGCGAGCCCGTGAGCGTGGTGTCGAGCCAGTCGATCGGCTGCTGCGTGAATGTCAGGCCGCCCGCCACGTCGCGCGCCGCACGCCGCTCGAAGGCGCGGATCACGGCCAGGTCGGGGCCGCCGCTGAATTCCGGATAGGCGGCCGAGCGATCGTCGCGGTACAGCAGCGTGCCCCGCAGACGCGCCCGGCGCGGCAGGTCGAGGCCGAGCGCGGCCAGCAGGGTTCCGCCGCGGTAGTCGCCGGTGTCCGCGGGCTGCCCCTCGTCCACGTAGGAGCCCGCGACGGCGGCGTCGAACGGTCCCCGCTCTCCGCTCGCGCCCGCGAAGCCGCGGAAGTAGCCGTAGCGCCCGCCCGCCATGCCCAGGCGCGCGCGGTCGGGGCCCTTGCCGCTGCGGGAGATCATCTGGATGGCGCCGGCCAGGGCGTCGGAGCCCTGCACCGCGGAGACGGGGCCGCGCACGATCTCGACGCGCTCGAGCGCGTCGAGATCGTCCAGGCTGGAGAAGTCGAAGGATCCGCCCCGCGCATTGGTCGGGTCGTTGAGCGCGATGCCATCGAGCAGCACCACGCTGTGGTTCGGATCGAGGCCGCGCACGTAGACGGAGCCGCGGCTGCCGCGGCCTGCTGGCTGATCGGCGTGCAGGCCCGGGCGGTGTCGCAGCGCTTCGAGCAAGCCGTCGTAGCGGGCGCGCTCGAGCGCGTCGGCAGAGATGATGTCGACACTACCGGGTGTCGACTCCAGCGGCAGCGGGTCGTGGCTGGCCGTCACGACGACGGTTTCGATCGCGCCGGGCGCGGGGCTCGCGGCCGGCGATTCGGCCGCCGCCCCCGCGGCGAACAGCCACGCGAGCCCGGCGGCGAGGCGGGGCACTCGGCCCGGGCGTGCACGGCATCGCGGCTGTCTTCTCGGACTCACGCGGCGCCTCGCATCGTGGGGCGCCGCACCGCGAGGTCCGCGTGGGGCACGGCGCGCGCCCGCGGGCTCAGGGCTGGGGCACGTCGGGCAGATCCTTGAGCGTGTCGAGGCCCTCGCGCAGGATCGCAGCCCAGAGACGGAAGCGGCGCTCGACCTCGCCCCACGTCCGCGGAGCCGTGCTGTAGTAGAGCGAGCCCGGCCCTCCCGAGGCCGGCTGCACGGCGCGGCGGTCCGCGACGCGCGCGAGCGGCTCGCCGGTCTCCGAGTCGCGCACGTCCAGGACGAGCGTCATCTCGCCCGCCTTGAGCACGAAGCTCCGTTCGCTGCCCCGCTGCGGAGGTGCGTCGACGACGAGATCGACGATGTGGCCGGCGATGCGCAGCACGTTCGGACCCGGCGCGTCGGCAAGGGCGAACACTTCGCTCTTCGAGATCTCCGCTTCGAAGGCCTGCTGGAACAGCTGCTTCATGCGCTCCATGTCGGCGGGCGGCAGCGCGAAGTTTCCGCGGTCGCGGTTCGCCGCGGTCGGCTTGCGTGGCGGGCGCTTGTACGAAACCGTGACCGGATCGAACAGGATCCGGTCGTAGCCGGCGAAGCTCGATCCGGGGCGCAGATAGACGGCGTTCAAGCGCGTCGAGCGGATGCGATGCAGTCCGTCCGCCGTGACCGGGAGATCGCCCTTCGCGGCGTACTCGATGCTGCGGGGCGACGGCGCGCAGCCGAGGCCGAGCACGCCGAGCGCGGCCCCCAGGAGCGCGGCTTGCAAGAGGGCGCTGCTTCGCGTGCGCAACGGAGTTCCTCCTGAAGAGTCCGGCCGGCTGGCCGCGCTGCTGCCGTGCGTTCCGAGTCGATGCTTGCGACGGCCGTGTGGCAGCACGCGCGCCGGTCGCCGGGCGTGCGGCTGCGGAAGCTCGGTCAGAAGGATCCGAACGGCCGGCCGAAAGCGCGCTCGACAGGCTCGATCACGAAGACATCCCAGGCTTCGTCGACCGTTGTCTTGCCTTCGTTCCACGACCCGGATCGGATCACCGGACCGGGATAGGACAGCGCTGCGGCCGGAATGAAGAACACCGCGCCGACGGCGATCTGCACCACGGTCAGCGGACGCACGAACACCCCGTCGAGGGTGTACGCCACGACCCGCTGCCAGATGGGCTCCGCGTGCAGCGGCGATGCCAGCAGCAGCGCGGCTGCGACGGCCGCGACGAGGGGCCAGCGTCTCCCGGTCTTCGGTCGGGTTTTCGTCTGCTCACGCATTGGCTTTGGTCTCTCGCAATCGTGGGTCCGGATCCGATCTTCGACCTTATCAGAATTGCCGAGCCGCTGCCTCGGGCTCCGCGGTCTGGGGGTCGGAATCGGTCTCCGCGCTGGATGGGCCCGTCCCGCGCCGACCCCCGGGCGGGTTGCTCAGCAGCTGGCGCAGGGGCGCGTCGAGGGCCTGGGTGAAGGACGTGAGCCGCGCGCTCGCCATCCTGCGCTCGGCGGTGCTGCCGTTGCGCAGCGGCGTGCTCAGCCGCACGACCACCTCATCCGGGGCGCTGCGAAAGGGCGTGGCATCCAGCGCGAAGATCGCTCGCAGAGTCTCCTCGCCGAGCCCCAGCTCGCCCGCCGTAAAGCGATGGACCAGCCGGCGGGCGGTGCCCGCGCGGATCACGACCACGTCGAGCTTCGCGTCGCCGTAGCTGGACGGCACGCGACTCCAATCCTCTTCCACCCAGCCCGGACCCGGCATGATGGTCTTGGTCGACAGCGAGCTGAAGCTCGTGTCGTCGCGCGCCCCGATCCCGATGAAGAGCTCCACCTCGGTGCCCTTCGGCGCGTTGGGGCGCTCGTAGCGGCGGTTCAGCGATTCGCGAAACATCGCCTGTCCGAGGAAGCGCCAGGGCACGTCGAGCTCGGTCGAAGTCGCTCTCCCGACCTCGGTCGGGAACAATTCCTGAATGCCGACCTTGGCGCGGCCGGCGGGTGGCGGGGGCTGGATCAGCAGCGAAAGGATTGCGAGACTCGCGATCAGCGCCGTGCTCCACAGACGCTGGTGGCGCGTGGCGGACGCCGGCCCTGGCGCGAGCGGCGCGCCGGGCGCGCCGGGCGCGGCGGGGAGCG
>JAOUNA010000372.1 GCA_029881215.1 Myxococcales bacterium | reverse complement strand
TCGCGGATCTGCCACGCTGCGGTGCAGGTGCGGGCAAGTCTCGGCGTGGATGCTCAGCGTCGCCGCACCCGCCCGGACGAACTCTTCCACGTAGCGTTCGGGCTCGACGATCATCAGGTGCACGTCGAGGGGCAGCGAGGTGCAGCGCCGCACGGCCTCGACGACGAGCGGTCCGATCGTGATGTTCGGCACGAAGCGGCCGTCCATTACGTCGACGTGGATCCAATCGGCGCCGCCGGCTTCGACGCTCGCGAGCTCGTCCCGCAGCGCGCCGAAGTCCGCCGCCAGGATCGAGGGCGCGATGCGCAGCGCGCGGGGCTTCATCCGCGCTTCTCCAGGCGGGCGGCGAAGAAGCCGTCCGTGTCGTGTCGGTGCGGGAGGCAGCGCATGAATCCGTCCTCGGCGACGAGCTCGCGCACCTCGAACGGCGCCTCGAGGCGCGATGCCAGCACAAAGGAGGTCGCGCTGCGCAGGAACGCTTCGATCACGCCCTCGTTCTCCTCGCGGGTCAGCGTGCACGTACTGTAGACGAGCACGCCCCCCGCTCCCAACGTCGCGGCCGCGTTGCGCAGGATCGCGATCTGGATCTCGGCGAGCCGCGCGGGATCGGAGCTGCGCACCCGCCAACGGGCGTCCGGGTTGCGGCGCAGCGTGCCGAGGCCGGAGCAGGGCGCGTCCACGAGCACGCGGTCGAAGCCGCGCTCCTCGACCAGATGCCCGAAGCTCTGCGTTGCGTCCCGCACGGCGCACTCGATCCGGTCGAGCTGCAGGCGTCGCGCGCTGCGCCGCACCAGCTCGAGGCGCCGCGCGTTGCGGTCCAGCGCGAGAACACTGCCGGTCCTGCCCACGCGCTCGGCGATGGCCGTCGTCTTGCCGCCGGGCGCCGCGCAGACGTCGAGCACGCGCTCGCCCGGCTGCGGGTCGAGCAGGTCCACCACGAGCTGCGCCGCCTCATCCTGCACGGTGAAGCGCCCGGCCAGGAACGCCCGGTCGAGGGCCGGATTGCCGCGCCGACCCAGCACCAGCCCAGCCCGCGCGTATGCACACGGACGTGCGTCGGGGAAGCGCGGGCGCAGTTCCTCCAGCAGCTCGGCGCGCGTGCCCTGATGGGGATTCACGCGCACCGAAAGCGGCGGCGCCTGATTGCAGGCGGCCGCGAGGGCCGCCGCTTCTTCGGGGCCGTAGGCTTCGATCCAGCGCGCCGCGATCCACATCGGCATGGACAGGGCGTGGATCAGGTTGCCAAGGGGATCGTCCGCCAGGGCGGGCAAGGCGATCTGCTGGTGTTGTGCCGCCAGGCGGCGCAGGACGGCGTTGACCAGCCCGGTTGCTCGCTCGGTACCGCACGCGCGCACGCAACGCACCGCTTCGTCCACCGCCGCGCTCGCGGGCACGTTCTCTGCGAAGAGGATCTGGTAGGCGCCCAGGCGCAGCGCCGTGGCGACCAGCGGCTCGAGCTTGTCGAGATCGCGCTCGACACAGCGACTCAGCATGAAGTCGATGCGCCCGCGCCAGCGCAGCGTGCCGTAGACGAGCTCGGTGGCGAAGGCGCGGTCCGGCGCGTTCAGCGGGCTGCGCGCCAGCGTCGAGTGCAGCAGGACGTCCGCATAGGCTCCGGCGCGCTGCACGCGCTCCAGCACGCGCAGCGCGAGAAGGCGCGTGCGCGTCGGCGCGGGGCTGCGCCGCAGCGCAGCACCGCGCGCGGTGTGCGGGCGTCCGCGGTTGGGGCGCGCGCGTCGCTGCTTCGGTGCGCTCACCCGCTGCGCCGCATCGTGTCCGACGCAGAGGCGTCCGATCGCGGGTTCCGGGATCCGGGGCGGAAGATCGTCACCCTCCGAGTCTAGCAGTGACGCGGCGCGGCGCCCGGGATTCCGAGGCGCACACCGTCGGAAATGTCCCGGCCCCGAAGGTAGGCGGCGACGTCGAGTGGCTTGCCGCCGGCGCGCTGCAAGCGTTCGATCACGAGCCAGCCGCTGCCCGTTGCGACGCGCAGCGTGTCCGCGGCATCGCGGCGTGCGCTGCCCCACGGCCGATCGGTGGCGCCGGCCTCCGCATGCGCCGCG
>JAOUNA010000139.1 GCA_029881215.1 Myxococcales bacterium | reverse complement strand
GGCATCCTCGAGCTGTGCGAGGCGGCTTTCCCAGCGTTCCGGGACATCGGATGCAGCGTGGAGCCCGCGCAGCCCGATTTCCCACGGCACGAGCTCTGGGCGAGCTGGCTCACGCTGCGCCACTGGCTGGTCGCCAGCGAGCTGGCGGATCTCTACGCCGAGCCGAGCAAGCGCGAGAAGATGAAGCCCGAGGCCCGCTGGGAGGTGGAGGGAGGCCTGGCGCTGAGCGCGCGCGCGGTGTACGCGGCTTCACGGGTCCGTTCCGATTGGTATCGCTCGCTGCACGCGCTGTTCGAGCGATTCGACTACCTGCTGCTGCCGAGTGCGCAGGTCTTCCCCTTCGATGCCGAGATCCATTGGCCGAAGGCGATCCAGGGCTCGCCGATGGAGTCCTACCACCGCTGGATGGAGGTGGTGGTGCCCGGCACGCTGTCGGGATGCCCGGTGATCAACGTGCCGATCGGCTTCGGCCGCGATCGCCTTCCGATGGGCATGCAGATCATCGGCAAGATCCACGCCGATCTCTCGGTGCTCCAGCTCGCCCACGCGTACGAGCAGGCGACGCACTGGGTGCGCGACGCGCCGCCGCGGCTCGCCCGTGCCTGAGGACGCGCGCTCCGCGAGCACGCGGCGCCTCGCCAGCCCCGCCTCGCGCCGCAAAGGGCGCGTGTCTAGGAGGCGGCCTCGAACGGCGCGAGCGGGGCGCGCGGCGATCCGCGTGCAGCGCTCCGGCTCAGGCGCTGCGGGTTCTGGCTCAGGTCCAGCAGCAGAAGCTCCGCATTCACGAGAACCATCTCCGACGACGAGAGCTCGCGATCGCCGATCACCACCCGCTCGAGCAGCCAGCGCTCGTCCGACTCGAAGGCGCAGAAGATGTGATCGGAAACCTGCTCGCGGGTGGCCTCCGCGACCGCCTGGAAGCGCAGCGTGAGCGCGCTGCCCGGCGGACTGCGCCGCATCTCGACCACGTCCACCTGGCGCAGCGAAGGCTCCCGATACTCGAGCACGTACAGGCAGCGATCGACGAGCACGTCGCGCGCGCCCCCCGCCGAGCATCCCGCCGCCAGCGCCATGCCGCAGGCGAGAGCCAGCCCGGCTGCGCTGCGGCGCCGGTGCGCTCCGCGGCCGGCGAAGCTGCGACGGTCGTGCGTGTCGAATTGTCCGCGCATGGCCGTCTGATCGGCTCGCGCGGCCATCCTTTTCGTGTGCTGCGTCACCCGAGCGGCAGGCAGCGCGCAGCCCCTCAGGAGAGACCGGGGCGCAGACGCGCATCGCTCTCGCGGGTCGGTGATGCCGAGAGCTCGGCCCGCCTCCGATCCACGCACGACAGCGCCCCGTCCGGATCGACGGGCTGCGGCGCATCGCGCAGCGCCTCGAGGCACTCCGTGAAAAGGCCGCGCCGGGCCGCCCTGCGCTGCACCGCCGCCACATCGGCCGTACGCGCGTCTCCCTCGCCGAGCACGCCCTGCACCGGCTGCTCCTGCTCGAGAGCCTCGCGAGCCCGTTGCAGCAGCGCGCGACCGCGTTCCGCGTCACCCCGCTTCCAGGCGATGTAGCCGTCCAAGTAGAGAGCGGAGGCGGCCTTGGGATTCATCCGGTAGGCCGACTCGAGGATCCCGCGCGCTTCGTCGAGCCGGCCTCGCGCGACGATCGTCTCGCCCCACAGCACCAGCGGTCCGCTGTGCTCGCGATTGATGCGGTGGGCGGTTTCGAAGGCCTCCGACGCGGCGTCGAGATCGTAGAGAGCACCGGTCTCGGGCATCGTGCGGAGCACGCCGAGCTGGACCCACGCGCGCGAGCTCTTGGCGTTGAGCTCGATGAGTCGCTTCCAGCATTCGCCGGCCTCCGCGTAGCGCCCGAGCTCGAACAGACTGTTGCCGCGGTAGTAGAGCGCGTCCTCGTGCCGGGGATCCAGCGCGCTCATCTCGGCGAAGCCCTCGGCCGCTTCCGCCCAGCGGCCGTCGATGAACAGCTGCCGGGCGCTCGAAGCGAGCTGCCAGAAGCGCTTCTTCTCGTCGCGCGTGAGCTCGGATTCGAGATCTGCAACGATCGCGTGCTCCGACACGGCGGAGGTTCGGCGCGCCTCCGAGCCCGCCTCGCGCTCGCTCGCCGGAGCCGGCGGCCGCTCGATCTCCTCCGGCTCGCGACCTTCCTCCACTCGCCAGCGGCGGTCCGCGGCGAGGTTCTCCCACGACTCCTCGCTGCCCCCCGGCCAGCGGATCTCGACGCTCTCGACCCGCGTGACGTCGCCGATGCCGACGAGAACCTCCGCATCGTTCTGGGACAGGTAGGAGGGGCCCACCCGGACTTCGCGCAGCAGACTCCGATCCCCCGCGCGCACCACGATCCGGGCACCGAGCCCCGACGGATGTCCGGAAGTCGCCCGGACCCGAAAGCCGATCCAGTGGCCGCCGTCGGAGTCGTTGCGCAGCAGGCGCGCCCTGCCCCCATGGCGCACGATCAGCACGTCCGTGTCGCCGTCTCCGTCGTAGTCGGCGAACGCCACGCCGCGGCCCACGCCGGGCGGATCGGTGCGGATCCCGGCCTCGGTGCCCACCTCGAAGAATCCCTCGTCGGGGCCCCGGTTCCAGTACAGATGCGGGTCCATCGGCACGAGCCGGGTGGTGTCCTCCCGCTCCTCGAGCGTGCTGCCGTTGGCGAGAAACAGGTCGAGCCAGCCGTCGTTGTCGAAATCGACGAAGCCGGTCCCCCATCCGACCAGATCGAGCGCGATCTGACCGAGACCCACGCGATCCGCGTCATCGCTGAACTGAAGCCGTGCGTCCTCTCCGTCCTCCGAGAGATCGGAGAGCAGGCTCGAGTACAGAGCGTTCTCCTGCGCGACCCAATGGCTGAGGAAGAGGTCGAGATCGAGGTCGCCGTCCCAGTCGCCGACGGTGATGCCCATGGAGCTGCGGTAGTCGGCCACCAACGCCGTGTAGCTGATGTTCTCGAAGCTGCCGTCGCCGCGGTTCCGGTACATCCCGTTGTCCGAGACGTCGTTCGCCACGTAGAGATCGGGCAGACCATCTGCGTCGAAGTCCGCCCAGGCGGCGCCCAGGCTGCGCCCGTTCTCGCCCAGGATGCCGGCAGCGGCCGCGCGCTCCTCGAAGGTCCCGTCTCCGCGATTCACGTAGAAACGGTTCGGGTGAGGTGGGTACGACGACGGATTGAGCGTAAACGGAACCTGCCCATCGCCCGCGCGCGTGGCGAGCGAGCCGGGCTTCTCCGGCGTGTAGTACACGTAGCCGCACACGTAGAGATCGAGGTCCCCGTCGAGATCGAAGTCGGCCCACGAGGATCCCGCCCAGAATCCTTCGCCTTTCAAGCCCGCCCGCTCGGTCACGTCGCGGAACGTGCCGTCTCCTAGATTCTCCCACAGGATGTTTTCACCATAGGATGTAACGAAGAGGTCGACGTCACCGTCCGCGTCGTAGTCGGCGAAGTTCGCACCCATGCCCCGGTGCGCGACGCCGACGCCCGACGACTCCGTGACGTCCTCGAAGCTGCCGTCTCCCAGATTTCGGTAGAGCCGGTCGGTCGCTCGCGAAGCCGCTAGCTGCGCGTCGGGCACGCCCACCGGGGCCGCGAAATTGACCAGGAAGAGATCGGGCAGCTCGTCTCCGTCGAAGTCGCCCCAGGCGGCGCCGGATCCCATGTCCTCGGGAAGCTGGTGGGTGCGCTCGAATGGAAAGTGCTCGAAGCGGATGCCCGCCGCCTCGCTGACCTCCGAGAAGCGCAGGGCGGTGGGTCGCGCCTCCAGGCTGCGCTCCAGGCTACGGGTGATCCCCTCCTGCTCCGCGCCCGCGACGTACGGAGCCTCGCCGCTGCGCTGCACGATCACGAGGACCGCTGCGGCGACCAGAACGGGCAAGGAGCAGAGGATCAGCGTCCTTCGGATCAGGCGTTTCCTTGGAGACACCTAGCCTTCCTTGATCTGGATCGTCTTCTCCTGCACCGCCATCTGGACGACGGGTGCAGTGAGTTGGTTGTCCTCGCCGAACACGAAGTCCAGAAGATATTGGTCGATCTTGCGGTAGTCCAGGGAAGCCCTCACGCGCAGCGTCCCCGCGTCCGCGGGAGTGCTGAGCAGGAATTCGCGGGACGCCCCGTCGCCCGTCACCGCTTCACTCGCCGGGATGGCCGTCTCGGACGGACAAGCAACCATGTAGCGCGCGACGTCCTTGAATCCCGGGAACAGCGCGCGGCGATAGCGGACGCCGACCATCTCCCACAAGTTGTGCCGGTCGATCAGGTTGCCCGCCTGATCGACGGGCTCGGCCTTGAACATGAAGGCTCCCGGCTGGATGAAGTGCTGCACGTCCAGCGCTCCGCTCGCGAGCAGCACCCGACCCTTGTCGTCGGTCACCTCCAGATTGATCCACGACTGGATGATGTCCAGCGGCCCGGTCGGAAAATCGTGGCCGACCTTGTTCGACGAGATGACCACGCGGATGTCGATCTCTTCACCGGGGCGAACCGTATCGGGAGCCTGGATCTCGATCGACACGGCGGGGCCGCTGGCCCACTTGTACTCGATCTCCGGAATCGCCCGCTTGCCCTGCAGCCAGGCCACGGTGAGCTCGTTGTGCTCCTCCCAGCCCGGCAGCTCGAGCAGAGTCGGAATGAAGGAGTTGGCGGCGATGAAGCGGTGGTCGCGGTGCTTGCCGTCCTGCGCCGTGCGGTACGAATCCAGGTCGTCTCCGGCCGCCGGATCATCGGAATCCTGGAGCGGCATGTGGCATTCGCGGCACTCGACCACCTTCTCGGGCTCGCCTTCCGGATTCCACTTGCTCTTGCGCCAGTTGTCGTACTGATTCTGCAGCTGGACCCAGCCGACTTTGTTGACCTCCTCATCGATGAACTGCTTGTGACACGCCGCGCAGTACTCGGGGGTCTTGAACAGGCGCTTGGAGAAGACCTCCATGTGCTTGGCGGGATAGGCGCGGATCAGGAAATCCGAGATGAACTTCGCGGTGGCGCCGGGCTTCGCTTCGTAGAGATATCGCTCGGGCTGCGCGATGGTGTAGTTCGCGTTCCCCTTCAGATCCGTCTCGCGGATCGAGTGACACACGAGGCACGAGACGCCTTCGTTGTAGCCACGAATGCTCGAGAGATCCTCCGTGAACACGTTCTTGGTTCCCGAGAAGAGGGACACCGGATCGTGGCAGCCGCCGCAGTAGCGAGTGCTCTCAGGTCCGTTCTGCTTCGCCATCACCTCCTGGATCACCTGGAACGCCGGATCCATCGAGGACCAGCGGTGGGCACTCACCGCCCACTCGCGATAGATGCTCTCGTGGCAGCCCGCGCTGCCACAGCTCTCGCTGTCGCTGAGCGAGCGATCGTCGTAGGCGCCCCCGGAAGCGGTGGTGGCGAGACTCGGGCTGAACGGACTGCGACCCTCTTCGGTGTGGTAGTCCGCCGGAAATTCGTTCACCCACTGCACCGGCTCGTACAGCAGGCCGTAGAGCGCGAGCGCCGCGAATCCGGCGACCGACCACGCCAGGACGCCGCCGACCCAGCGCTTCTCCGCGGCCAGCACGACCTGGGCCTGCTCGGCCCGCCCCCTGCGATCGCGGATGATCAACAGCACCACGTGCGGAATCACGAAGGCGAGAATCGCCAGGGTGGTGATGATGTGCACGGTGTCCCAGGTGTAGGAAATCGCCGTGCCGAACACGGACTGGAGCGTGAGGACCACCCCCGAGATGGCGTTGACGGCGACCGCCGCGAAGGCGACGTAGCCCGTGACCCTGTAGTGGGACCACGGCCCGCCGCGGTGGACCCACCAGTGGCGCCCCTGGTAGATCAGGTAAGGAAGCAGGAAGAGCACGCCGAAGACGGTGTGCAGCAGCACCAGGATCTGGCTGGGAATGCTGAACGGCAGCAGCCAGATCCACAGGCCGGAGAGCGTCTCGAAGCAGAGCAGTCCGCCGACGAAGATCGAAAGCCGCGAGCGCCACTCGAATGCGCGGTCGCTGCGAGACGGGCCTGGCGTGGCTGTTCCGTACATGGGTCCTCCTGGTGGGCGCAGAGGGAGAGGAAGGCGCGCCGCGGGTCGTCGAGATCGGGATTTTATCACGCCGGCGACGCGTTCTGGGCCGCTCCCAGCCCGGCCGGAGCCGCGCACGCGCTAGCATGGGCTCCCATGCGGCAACCCGTTGCAGGGTGGATGCGGCTGATCGCCTGTATCGGTGTGTCGATCTGTCTGCCTTACTGCGCGCCAGACTCTTCCGGGAAGGATACGTCCGAATTCGCGAGGGCGATGAATCGGGGACGGGCCTATCTGGAGAACCGGGACGGCGTCCTGGCGATGCAGGCCTTCCAGCAGGCCCTGGCGCGCGAGCCGGATTCGGCGCCGGCGCTGCGGAATCTGGCGCGCGGCATGCTGATGGCTCGGGACACGGCGACGCTGGCCGACGTGCTCGAGAGGGCGCGGGCGCAGGATCCGGACTCCGTGGCCACCTCCTATCTGCTCGGGCTGATGCACGCTCGGCAGGCGCAGTTCGAGCCGGCCATTCGACACTTCGCGGAGGCCGTGCGCCGGGATCCGGGCACGGCCACGCTGCGCTTCCAGCTCGCCAACGCCTATCAGGCCGTGGGGCGCCACGACGCAGCGGTGGAGCAGCTCGAAGAGACCCTGCGTCTCGACCCGTTCTTCGCCGCAGCGCACTACCGGCTGGCCGGCTACGCGCGCCGGTCCGGCGACGCGGCGGAGCTCAAGCGCAGGCTCCGCGAGCTCGAGCGCCTGCGCAGCCTGTTCGGCGACCAGAGTCGCTCGGCCGAGGAGCTGGAGAGCTGCGCGTACACGATGGCGGAGCCCCCCGAGGCCGCAGAGGCGCGCCGCGGCCCGGAGGCGGGCGGCCGCTGGCAGCAGGTGCGATTCCGGGACGCGAGTCGCGAGATGCTGCCCGCCGATCTCGAGAGCACGGCGCCGATCGTCGCGGCCGCCGTGCTGGATGTGGACGAGCGCGGCCGCTACACGCTGTTCCTGGCGGGTGCCGACGCGCGGGCGAGCCTGCTGGCCCCGGGCGAGGACGGGACCCTGCGCCGCACCGCTCTCGATGTCGCGCTCGCGCCGGCGGTGCTGGCGAGCGAGCGGCTCGTGAGTCGCACGGGCGATTTCAGGGGCGGCGCGCTGGACGAGGCGCGCGCCGGCGCGCTGGAGGTGCGCAGCGATCTCCTGCTGCTGGGAGACGGGGGTGCGCAGCTGCTCGAGAGAACGGGCCCCGGGGCGTTCGGTGACGCCACGTCCCGAGCGGGACTCTCTGCCGTCACGGGGGATGACGCGCGCTGGGTCGACTTCGATCACGACGGTGACATCGACCTGCTCGTGGCGGGCCGATCCGGGCTGGCGCTGTGGCAGAACGGCGGAGACGGGCGCTTCGAGGATGTGACGTCGAGCGTGGGCATCGACGCGAGCGGGCCCATCTCGGACGTCGCCGTGGGCGATCTCGACGACGATGTGGCGATCGACCTGGTGGTGGCCCGCGGCGCGCGTCCCACTCTCGTGTTCGAGAATCAGCGCACGGGCCGCTTCGCGGCGCAGCCGGAGCCGCCGGGCCCCTGGCCCAGCGCGCAGCACGTGCGGATCGACGATCTCGACAACGACGGACACCTCGACGCGGTGCTGATCGGCGAACGGCAGGTGCTCATCCTGTCGCAGCAGCGCGCGGCGCGGCCGCGCATCGAGCTGGGCGACCTCCAGCCTCGGGCGGCGGCGCTGATCGATTTCGACAACGACGGCTGGCTCGATGTGCTGGTGGCCGGCACCGGCCCCGGCGCAACCCAGGCCGGCCGTCTGGCGCTCTGGCGCAACGCCGGTGCCGAGGGCTGGCTGGACGCGAGCGGGCAGATCGACTCGCTCGAGATGCCCGCAGCGCGTGAGATCATCGCAGCGGACCTCGATGCGGACGGCGACAGCGATCTGCTGCTGGTCACGGTGGGC
>JAOUNA010000371.1 GCA_029881215.1 Myxococcales bacterium | reverse complement strand
GGCGCACGCTCACCTCGAACGGCGACGGATCCGACCACGGCTGGGGCTCGCATCACTTCGTGCTCGGGGGCGCGGTCCAGGGCGGCAACGTCTACGGGACGTTCCCCCCGACGACGTTCTTCGCCAATGGCAACCCCGTCGATATCGGTCAGGGAAACCTGGTGCCGCAGCTCGCGGTCGACCAGTACGCGGCGGCGCTGGCCAGCTGGCTGGGAGTGTCGGATGGGAGCATGCCGGACCTTCTGCCCAACATCGTTTACTTCAGCCCGCGCTACCTGGGCTTCCTGCCCTAGGTCCGGGTCGCCACCCCTATGGGGATCGCGCGGCTTTCCTTCTCGGCTGCGGCGGGCGTGGCACTGGGGCTCGCGCTCGCCGGCTGTGGTGGCGGCGGCGAGGACGCGCCGCCCCCCGCTGCGCCTCCCGTGCAAGGTCTTCAGCCGACGCTCTCGTCGATCCAGGAAAAGGTATTCACCCCGAGCTGCGCCGCGACGACCTGCCATGCCGGACCGGGAGCTCAAGCGGGTCTTAGGCTCGAGCCCGGCCTCAGCTGGGTGAATCTCTACAACATTGCCAGCTCCCAGGACGGAAGCCTTACGCGGGTGGTTCCCATGGACCCGGATGGAAGCTTCCTCATCCAGAAGCTTGAGGGGCCGATGCTGGGAGGGCGCATGCCGGCGGGCGGGCCCTATCTCCAGCAGGCGACGGTGGATGTGATCCGCCAGTGGATCCAGGACGGCGCGCTGCCCTGAAGCGCGGGCAAGCGCAGCGATCCGTCACGCAACCGGATCGCCGAGCCCTCGCCAGCGGCTTGAGTTCGCCAGCCGGCTGCCGCGCGCCCCTCGGACACTCCGCGCCTAGAACAGCCCCTCTGGGGGACGCCGTACGCGTGTGCTCGCTCGGCCAGATCACCCACGCGCTGTTCGAGGTCGCGGGGCAATACCGCAGGAGCATGTAGCGCTCAGAACGTAAAGAGCGGCCGCTCCAGCTTCATGCCCATCCGCATCTGGCCGACGGTCTCGAAATGCGCGGCATGGCCCTGCATCTGCTGGCAGAGCGTGTGAATGTCCCGGAGCCTGCGCTCGAAGGGCTGCGACTCGAAGATCGCCAGCGCGCCGGCGGCCAAGTAGAGCGCGGTTACCGCTTCGCGCGATTGCTGGATCGCCCAGGTGCTCGCCAGGCGGATGGTGAGGCGCTGCTCGTCGGTCATCGCGCCGCTGCGCACTACGCCGGCCCAGATTTCCTGCAGCGAGCCGCGCAGGAACATGCGCGAGGAGCGCAGCCGCGCCTCGGCCTGCGCGACCTCGCTCTGCACCACGTTGTTGGCGCCGCGCGAGCGGCTGGCCCCGCGCGGCACCGTGTCGCGAATGCCGCCGACGAACGCGTCGAAGCAGGCCTGTCCGATGCCCAGCGCGATGGATGCGAACCCGGAGGCGTACAAGTGACTCTGGGTGAACACATAGAGCGGACCCTTCTGTCGCAGCGCGGCGGCATTGTCGCGCACGAGGGTCCTCGATTCGGGCACCCGCACGCCCGTGACGCTATAGCTGTCGCTGCCGGTGCCGCGCAGCCCAAGCACACGCCAGTTGTCGTGCACCTGCGCTTGCGAGCGCGGGAAGAGCAGGGTATGCAGCCTCGCTGACCCGTCGGTGGCCGTGCGGCGCGAGCCGTCGGGCTCGATGACGGGCACGTGCGCCCCAAGCCAGGTCGCGTGGCGGCTGCCGCTCGCGAAGTCGAACTTCCCGCTCAACAGGTACCCGCCGTCGGTCACGCGGGCCTCACCGGGCCCGGGTCCCCAGGCGAGGATCGCGCGCGGCGAGTCGAAGATCTCCCGCGCCGCCGCCGGCTCGAGGTACGCGGCCACCATCGAGCACACATTGTTCTGGCCGAGGCACCAGGCGGTGCTCGCATCGGACTTCGCGACTTCTTCCAGCATGCGCACGTAGAGCAGCGGGTCGATCTCGGCGCCGCCATACGCGCGCGGCAGCAGCAGCCGGAACAGATCGTGCTCGATCAGGCGATCGAACAGCGTATCGGGAATGTCGCGCAGGCGCTCGATCTCGTCGGCCGCCGCGGC
>JAOUNA010000018.1 GCA_029881215.1 Myxococcales bacterium | reverse complement strand
CTCATCCATGCCGAGAATGGCGATGATGTCCTGCAGGTCCTTGTATTTCTGCAAGACCTGCTGCACGCCGCGCGCGACGCCGTAGTGCTCCTCGCCCACGACCTGGGGATCCAGGATCCGGCTGGTCGAGTCGAGCGGATCGACGGCCGGATAGATGCCGAGCTCCGCAATCTGGCGCGACAGCACCGTGGTTGCGTCGAGGTGCGTGAAGGCAGTCGCGGGCGCCGGATCGGTGAGATCGTCTGCCGGAACGTAGATGGCCTGCACGGAGGTGATCGAGCCCCTCGTGGTCGAGGTGATGCGCTCCTGAAGCTCGCCCATGTCCGTGGACAGCGTGGGCTGATAGCCCACCGCCGACGGGATGCGGCCGAGCAGTGCGGACACCTCCGAACCCGCTTGGGTGAAGCGGAAGATGTTGTCGATGAAGAGCAGCACGTCCTTGCCCTCTTCGTCCCGGAAGTACTCGGCGGCCGTGAGCGCCGAGAGGCCGACGCGCGCGCGGGCTCCCGGCGGCTCGTTCATCTGGCCGTAGACCAGCGCCGTCTTGTCGAGCACGGTGGTGCCGTCGGAAAGCTTGGCCTCCATCATCTCGTTCCAGAGATCGTTTCCCTCGCGGGTCCGCTCGCCCACACCGCCGAACACCGAATAGCCGGCGTGCTCCTTCGCGATGTTGTTGATGAGCTCCATGATGACCACCGTCTTGCCCACCCCGGCGCCGCCGAACAGCCCGACCTTGCCGCCCTTCGGATACGGGGCGATGAGATCCACGACCTTGATGCCGGTCTCGAAGGCCTCGACGCTCGTCGACTGGTCGATGAACTCGGGCGCGGGCCGGTGGATGGGGTAGGTGGTCTTCGCCTCGATCGGCCCGCGTTCGTCCACCGGGTCGCCAATCACGTTCATGATGCGCCCGAGCGTGGCCGGTCCGACGGGAACGCGGATCACGTCTTCCGTGTTTCGCACCGGCTGTCCGCGCACGAGCCCGTCGGTCGAATCCATGGCGATGGTGCGCACGGTGTTCTCGCCGAGATGCTGCGCCACCTCGAGCACCAGGTTCTCCTCGCGAGCGTCGATGCCCGCGTTGGTCACCCGGAGCGCGGTGTACACCTCGGGCAGCGCGCCGGGCGGAAATGCCACGTCCACGACCGGCCCCATGACTTGTACGATCTTGCCGTTCTCCATGATCCTCTCTCGCCTTTGTCTCACGGCGCGCGCCCGGGGCGCTCGACGTCCGTCCGTTCGCTTTCCGACTGCTAGAGCGCCTCGGCTCCGCTCACGATCTCCACCAGTTCCTTCGTGATCGCGGCTTGCCGGGCGCGGTTGTATTGGAGTGTCAGGCTCTCGATCAGCTCCTCGGTGTTGCGCGTCGCCGACTCCATGGCCGCCATGCGCGCGGCGTGCTCGCCGGCCTGGTTCTCGAGCAGCGCGCGGAAGACCTCCACCTCGATCGCCTTGGGCACGAGCACCGCCAGCAACCTCTCCGCGTCGGGCTCGATCTCGTAGGGCGGCGCGTCGTCCGCAGGCGCGTCGCCGGCTTCGGCCTGGAAGGGAAGCAGGCGGACGTCTCGCGGCTGCTGAGTCATCGCGGACACGAACTGGCTGTAGACGAGCACCACCTCGTCCACCTCGCCTCTGGCGTAGCGCCCGGATACCCGCGCGGCGATCTCCGTCGCCTGGCCGTAAGTGACCCAGTGATCCTGCGGGTAGTGGGCGCCCATCTGTCCGGGGTGGCGCTTGCGAAAGAACTCCTGCGCCTTGCGGCCCGCCGTGCTGATCGTGCAGGCCGCTCCCGCGCGCGTGACGAGTGCGTTCTGGGCGTGCTTGATCACGTTGGAGTTGAACGCGCCGCACAGGCCGCGATCCGAGGTCACCACGATCAGCTCGACCGAGCGGATCGCGGCGCGGCGCTCGAGCAGCGGATGCTCGGCGTCGCGCTGGGTCCGCGCCACCGCCGCCAGCGTGTCGCGCATGCGCTCCGCATACGGGCGCGCGGACCCGATCGCCTCGTGCGCGCGGCGCAGCTTCGCACCCGCCACCATCCGCATGGCGCGCGTGATCTGCTGCGTCTTCTGGACGCTCGTGATGCGCCGCTTGATGTCCTTGAGATTCGGCACTTCAGGCAGCTCGAGTCGCGGTTCCAGCAGCGGGTTGGAAGATGCCGGCGAATTCGTCCAGGGCGGCGACGAGCTTCTTCTCGATGTCGTCCTCGAGCTGGCCCGTTTCCCGGATGCGCACCAGGATGTCGCCGTGTCGCGCTCGCACGTGCTCGAGCATCTCCCGCTCGTAGCGCTGGATGTCCAGGAGCTCGTACGGGCGCACCCAGGAATCGCGACCCTCCTGCGGCGTGCACGCGTACAGAGACACCACCTGCTCTTCCATCGGCATCGGCGAGTACTGGGGCTGCTTCAGCATCTCCGTCTGCCTCTCGCCGTTCGCGAGCTGCTCCTGGGTCGCCCGGTCGAGATCGCTCCCGAACTGGGCGAACGCGGCCATCTCACGGTACTGGGCCAGGTTCAGCTTGAGCTTGCCGGCCACCTTCTTGGTCGCCTTGGTCTGCGCCGCGCCGCCCACGCGCGAGACGGAGAGGCCCACGTTGACCGCGGGCCGGATGCCCGAGTTGAAGAGGTCCGTCTCGAGGAAGATCTGCCCGTCGGTGATCGAGATGACGTTGGTCGGAATGTAGGCCGACACGTCTCCCGCCTGGGTCTCGATGATCGGAAGCGCCGTGAGACTTCCGCCACCCATCGCGTCGCTCATCTTGGCGGCGCGCTCGAGCAATCTCGAGTGGAGGTAGAAGACGTCTCCGGGATACGCCTCGCGTCCGGGGGGGCGGCGCAGCAGCAGCGAGAGCTGGCGGTAGGCAACCGCCTGCTTCGACAGATCGTCGTAGATGATCAGCGCGTGCTTGCCGTTGTCCCGGAACCACTCGCCGATGGCCACTCCGGTGTACGGCGAGATGAACTGGAGCGGTGCCGGCTCACTCGCCGTGGCAGCCACGACCACGCTGTACTCCATCGCGCCGTGCTGCCGCAGCTTCTCGACGACCTGGGCCACCGTCGACTGCTTCTGCCCGATGGCCACGTAGATGCAGAAGACGTCGGTCTGCTTCTGGTTGATGATCGTGTCGACCGCGATGGCCGTCTTGCCGGTCTGGCGGTCGCCGATGATGAGCTCGCGCTGCCCGCGGCCGATCGGGGTCATCGCGTCGATCGCCTTGATGCCGGTCTGCAGCGGCTCGTGCACCGATCGGCGCGCCACGATCCCGGGCGCCTTGAGCTCGACGCGCCGCGTCTCCGTGGCGGCCAGCTCTCCCTTGCCGTCGATGGGGTTGCCCAGCGCATCGACGACCCGCCCGATCATCGCCTCTCCCACCGGAACCTCGATGATGCGATTCGTGCGCCGCACGAGATCGCCCTCGCGGATGTGGTAGGTCTCGCCCATGAGCGCGATGCCGACGTTGTCTTCTTCCAGATTGAGCACCAGGCCCTGGATGCCGCCCGGGAATTCCACCAGCTCGCCGGCCATCGCCTTCTCGAGCCCGTAGACGCGCGCGATTCCGTCGCCGATCGACAGCACGGTGCCCGTCTCTGCGACGTCGATCTCGCGATCGTATTCCTTGATCTCGCGCTTCAGGATGTCGGTGATTTCACCCGGCTTGAGTTCCATCGATCAGTGTCCTCTCGTGAGGTTGTCGCGCAGCTGAGAGAGCTGCGTGCGCAAGCTTCCATCGAAAACGAGTCCGCCAACCATCGCAATCGCGCCGCCGATCAGCTTGCGATCCACGCGCACCTCGAGCTCGATCTCTCGACCCGTGCGTGCCGCCAACGCGCTGCGCACGCGTGCGAGCTGACGGTCGTCGAGCGGGCTCGCGGCGATCACCTCGGCCTGCAGGCGGCCCGTGGCCTCGTCGTCCAGCCGCTCGTACTCGAGGCGAATCGCGTCGAAGTCCACCAGGCGCCGCTGGTCGATCAAGAAGAGCAGGAGCTTGCGCAGCGTGTCGCTCGCGCCCAGGCGCGCGCTGATGCTGCGCAGCACCGCGTGCCGCTCCGCGGCCGGATGCAGCGGAAGAAACAGCGCCGCTCTGAGGGCGGGATTCTCCGCCAGCAGCTTCGCCATGCGCTCGAGCTCGCCGCGTACCGCCCTCGTCGCGCTGGTTTCGGAGGCGAGCGAGAAGAGCGCGCGGGCGTAACGCCGCGCAACAGCCGAGCTTCGCACGATGACTACCTCCTCTGCCCGGCCGCGTCCGCGGACTCGATGCGCGCGATGAATTCGTCCAGCAGGCGCTCGCGGTCGTCCGCCGTGATCTTCTCCGCGAGCATCTCCCCCGCCAGCTCCACGGCCAGGTCCGCCGCTTCGCTGCGCAGCTGCTCCACGGCCCGGCGCATGTCCCGATCGATCGCCATGTGCGCGTCGCTCTGGATGCGCTGCGCGGCGGCGCGGGCGTCTGCGAGGATCTGCTCCCGCTCCCGCTCGGCGCGCTCCCGCGCCGCGCCGCGAATCGATTCGAGCTCCGCCTCGAGATCGACGAGGCGGCGCTGCCACTTCGAGTGGCGCTCCTCGGCTTCGCGGCGCAGCTCGCTCGCCTGCTTGATTTCGTCCCGGATGCGGTTGCGACGCTCGGAGAAGAAATTCTGGATCGGCTTGCGCGCGAAGTAGAGCAGCAACGCCAGCAGCATCAGCACGTTGAGCACGCGAAAGCCGATGTCGCGCAGGGCCGATTCTCCGCCTTCCGCGGCACCGGCGGGCGCGGCCAGCAGCAGCGCCCCCGCGAGCGCGATCCGGATCGCGGCGGCCACGCTCAAACCGCCCTTCCCAGCACGCGCGCGGCAGCCTCGCGCGCGAGTGCCCGGGATTCGGTGCGCAGCGTCCCGCGGGCCGCGTCGAGTGTCGAGGCGAGCTCGCCCCGAGCGCGCTCCACTTCCCGCTTGGCTTCGGCGCGCGCCCCGCCCATCCTTTCGAGCATCTCGCCGCGTGCGCGATCGAGCTGTGCGCGTCGCTCCCCTTCGGCCTCTTCGCGGGTCTCCTGCACCGCCTTCTCGTAGCGCGCGAGCGTCGCGTCGGCTTCGCGGAAGATTCGCTCCGCGCGCTGTCGCGTTCCCGTGATGCGCTCGTCGCGCTCGTCGAGCACGCGGAAGAGCGGCTTGAAGATCAGCTGATTGAGGGGCACCACGAGCAGCAGGAAGAGCACCACGAGGCAAGCCAGCAGCTTCGGGTCGGGAAAGATCTCGAGGCTGCCACCCGACGCGTGCGCAGCCTGGGCGAGCAGCAGGCTGCCGACGCACGCCGCTGCCGCGAGTGTCTTCGAGACGGTCTGGACGCGCTGCACTGGAGATTGGCTCCGCGAATCGTCTACGGCACCGCCGCCCCGGCTGCGCGCCCCGTACACACGTGTTTCTCGAAGGGTTCCGGATTCAGCAACCGCTCGAGTCACGCACTTGGGGCAGGGCATCTGCGCTGCGGCTCGCGCCGCGGGCGAATCACTCCCGCCGGTGGTGGTCTTGCGCCAAGAAGGACAGGGCCCGGCGAGAGCGCCGGTACCCGGGCGGCCAATTCTTACATAGCTGGCGGGAACTTCAAGGCGAGCGGAGCAGGGTCTTCGGCGCTGCGGGCCGAGCGGGCGGCGCGCTGCCGCAGACACAGGGACCGTTGACGCTGGATCCCTCGGCCAGCGCGACGCGGGGTGCCCACAGCCCGCCCTCGACGCGCGCCGTGGCGCGCAGCTCGATGCGCTCGCTGGCCCGTACGTCGCCCTTGACCCGCCCGGCAACGATCACCACGTCCCCTTCGAGGTCGGCCTCCACCTCGCCCGCTTCACCGATCCAGAGCGGCCCGCCGGCGATGATCTCCCCGCGCACGCAACCGTCGATGCGGCCGGGTCCGGGCAGCACCAGGACTCCACAGAACTCCATGCCGGGCTTCAGGATGGCCTCGGGCGCTTGGTCCAATGCTCGCATCGCGTCAATCCACCCCCGTCTTGCCGTGCAGCAGGTCGCTGATCCGCTGCAGGTCCTCGGCCCCGTAGTACTCGATCTCGACGCGGCCGCGCGCGGTGGTCCCCTGGATGCGCACGCGAGTCTGGAAGCGCTCCCGCAGGCTGTCGCCGAGGCGCTGGAGATTGGGATCCTGGGCGATGGGAGTGCGCCGCTTGGCCGCCGGCTTCGGCGCGGGACGCGCCAGCTCCTCGGCGGCGCGCACGGAGAGGCCGTCGCGCACGATGCGATCGCGCAGCTGGTGGCGCCGCTCGAGATTGGTGACCTGCAGCAGTGCCTTGGCGTGCCCCGTCGTGAGCCGCCCGGCCTCCACGTCTTCCTGAACACTCCGCGGCAGCTCGAGCAGGCGCAGGTGATTCGCGATCGTGGAGCGTTCCAAGCCGACGCGCCGGCCGATCTCTTCCTGCGTCGCACCGGTATCCGCCAGGGCTCGGAAGGCGAATCCGAGCTCGATCGGGTTGAGATCGCGCCGCTGCACGTTCTCGACCAGCGCCACCTCGAGGCGGTCTTGCGGGTCGATGTCGGCCACGATCGCCGGGATCGTGTCGAGGCCTGCCTGCTTCGAGGCGCGCCAGCGGCGCTCGCCGACCACGAGCTCGTAGCGGTCCCCAGCGCTGTCGGCCCGGCGCACCACCACCGGCTGGAGCACGCCGTGCACGCGGATCGACTCCGCGAGGCGTTCGAGCTGATCTGCGTCGAACGTGCGCCGCGGCTGCTCCGGATTCGGGTCGATGCGCGCGATGGGGATTTCCGTCGGTGAGGCGCCGGCGGGTGCAGGGCCAGTGGCGCGCGCGCTCGCCGGCGGCACGGCGGGAATCAGCGCACCGAGTCCACGACCCAGTGCGTTGCGGGGGCTACTCATCGGTGTCTCCTCCAAGTGTCGCGGTCGGAAGGGTGTGGGCGCTCGCGGCGCGCACGGCATGGGGCGCCGCTCCGAGGCGGCGCAGGATCTCCTCGGCCAGCTGGAGGTACGCAACGGCGCCGCTCGAGTGGACGTCGTACAGGAGCACCGGCTTGCCATGGCTCGGCGCTTCACTCAGGCGCACGTTGCGGGGAATCACGGTCGTGTAGACCTGCTCGCCGAAGTGGCCGCGCACCTCTTCCTCCACCTGCCGGCTCAAGCGATTGCGGCGGTCCGCCATGGTCAACACGATGCCCTCGAGTGAGAGACCGGGATTGAGCTCGCCGCGCACGAGCTCGATCGTGTCGAGCAGGCCCGCGAGCCCCTCCAGCGCGTAGTACTCGCACTGCAGCGGGATGAGCACGGCGTCCGCGGCCGTGAGTGCGTTGACCGTGAGCAGGCCGAGGGAGGGCGGACAGTCGAGCAGGATCAGCTCGTAGCCGGGACGCAGCTCGGCGAGCGCCCGCTCGAGCTTGCGCTCTCGCGCCACGGTCGAGACGAGCTCGATTTCCGCTCCGTAGAGATCGCGACCGGACGGCACCAGATGGAGGAATTCGAGCTCCGTCGGGCGCGCCACCTCCTTCATGACGCAGCGCCCGATGAGTGCGTCATAAATGTGGGGGGTCCCCTGGGGGCCTCCAAAGGCGCTGGTCGCATTCGCCTGCGGATCCACGTCGACGAGCAGCGTCCGCCTCTCGCAGGCTGCGAAGCTCGCGGCGAGGTTCACCGCCGACGTCGTCTTGCCGACGCCGCCCTTCTGGTTGACCACGGCGAGCGTTCGGCTCGCGCGCGGCGTGGACTCGACAGAACTCAGTGTTCCCCCCCCAGGGGCACCAAAGCTATCGGTGTTGATACCACAGGCATCCTGGCGCGACCAGGGATCAGCCCGAGGCACTGCGCCGGGCGATCCAGACCGAGCGCGCAGCTCCTCCGCAAGGAACTGAATAGATTAGAGATTTCTCCGCGACGAGGCCTGCGGGGAGAGTCGGCCGGGGAGGCGCCTGCGCGCTCGGAATGGCGAGCAGCGCATTGGGGGCGGCCCACGGCAACATCAGTTCGAGCGCGCGAGTGGGGTTGGCGAGCGCCTGCGCCACGACCAGAGCGTGTGGCGTCGGCTGCAGCACCTCGACGCGGCCCCAGAGGCTCTCCACGTTCTCGAGTCGCAGCGCACGGATCACGGCCCGCTGAAAGAAGTGCCGGCGCTGGCGCGCGTCGATCAGCGTGATCCAGCTCTCCGGGCGCAGGATCGCCAGAGGAAGACCCGGAAAGCCGGCGCCCGATCCGAGATCGGCGATCGTTTCGGACGCTGGTAGCACCGTGGAGAGCGCAACCGCGTCCAGGATCAGACGGTGGAGGATCGTCTGGCGATCGCGGTGCCCGCTCAGGTTGAGGCGCGCACCCCAGCTCTCGACCTGCCCGGCAAGCTCGAGCAGCGCCGCCCGCTGCGACTCGAGCAGCTGGAGATCGAGCTCGCGGAGGCCGCGATCGAGCAGATCTCGCTCTGACTGGGGCGTCGGGAGATCCTCCACCCGAAAGGTCCCGCGGCGACGCCCGTGGAGCTGGCCTGCGGCTCGAATGTTCCACGTGGAACGAGGCGCCCGCCGATCTCGGGCGTTCCACGTGGAACGCAGCGCTCAGTCGCCTCGCTCGGCGGGCCGGGACTGCTGGAGCGCCTCCTCGTACTCGGGTGCGCCCTTGGGCACGACCACGACCTGACGATAGCGCCCCTCGCCGATGCTCATCGTCGCCATTTCCTCGTATTCCCGAACGGTTACGTGGACGATCCTGCGATCGCGCGCGCTCATGGGATCGAGTGCAATGGCTCGGCCGCTCTCGCGCGCCCGCCGCACCGCGCGCCCGACCAATCCCGTGAGCAGCTCTTCGCGCGCTTCGGTGCCACCCTCGACGTCCAGGACCACGCGCTTGAAATCTTCCTCACTCGTCATGGCCGCCTGGTTCACCAGGAGCTGTAGTGCATCGACCGGACGACCGTCGCCGCCGGTGAGGCTACGGGCCGCCACCCCGCGAACTTCATAGACCAGAAGCTCTCCCTCCTGGCTCTCCCCGATCTCGAAGGGCCCGAGGTCGAGCCGCTCGATCAGGCCGAGCAGGAAGGTTCCGGGCTTGGAGAGCTCGCCCCGCGCCGTCCCCACGGATGGCTCGGAAGATCTCGGCAAGGCGCGGGGAGCCTCTTCGCGCTCCCCGCGACCACGAAAGCTGCGCTCACTGCTCTCAGCGCGTCCGCCGCGCTCCCCTCGGCCGCCGCGCTCCGCCCGGCCGCCGCGTTCCCCTCGGCCGCTGCGCTCTCCACGGCCACCACGCTCTCCCCGCTCCGGGCGCTCGCCCCGCTCCGGGCGGTCTCGCTCGGGCCGGCGTTCCGGCGGCTTTCGGTCCCTGGGTACGGCCACGATGACCGTGCGTCCGGCCAGCCCCGACACTTCCCCCCCCGCGTAGACGTGGATGGCCAGGGCCTCCCGATCCACGCCGAAGAACTGCACCGCCTTCGCGATCGCTTCATCGCGTGCATTTGCCACGAACTCGTGAGCCTCATTCCTGAGGTCGTACACCTTGTTTCTCCTCGTTCTGCTCTGCGCGCAGGCGACTCTGCCTATGCGTCTTCCTTGCCTGCCTGCTTGGACTGAGTGGCCGTCACTGGCTGCATCTTACGGCCAATCCACAGCTGATGCCCGATCGCCAGGACGTTGCTCAACATCCAATAGAGCACCAGTCCCGACGGAAACTGATAGAACAGCACCGTCATCATGATGGGCATGATCGTCATCATCATGCGCGCTTGTGCGGGATCTGCCTGCATCGGCGTGATCTTCTGCTGCAGCACCATGGTGGCGCCCATGATCAGGGGCAGGACGCGCACCGGGATGCCGATGCCCGGAAGCATGAAGAGCTCGTCCGGCGCCGAGAGATCGTCGATCCAGGAGACGAAGGGCGCCTGGCGCAGCTCGATCGAGCTGCGCAGCGCATAGTACAAGCCGATGAAGACGGGAAACTGCAACAGCATCGGGAAGCAGCCACCGAGTGGATTCACCTTCTCCTGCTTGTACAGCCGCATCATCGCTTCCGACTGCTTCTGGCGATCTTCGGCGAATTCGGCCTGGATCTGCTTCATCTTGGGCTGCAGGCGCCGCATCCGCTCCATCGAGCGCATCTGTTTCAACGTCAGCGGTGCAGTCACGAGGCGCACCAGCAGCGTCAGAATGATGATGGCCACGCCGTAGTTCGGGACGATCGCGTGCAGCGCATGAAGCAGCCAGCTGAACATCCGGGTCAGCGGTGCCACCCACGCCCAGCCCGAATCGATCGCCGCTCGCAGGTCGCCGCCCATGGCCTCGAGCCGCTCGGGCTCCTTGGGCCCGATATAGCCGCGAAACTCCCGCGCCACCGACTGGCCCGGCGGGAGGCGGACCGGATCGAAGAACAGCTCGACGGCTCCCGCGCGAGACTGCTCGAGAACGATGATGCGCGCACTGGCACGCTCGGGCGTATCCGGGATCAAAGCCCCCAAGAAATACGGCGTCTTGAAGCCGACCCAGTCGATCTCCCCCAGCAGCGGCTCGTAGACGCTGACCGGCTTCTTCCCGAACATCGCACCAAAGAATCCCGCACTCCCGAGCCCCGCCACCGGCCGCGACTCGATCGATCCGTCGTGGAGTACGGCGAGAGCTTGCTCGCGAAAATCGTTGCCCTCGCGCACCTCTGCCGCCCAGTCGACCAGGAAGCGCGGCTCGATGTCGCGCTTCGACGCATTCTCGATCTCCAGCAGCATCCGGAACGCGTAGGTATCCGCCTCGAATCGGTACGTTTTGAGAACACGAACGCCTTCTTTCTCGAAGCCGAAAGCAACTAGATCGTGCTCTTCTCGCTCGATGCCCCAGATCGTACTGGACAAGTCTCCCAGCTCGAGCTCGAGCAGTGGTGTCCCGGCCACGGCTCCCCCGACGCGGCTGCTGGGATCGAAATCGACCAGCACGACGGGATCCCCTCTGCGATCGACGTATCGCTTCAGCTCCCAGCGTCGGATCACGCCACCCCGGCTATCAAGATCCACGCGATAGAGCGGCCGGTCGACCGAGATCTCGCGACCCCTCACCGGCTCCGCGTCAGCCGCGCTCGCCCGAAGCGGAGGGGCCGCCGGCGAGGCCTCTGGGAGCTCGGGAAATCGCTGCGGGGGCGAAACGTCCACACCCTCTCTCGGCTGCTCCTGAATCTCTCCCGCCACCTCGCTCGGGGTCGCTGCACGGTTCTTCTGCTGCACCATCGACCACGTCGACAGAACCAGGAATGAGAGGGCAAACGCGAGCAGTAGATTGCGATCCACGTGGGTGCCTCAGGGAAGCGGGTCCATGCCGAATCCCCCGAAAGGCCGACATCTGGATAGCCGACGGGCTGCGATCCAGACGCCCCGGAGCGCCCCATAGCGCTCGATGGCCTCGATTGCATAGAGGGAACAGCTCGGCTCGAAGCGGCAGGCGGGCCCCAGCTGTGGCCCCAGCAGCAGCTGGTATGCGCGGATCAAGCCCAAGAAGAGCCCTTGCAGCGGACTCCCTCGCCTCCGAGCTACGCGCATTGCAGTGCTCCAGCTTCCCGTGCCAGCCGCTCGAGCTCCGCTCCCAGCTCCTGTGTCGACAGTGCACATGCGCCCGGCTTCGCGATCACGACGACGTCCAGGTCCTGGCGCAGGCCGGATCGCGTCCTTCGGAACCAATCGCGAATCCGACGCTTGATCCGGTTCCGGGCTACGGCGTTGCCCACTTTCCTGCTCACGGTGATTCCCAGGCGACATCCTTGGCCACCATCCGCCACCAGCAGCACAACGCTGCTCGAGGCGCTCCGGCGTCCCTGCTGGCTCACCCGGCGGTATTGCCTCGGGAAGCGAATTCGGTCCGCCCGGCCGAAGCGGCCTGTTTGCTCCCCCACTCCTACTTGCAGGGAATCGCGGCAGCGATGCGTTTGCGGCCCTTGGCTCGGCGCCGCTTCAGAACAGCCCTCCCGGCCCGGGTCTTCATCCGAGCACGGAAGCCATGGACGCGCTTGCGGCGAATTCGGCTGGGCTGATAGGTACGCTTCATGGGGGCACCCCTCGAGGCTGCTTCCCGACGCCTGGGCCGACACGACCCCGAGCCTCGAAGAACCCGCAAGTTAGCCATCCATCAAACACGATGTCAACGCCCCAGGACCTCAAAAGACCCGCTTCTTCTCCGACGGAACCAGCGCATTCTCTGCGTCTTTCCCGTGGTAACATCACACCCACGACAGCTCTTCCGCGGCTGCGACCCACGCACGGGAGGCATCGAGACAAACTCCGACAGCAGAGAATCCCTCTCCTTTCCGAGCCTTGAATCTCTTTTGTCCCGATCGACTCCCAACTCCTATTCCTACTCTTCATTAGGTATCTGAAAGAAACCAAGAAGCGAGACGAAAAATCCAGATGAAATTCACCATCACCCGATCCCAGCTCCAGCGTGGGCTCGCACGCATTCAATCGATCGTCGAGAAGCGCAACACCATGCCCATTCTCGCCAACGTGCTCATCGAAGTCTCCGGCTCCGAAGATGCGGGTCAGATGGAGCTCTCCGCAACGGATCTCGAGGTGGGAATCCGCAGCACCCATCCCTGCACCACTTTCGAGAGCGGCTCTGTCACGGCCTCCGCCAAGAAGCTCTACGAAATCGTCCGGGAGCTCGCTGACGAACCCATCCAGATCCAGATTTCGAGCAATGCGTATCTCACCATCCGCTGCGCGCGTGCCGAGTTCACTCTCGCCGGCACTACTGCGGATGAGTATCCGACACTACCTGGTTTTACATCGAAGAAGATGGCGACCGTCCAGGCTGCGGTGCTGGCAGAGATGATCGATCGCACCATGTATGCCGCGTCGGTCGATGAAACGCGCTACAACCTGAACGGTGTGTTCATCGAGCAGCAGCCCGATACCGGGAAGGTCCGCATGGTTGCCACCGACGGACACCGACTCGCCTATGCCGATCGCGCTCTCGGCACGGACCTCGGTGATGTCGCCAACGGCGTGATCATCCCCCGCAAGGGCCTGGCCGAGCTCAAGCGCCTCGTCGATGAGGAAGACAGTGATGAGGTTCAGCTTGGCTTTCGGGGGAACAGTGGACTCGCGCGCAAGGGTGATGTCACGCTGGTCATGCGACTCATTGAAGGTGAGTTCCCGAACTATCGGCAGGTCATCCCGAACGACATGGTGCACCAGCTGACTCTCCCCACGGAGCCGCTCGTGCACGCGCTGCGCCGCGTCTCTCTGCTCTCGGCAGAGCGCAGCCGAGCCGTCAAGCTCGAGCTCAACGATGGCCATCTGGCACTCTCTTCGAGCAATCCCGACCTGGGGGATGCGCGCGAAGAGCTCGACGTGGACTACGCCGGCGAAGCCATCACCATTGCCTTCAATGCGCGCTACCTCATCGATGCGCTGGGCGTCGCGAGCAGCAAAGAGGTGAAGCTCGCCTTTCGCGATTCCCTCTCACCAGCGCAGGTACAGCCCGCCGACGATGAAGACTCCCTCGCCGTCGTGATGCCGATGCGCGTCTGATCCGGTTCGCCCCGCATATCTTCCGTGAACTCGGAACCTTTACGGGGACTTACGCATTTAGTACCTTCCCGCGCGGTCGCGCCGGAGCCCGTGCCGGCGAGCCCCCCGGCCCGTGGGCGCGGGGGATCTCGTGAGGTGTGGAGCGGGTCGCGGATCGATGCCCAGATGGGTTCGCGATCCTTGGGAATTCCGGGCCAACGAAGCGCTCGAGAACCCCGATCGTCACAATCGTTTCACAGGGGCAGCTGCGCTGCTCGAGGGGTCCGGATCGCCCCTAGGGACATTTTTCAAGTGAGCTACGACGCCAGTGCCATCGAGGTGCTCGAAGGTCTCGATCCCGTCCGCAAGCGGCCGGCGATGTACATCGGGACCACCGGCCCAGAGGGTCTCCACCACCTCGTCTACGAAGTCGTGGACAACTCCGTCGACGAGGCCGTGGCTGGCTACTGCAAGGAGATCGACGTCATCATCCACCAGGATTGCAGCGTCACCGTCAGCGACGACGGCCGCGGCATCCCCGTCGACATCCACCCCACCGAGAACCGCTCGGCAGCCGAGGTCGTGATGACGACGCTCCACGCCGGCGGAAAGTTCAACGACAGCACCTACAAGGTCTCCGGGGGTCTGCACGGCGTCGGAGTCTCCGTCGTGAACGCTCTCTCCGAGCGGCTCGAGGTGGAGATCCGCCGCGATGGCAAGGTCTGGCGCCAGACCTATCGGCGCGGCGACCCCGACAGTGATTTCGCCGAGATCGGCACCACCGACAAGACCGGCACCCGGGTGACCTTCCTGCCGGACACCGAGATCTTCGCCGTCGTGGATTTCGAATTCGACATCCTCTCCCAGCGACTGCGCGAGCTTTCCTTTCTGAATGCCGGCCTCCGCATCAAGATCTCGGATGAGCGCTCCGGCAAGAGCCACGACTTCCACTACGACGGCGGCATCGTCTCCTTCGTCGAGCATCTCAATCGCGCGCGAGCCCCGCTGCATCGTCCCCCGATCTACCTGTCCGGGGAGCGAAGCTTCACGAGCGGCAAGAAGGAGGTGTCGGTCGGCATCGAGATTGCGCTGCAATACAACGAATCGTACAACGAGAGCGTCTACTCCTTTGCCAACAACATCAACACCATCGAGGGCGGAAGCCACCTCGTGGGATTTCGCACCGCGCTGACCCGAACCCTGAACCGCTACATCAGCCAGCAGGCGAAGAACGGCAAGGATGCGGGCGAGGCACTCACCGGGGAGGATGCGCGCGAGGGACTGACGGCCGTCATCTCCGTGAAGCTCCCACAGCCCGAGTTCGAGGGTCAGACCAAGACCAAGCTCGGCACCAGCGACGTGCGCGGCCTGGTCGATGGCTTGCTCTACGAGCAGCTCGGTGCCTTCCTCGAGGAGAACCCGGCGGTCGCGAAGACCATTCTCGCCAAGGTCCAGGACGCGGCGCGCGCGCGCCTGGCCGCGCGCAAGGCCCGCGATCTGGCGCGGCGCAAAGGGGCGCTCTCCGACCACAGCCTGCCGGGCAAGCTCGCCGACTGCCAGGAGCGCGATCCGTCGCGGGCCGAGCTCTTCATCGTCGAGGGCGACTCGGCGGGGGGCACCGCAAAGCAGGGCCGTTCGCGCGAGACGCAGGCCATCCTCCCCATCCGCGGCAAGATCCTGAACGTCGAGCGCGCGCGGCTCGACAAGATGCTCTCGAGCCAGGAGATCCAGGCGCTCGTCACCGCGATCGGCTGCGGCATCGGGCCCGACTTCGACGGCGAGAAGGCCCGCTACCACAAGATCATCATCATGACCGACGCGGACGTGGACGGCAGCCACATCCGCACCCTGCTGCTCACCTTCTTCTACCGGCAGATGCGCGACCTGATCGAGCGGGGCTACCTCTATATCGCGCAGCCGCCGCTCTTCAAGGTGAAGAAGGGCAAGTCCGAGCGCTACGTGAAGGACGAGCGCAGCCTCGAGGAGTATCTCCTCGATCTGGCGCTCTCCGGCGTGGAGGTCAGCGGCGCCAGTGGGGGCCCGCCTCCCGAAGAGGACACCCTGCGCCGCGTGCTCGCCGCGGCGAGCATGTATCGGAAGCTGCTCGAGCGCATCGCAATGCGGCGCATCGACGACCGCATCGTGGACGCGGCGGTGTGGGAGAACGCACCGCGCGAAGAGCAGCTCTCGGAGGAGTCCGTGCTGCTCGAGCAGGTTGCGCCCGCAATCTCGCGGCGCATCGGTGCGGAGGTCGTCGTCGGTGACGGCATCTCCTGGAGCACCGAGCCGGATCCGGAGCACGGGGGACACCGGCTCGTCGCGGAGACGCGCCGCGCGGGCGTGATGTTCCGCACGCCGCTCGGCACCGAGTTCATTCGCTCCCCCGATTTCCAGCGCCTCGGCGAGCTCGCGGTGGCGATGCGCGCCGCGGGAGATCCGCCCTTCCAGGTGCGGCGCGGCGACGCGGAGTCCGAGGAGATCGCGGGGCCGGTGGCTCTGCTCGAGCGCCTTCTCGAGCTCGGCGGCAAGGGACTTTCGATCCAGCGCTACAAGGGCCTCGGCGAGATGAATCCGGATCAGCTCGCGGAGACGACCATGGAGCCCGGCTCCCGGACCCTGCTGCAGGTGCGCGCACCCGACGACGTGGAGGCCGACGAAGCCTTCACGACACTCATGGGCGACGACGTCGAGCCCCGACGTCAGTTCATCGAGCGCAACGCATTGGACGTGCAGAACCTGGACATCTAGACGCGCAGGCTCGCGCGGCCGGACCGGCCCCGCGTGACCCGCGAGAAACGACAACGAGAGCTCTTCCTTGGCCGAAGGAACCGACACGACCGATCCCGCGGGCGGCGCCCCTCCGCCGGCGTTCACGACGCCGCCCGTCAACATCGAAGACGAGGTGCGCAGATCGTTCCTCGACTACTCGATGTCCGTCATCATCAGCCGCGCGCTGCCGGACGTGCGCGACGGTCTGAAGCCCGTTCACCGCCGCATTCTCTACGCGATGAACCAGGAGGGCCTGCTCTCCACGCGCGGCTACTCCAAGTCCGCGGGCGTGGTCGGCGAGGTTCTCAAGCACTACCACCCGCACGGCGACTCGGCGGTCTACGACGCCATGGTGCGCATGGCCCAGGATTTCTCGCTGCGCTACCCGCTGGTGGACGGCCAGGGCAACTTCGGCTCCATCGACGGCGACCCGGCCGCCGCCTATCGCTACACCGAGGCTCGCCTCAACCCGCTCGCCGAGGAGCTGCTGCGCGACATCGACCGCGAGACGGTCGACTTCACGCCCAACTTCGACGGCGGCATGCTCGAGCCGGTGGTGCTCCCGACGCGCGTTCCCAACCTGCTCGCCAACGGCTCGTCGGGCATCGCCGTCGGCATGGCCACGAACATCCCGCCGCACAACCTGCGCGAGCTGATCGACGCGCTGGTGCTCGTGATTCGCCAACCGGCCTGCACGCTCGACGATCTGCTCGAGAAGATGCCCGGGCCGGACTTCCCGACGGGCGCGCTGATCTGCGGATCCGAGGGCATCCGCTCGGCCTACGCCACGGGCCGGGGTCTGCTCACGGTGCGCGCGCGCGCCGACTTCGAGGAGAGCAAGCGCGGACCGCGCATCGTCGTCACCGAAATTCCCTTCATGGTGAACAAGGCGTCGATGCTCGAGCGCATCGCCGAGCTGGTGCGCGACGGCAAGATCGACGGCGTCACGGATCTGCGCGACGAGTCCAACCGCGAGGGCATGCGCATCGTCATCGAGCTGCGCCGGGACGCGCCCGGCGAGGTGGTGCTGAATCAGCTCTACAAGCAGACACCTTTGCAGACCACCTTCGGCGTGAACCTGCTGGCGCTGGTCAACGGACGGCCGCAGGTGCTGACGCTGAAGGCGGCCCTGCGCCACTTCGTCGACTTCCGCCGCGAAGTGGTGGTGCGGCGCGCCAGCTACGACCTGGTGCAAGCCGAGGCGCGGGCGCACCTGCTCGAGGGCTTCGCCATCGCGCTCGAGAACCTCGACGCGGTGATCGCCGTCATCCGCAGCGCGCAGGACACGGCCGGCGCACGTGCCGAGCTGATCGCGCGCTTCGAGTTCAGCGAGCGGCAGGCGAACGCGATCCTCGAGATGCGCCTGCGCTCGCTCACGGCGCTGGAGCGCCAGCGCATCCTCGACGAGCTCGAGGCGATTCGCGCGAAGATCGCGGATCTGAAGAGCCTGCTCGCGAGTGACGAGCGCATCCTGAGCGCGGTCGTGGAAGAGCTCGACGAGATCCGGGAGAAATTCGGCGACGAACGGCGCACCGAGCTCGCCGCGGCTGTCGAGGGGCTCACCACCGAGGATCTGATCGTCGAGGAGGACATGGTCGTGACCGTGTCGCACCTCGGCTACATCAAGCGCAATCCGCTCACCCAGTACCGCGCGCAGCGCCGCGGCGGCAAGGGCGTGAAGGGCATGGACGCGCGCGAGGAGGATTTCGTCGAGCGGCTCTTCGTGGCGTCGACCCACGCCTACATCCTCTTCTTCACCACGCGGGGCAGGGTCCACTGGCTCAAGGTGCACGAGCTGCCCCAGCTCGGCAGGGCCGCGCGCGGCAAGTCGCTCGCCAACGTGCTGCAGCTCGCGGAAGGCGAGCGCGTGCGCGCGACGCTCCCGGTGCGCAGCTTCGATGAGGCGGCGGGCGACCACGTGCTGCTGTGCACGCGCAAGGGCGTCGTGAAGAAGACGCGCCTGGACGCCTTCGCCAATCCGCGCCGCGGCGGCATCATCGCGATCAGCCTGGACGAGGACGACGAGCTCATCGCAGCCTGCCGCACCAACGGCCAGCAAGAAGTCATCATCGCCAGCCGCGGTGGCAAGTCGATCCGCTTCCCCGAGGATCAGGTGCGCCCCATGGGGCGCAGCGCGGCGGGCGTGCGGGGCATGTCGCTGCGCGAGGGCGACTCCGTGGTGGGCATGGAGATCCTGTCGCCGGAGGCGACCATCCTCACCGTCACCGAGAACGGCTACGGCAAGCGCACGCCGCTCGGGGATTACCGCCTCCAGCGCCGCGGCGGACAGGGGATCATCACGATCCGCACCACGGCGCGCAACGGCGAGGTGGTGAGCGTCGCGCAGGTGATGGACGACGACGAAGTCATGCTGATCACCGACGGCGGCAAGGTGCTGCGCGCGCGCGTGGCGGGCATCTCGACGATGGGCCGCGCCACGCAGGGGGTGCGCATCATGAACCTCGGCGAAGGGGAGAGTCTGGTGTCCATGGCGCGCCTCGCCGAGAGCGACGACGAGAGCAACGGCGACTAGGGGGTTGGCTTGAAGACGCAGCGTTCACGCAAGGAGTTCAAGCGCGCGCAGCGCGTGATTCCGGGAGGTGTGAACAGCCCGGTGCGCGCCTTCGGATCCGTGGATCAGACGCCGCGTTTCATCGCCAGGGCCAAGGGCGCGCGTCTGTGGGATGTCGACGGCAACGAGTACATCGACTACGTGGGCTCCTGGGGGCCGATGATCCTCGGCCACGCCGATCCGGGCGTGCTGCGCGCGTTGCGCGCGGCGGCCGCGCGCGGCACGAGCTTCGGTGCGCCGACCGAGCTCGAGACGGAGCTGGCCGAGCTCGTGTGCAAGCGCGTGCCCAGCGTGGAGCGGGTGCGCATGGTGAGCTCGGGCACCGAGGCGACGATGAGCGCCCTGCGCCTGGCGCGGGCCGCCACCGGGCGCGCGCGCGTGCTCAAGTTCGAGGGCTGCTACCACGGCCACGCAGACGCGCTCCTGGTGGGTGCGGGCAGCGGCGTGGCGACACTCGGCATCCCGGGCTCGCCGGGGGTGCCCGCGGCCTTCACCGAGCTGACGCTGCAGGCGCCGTACAACGATCTCGGCGCGGTGCGCGAGGCCTTCTCCCGCTGGCCCGGCGAGATCGCCTGCGTGATCGTCGAGCCCATCGCCGGAAACATGGGCATGGTGCTGCCGCAGCCGGGCTTCCTCGGCGGGCTGCGCGAGCTGTGCGACTGCCACGGCGCGCTGCTGATTCTCGATGAGGTCATGACCGGCTTCCGCGTGGCGCGGGGCGGCGCGCAGTCCCTCTACGATGTGACGCCGGACCTGACCACCTTTGGCAAGGTGGTGGGCGGCGGCCTACCGGCCGCGGCCTACGGCGGGCGCGCCGAGCTGATGACCCAGATGGCGCCTGAGGGACCCGTCTACCAGGCGGGCACCCTGTCCGGAAACCCGCTCGCCATGGCTGCCGGCTGCGAGACACTGCGCCGCCTGGCGCGTTCCGGCAGCTACGAACGGCTCGGGCAGCTGACGGAGCGGCTGTCCGGCGGGCTCGCAGAGGCCGCGGCCGAGGTGGGCGTCCCCCTCAGCACCGCCCACGCCGGCGGCATGTTCGGCTTCTTCTTCCACCCGGGCCCCGTCGACTGCTTTGCGGACGCCCAGAAGTCCGACACCGAGGCCTTCAAGACCTTCTTCGCGGCCATGCTGGATCAGGGCATCTATCTCGCGCCCTCCCCGTTCGAGGCGGCCTTCGTCTCGCTGGCCCATCGGCCCGCGGACGTCGAGGACACCCTCGAGGCAGCGCGCCGCGCGCTGCGCAAAGTGGCCCGGGGGCGAGCAAAATCGCGTTGAGGGCGGCAGCGGGCTCGGCTAGCATGCGCCGCGTCGCAGGGCCCGGGCCGACTCGACCCGGGCCCTCGGCGTCTGGCGCGAGGCTGCGCGCGAGCGGGGAAGATCGGACGAGCGGGCCGGAGTCGCCGTGATGAACCGGCCGGAAGACGGAGAACAGGGGGAGCGCTGGCGCGCCGCGCGGCGCAAGGCACTGGCCTACCAGGGAGCGACCGAGGCCGTTTTCGCCATCTTGATCGCCACTGGCCTTGGATACTGGGCCGATCTGCACTGCGCGACGGCGCCGCGCTATCTGCTGATCGGAGTCGCCATCGGCTTCGCCTCCTTCGTGCTGCGGCTGCTGCGGCTGGGCCGGCAGCTGAACGAAGTATCTGAACACCGAGACGATCGAAGCGAAGAGGCCCCGTGAGGATCGATCCCATCGAACGAACCAATCTCACCTTGTCTGCAGGCGCGGTCGCCGTGTCGCTGGCGTTCGCGAATCCCGCATTCGCCTGGAGCTTGGCTGTTGGCGCGCTGATCGAGGCATTCAACTTCCGGGGTCTGCGCCGCTCCGCACAGTTCTTGTTCTGGGGGCACATCCGCAGCGCGGGCGGCTGGACCGGGGTCTACGCGCTGCGCTTCCTGTGGCTGATCATCGGCATCGGAGCGGCGCTCTCCTTCGGCGCGGATCCGATCGGTCTCGTCGTCGGACTTTCCCTCATCATGCCCGCGGCGATCTTCGAGGCGTGGCGCGGCCGCCCAGCCATCGATCCCTGCGCGCCGCAGCTGGCGCCCGACGATCCGGAGTGGGAGCAGTGGAACGCGTGGCTCGCGCGCGAGCGCGAGGAGGATGACGCGTGATCTTCCACGAACTCGAGCACTGGATCGAGGTTCCCTGGGTGATTCAGGCGGCGCTGCTCGCCGCCGCGCTGCTGCTCTTCGGCGGCGTGCTGGTGCGCCGTCGGGTCGCCGAGCCGCAGGGCGGCGTCGTTCCCGACGAAGGCATCAGCGTGCGCAACATCCTCGAGGTACTCGTCGAGTGGCTGGCCGGCCTGGCGCGCGACCGGATGGGACCCGATTGGCGCCGATACTTTCCGATCATCGGCACGATGTTCTTCTTCATCCTGGTCTCGAACCTGATGGGCTTGATCCCGGGACTCGATGGCGCCACGAGCGACGCCAGTACGACGTGGGCCTGGGCGGTGATCTCCTGGATCTTCTACACGGGGATTGGCATCCGCAGGCACGGCATCGGGAACTACCTGGTCAAGTTCATGGGCCCGAGCTTCTTCGAAGCGCAGATCGCTGGCCGTACGGTGCACTTCCGCTTGATCATGCCCCTGTTCCTGCCCCTGGAGTTGCTGCTGGACCTGGCTCGCATGCTGACGCTCGCCGTGCGGCTCCTCGCGAACATGTTCGCGGATCACACCGTGATCGGCGTCTGGCTGACTCTCGTGCCGGTGGGAATTCCGGCCATCTTCATGGGCCTCGGGCTCATCATCTCGTTCCTGCAGGCATTCGTGTTCGCCCTGCTCACCATGATCTACATCGGCTTGGCGCTCGAGGAGCCCCACTAGAGGGGTCCCGAGGGCGCGAGCCCATTGACACAAGGAGACCCTGGACCATGCGCAAGTTTGGAAAGCTTCTCATCTGGACGTTCTTCTTCGCCCTGCTCCCGGCGGTGGCGATGGCCGAGACGGGAAGCGGCGACGGCGGTAGCTGGGGCTACGCATTGGGCGCCGGCCTCGCCATCGGGCTCGCGGGCCTCGGCTGCGGCATCGGCCAGGGCATCACCGCCGGCAACACCACCGCCGGCATCGCTCGCAATCCGGGTGCGGCGGGCGCGATGTTCACGAACTTCATTCTGGGCATGGTCCTGATCGAGTCGATCTCGATCTACGGCCTCGTGATCGCCTTCATGCTCCAGGGCAAGATCGGCTGAGCGAACCGGGTCTTCGAAGAGACACCGGGCGGGAGCTCGGCGCGGGTCTCACCCCGTTTGACAACCCGCACCGTAACCGTGCTCCCGCCCGGCGCCCCGGAACCCGCCGAGCCCCCGGTCCCGTTAGAGGGGTGTGGCGGGCGTGCCGACAGGCACGCAGGCAGCGAGAGCAAGGCGCGTGCCGTGCGGCGCGCGAACGCCACGCGCGCGGCAAGCGCCGCGAGAACGGGAGGTTGCAGGATGAGCCTCGCGAACCGATGCGCGCCGCGTGAACGACGCGCGGGCGCCAGCGCGTGAACCGCGGTCGACTGATCGCCCTCGAAGGCCTCGACGGCTGCGGCAAGAGCACCCAGCTCGAGCCGCTCGCCGAGGCGCTGCGCGCGGCGGGGCACGACGTGGTCACGACCCACGAGCCCACCGATGGCGCGCACGGCCGTCGCATCCGCGAGATGGCGCGGGCGCGCGCCGCGCTCGAGCCCGCGGAGGAGCTGCGCTGGTTCGTGGAGGATCGGCGCGAGCACGTGGCGCAGGTGATCGCACCGGCGCTCGCCGCCGGACGCGTGGTGCTGACCGACCGCTACACGCTCTCGAGCGTGGCGTATCAGGGCGCGCGCGGCCTCGACTGGCGCGAGATCCTGGCCGAGAGCGAGGCGGAGTTTCCGCTGCCCGATCTCGCGCTGATCTTCGAGATCGCGCCGGATGTCGGGCTGGCGCGGGTCCGCGCGCGCGGCGCTCCCCTCGAGCACGCCTTCGAGCGCGAGGAGTTCCTCGCGAAGGTGGCCCGCATCTTCCGCGCCCTGCCGTGTGCCTACGTCGCGCGCATCGACGCGGCGGCGCCACCCGACGCGGTTGCCGCCGCCGTGCGCGACTGCGTGCGCGAGCGCCTCGCGCTGCTCTAGTCCGGGTCCGGGGTGGCGACGGGGCGCCTGCGGCGCATGGCTCGCTCGCCTTGCGGCATGAAATGATGCCGTGAAGCTCCAGGCATCAGGAGATTGGGCCCGACACGGAGCAGGCTGCGCTGGATTGCGCCGCAGGCGCCCTGTCGCCGCCCCGTCGCGCCGTGCTCAGCGCCGCCAGAAGTGCGGCTCGAGGATCACCAACACGGTGAACACCTCGAGGCGCCCGACGATCATGCAGAACGAGAGGGTGAGCTTCACGATCGCGGGAAAGTGTGCGAAGTGGTCGGTCGGACCGACGCCGCCGAGGCCCGGGCCGACGTTGCCGATGGCGGTGAAGGCCGCCGACATGCTGGTGACCACGTCGTAGCCGAAAGCGGACACCACCGCGCCCGCGAGCCCCGCGATGACGAGATAGGCCAGGAAGAAGACGGCCACGCCGCTCACCACCTCGTCGGAGACGGCGCGGCCCGCGTAGCGCACCCCGCGCACCGCGTGGGGATGTGTGAGTCTCCACACGAAGGTGCGCAGCGCGCTGATGCCCAGCACGAAACGCAGCGCCTTGATGCCGCCCGCGGTGGAGCCCGCCATGCCGCCCACCAGCAGCAGATGGAAGATCAGGAACTGACCGAGCGCGGGCCACAGCTCGTAGTCGTCCGTGCTGAAGCCGGTGGTGGTCACGATCGACACCACCTGGAAGGTCGCCGCGCGCACCTTCTCCTCGCTGACGCCCGTGTCCGCGAGCAGCCAGAGAATCAGGAGACTCGGAATCAGCAGGGAGGCCAGGTAGAAATGCAGCTCGCGATCGCGCACGACCGCGCCCACGCGGCCGGTCAGCAGGCGGTAGTGGAGGGAGAAATTCGTACCGGCCAGCAGCATGAAGAACACGATGGCCCACTGGCTGGCTGGGCCGAAGGCGCCGACGGAGGCGTTGCGCGTCGAGAAGCCGCCGGTCGCGAGCGCGGTCAACGCGTGACAGATCGCGTCGAAGCCGCTCATGCCGGTCAGCATCAGCGTCACGCAGGCGGCGACCGTGAGGCCCACGTAGATGAGCCAGAGGCGCCGCGCCGTGTCGGCGATGCGCGGCGTGAGCTTGTCCGTCACCGGCCCGGGTACTTCCGCACGGAAGAGCTGCATGCCCCCGATGCCGAGCAGGGGCAGCACGGCGATGGTGAAGACGATGATCCCCATGCCGCCCAGCCACTGGGTGAGCGAGCGCCACAGCAGGAGCCCGCGCGGCAGATCGTCGATTCGGGTCAGCACCGTCGAGCCGGTCGTGGTGAAGCCCGCCACGGATTCGAAGAACGCATCCACGAGGCCGAGGTCGCCGGAGAGCAGGTAGGGAAGCGCACCGAAGGCCGAGGCGAGCAGCCAGGCCGCCGCCACGACCACGAAGCCGTCGCGCACGCGCATGCGCCGATCCGCCGGGCGAACCGTGAGCGCGACCGGCAGGCCGTAGACGAATGCGATGGCGGCACTCGTCACGTACGGCAGCAGCGGATCGCCGTAGATCAGCGCGCCGACGATCGGTACGCACTGCAGCACGCCGAGCCCCACCAGCAGCCAGCCGAGAATCTGGAGGTCGAGCTTGACGTTCATGCGGGCGCACCGTCGCCTGCGCCGAAGAGATGGGGCGCGAGTGCCCGGCCCGTGTGGCTCATGGGGTGCTGCGCAACGCTCTCCGGTGTGCCCTCGACGACCAGCTCGCCGCCCTTCTCGCCGCCTTCCGGGCCGAGGTCGATGACGTGATCGGCGGTCTTGATGACATCCGGATGATGCTCGATCACGACGACGCTGTTGCCGAGGTCGACCAGTCGATTCAGGACGTCGAGCAGGCGCTCGACGTCCGCGAAGTGCAGGCCGGTGGTGGGCTCGTCCAGCAGATAGAGCGTGCGCCCCGTGCTGCGCCGCGAGAGCTCGCGCGCCAGCTTGATGCGCTGCGCCTCCCCGCCGGAGAGCGTGGTCGCCGGCTGACCGAGGCGGATGTAGTCGAGCCCGACGTCGTGCAGCGTCTGCAGCGGGCGGCGCACGGACGAGACGTTCTCCATGAAGGCGAGGCCCTCCTCGACGGTCATGTCGAGCACCTCGGCGATGTTGTGGCCCTTGTAGGCGATCTCCAGCGTCTCGCGGTTGTAGCGCCGCCCCCCGCACACCTCACAGGTCACGAAGAGATCCGGCAGGAAATGCATCTCGACGCGCAGCGTGCCGTCACCCTGACAGGACTCGCAGCGCCCACCCTTCACGTTGAAGGAGAAGCGGCCGGGAGCGTAGCCCCGCACGCGGGCCTCCGGCACCTGGCTGAACAGCTGGCGGATGCCATCGAGCACGCCGGTGTAGGTGGCGGGGTTGCTGCGCGGTGTGCGCCCGATGGGCGCCTGGCTCACGTCGACGACCTTGTCGATGTGCTCGAGCCCCGCCAGTCGATCGAAGCGTCCGGGCGCCGCCGCCGCACCGTGGAGGTTGGCGGCGAGGGCGCGATACAACGTGTCGTTCACCAGCGTGGACTTGCCGGAGCCCGACACGCCGGTCACCACCGTGAAGACGCCGAGCGGGATGCGCAGCGTGAGATTCTTCAGATTGTGCTCGCGACATCCGGTGATCACCAGCGCGTTGCGTCCCGCCGGCCGGCGCCGCTTCGGAACCGGGATGGCGCGGCGCCCGGTCAGATAGGCGCCCGTGAGGGAGGCCGCATCGGCCATCACTTCGGCGGGGCTGCCCTGCGCCACGATGCGGCCGCCGTGGATGCCCGCGCCCGGACCCATGTCGATGACGTGATCGGCGGCGCGGATCGTCTCCTCGTCGTGCTCGACCACGATCACCGAGTTGCCGAGATCGCGCAGCCGCTCGAGGCTGTCCAGCAGCCGGCGGTTGTCGCGCGGGTGCAGGCCGATCGAGGGCTCGTCCAGGATGTAGAGCACGCCCATCAGGCTCGCGCCCACCTGCGTGGCCAGGCGGATGCGCTGTCCCTCTCCGCCGGACAGCGTCGCGCTCGCGCGGTCGAGGGTGAGATAGGCGAGCCCGACGTCGGCGAGGAATTGCAGGCGCTCGCGGATCTCCTTGAGGACGCGCTCGGCGACGGCGCGCTGGGTCGGGCCCAGCTCGATGGCCTCGAGGAAACGGATCGCCTCGGCCACGGAGAGCCGCGTGACGGCATCGATGCCGCGCCCCGCCACGCGCACGCTGCGCGCCTCGGCTCGCAGGCGCGAGCCCTCGCAGCTCGGACAGGTGCGCGCGCTGCGGAAGCGCGCGAGCTGCTCGCGCTCGAGCGGGCTTCCGCCCTCGTAGCGGCGCGCCAGCTCGCCGAGCACGCCATCCCAGCGGCGCGTGAACGTCTCCGTGCGGCCCTCGCGCTCCAGCGCGAAGGGCACCTCCTCCGCGCCGGCGCCGCACAGGATCCCGTCCCGGGCGCGCCTGGGCAGCGCCCGCCACGGCGTGTCGAGCCCGACGCCGTAGAACTCGGCCAGCGCGAGCAGCAGACGCCGGTAGTAGCGCGGCGCCCGCTTCCCGCTCCACGGCGCGATCGCTCCGGCGCCGAGCGAGCGCGATTCATCGGGAACCAGCAGCGCCGGCTCGAAGTCGTCGACGCTGCCGAGGCCGTTGCAGGCGGGACACGCGCCGTGGGGGCTGTTGAACGAGAAGCTGCGCGGCTCGATCTCCGGGAAGGAGATCCCGCAGCCGATGCAGGCATTCTTCTCGGAGAGCAGCCAGATCTCGCGCCCCGGCCCCACGTCGATCGAGACGACGCCGTCGGCGAGTCGCGCCGCCGTCTCGATCGACTCGGCGATGCGTCCGCGCGCCGTCGGCTTGACGGAGAGGCGGTCCACCACCACGTCGATGCGGTGGCGCGCGGATTTCACCAGTCGAATCTCCTCCGAGAGATCGCGCGGCTCGCCGTCGATGCGCACGCGCACGAATCCCTGGCGGCGGAAGTCGTCGAGCTCCTTGCGATACTCGCCCTTTCGGTCGCGCACCACCGGCGCCAGGATTTCGAGGCGCGTGTCCTCGCCGAGGTCCATCACCCGATCTGCCATCTGCTGCAGCGTCTGGCTGGCGATGGGCGTGTCGCAGCGGGGGCAGTGGGGCGTGCCGACGCGCGCGTAGAGCAGGCGCAGATAGTCGTAGATCTCCGTGATCGTGCCCACCGTCGAACGCGGATTCCGCGTCACACTCTTCTGCTCGATCGCGATGGCCGGAGACAACCCCTCGATCGCATCGACGTCGGGCTTGCTCATCTGCTCGAGGAACTGGCGCGCGTATGCGGAGAGGGATTCCACGTAACGGCGCTGGCCCTCGGCGTAGAGCGTGTCGAATGCCAGGGTCGACTTGCCCGAGCCGGAGAGCCCCGTGATCACCACGAGCTTGTCGCGCGGGATGCGCAGGTCGATGTCGGCGAGATTGTGCTCGCGCGCGCCGCGGATCTCGATGTGGCTCGGTGCGGCGGCGCGCGCCGGGGTCACTGGAGGCCGGCTTGGCCGCCCGGGGGCACGGGGAACGTGCTCTGCCCGAAGCGGGCCGCATCGGCGAAGTAGCCGCGCCGGTCGATGTACGTCTTGCCGCGCAGCTCTTCGATCCACTCGCGGTAGGCCGTCTCGAGCCGCTGCTCCCAGAGCTCCTGGGTCAGCGCATCCTGGACCTGCTCGAAGCTCACGGGCGCGAACTCGCGGCGCTGCACCAGATTGAGCAGCGTGCAGCCGAAGGGCAGCACCAGCACGTCACTCGTGGCGCCTGGCTCGAGCGGGGCGAGCGCATCCCGCATCCAGTCGGCCACGCTGTCGAGGTGGAGCCAGCCGATGTCTCCGCCGTCCTGGGGCGCGACCTCCGAGACGGCCTGCGCGATCTCCGCGAAGCTCTCCCCATCGGTGATGCGCGTGTGCGCGGCTTGCACGAGTCCGCACGCGCTGGCCTGGTCGCGTCCGGACGCGCCGCCGTAGGTGATGAGCAGCTGCCGCACGTGCACCGCCTCGCCGCCCTTGGGCTGATCCGCGAAGCGCTGCTCGTAGAGTCGGCGCACGTCGGCCTCGTCGACCTCGATCTTGGAGCCCAGCATCGCGTTCACGACATTGCGCCGCTCGAGGTCCCGCTTGATCTGGGCCCGGTATTGCTCGAAGGACATGCCGTAGAACGCCACGCTCGCCTCGAGCTGCTCGGGGGACAGTCCGTTTTCCTTGGCGATGCTGGCGATGGTGCGATCGATCTCTTGATCGGTCGCGTAGAGCTCGGCCTGGCGCACCAGATCCTCGATCATGCGCGACTCGATCAGGTGCTCGAGGCCCTGGGCGCGCAGCTTGGCGATGTCGCTCTCGGAGGCCCCGGCGCTGCGCATCGCCGCCTCCTGGGGCGCCACGAAGTGCGTCACCTCGGAGACCAGCACGATGCTGTTGCCCACCTGGGCGGCGATGCCGTCCACCAGCTCGGGCCCTCCCGCGCTGGGGGCGGCGGCCAGCAGCGGCAGGCAGAGGCCGGCGAGAAGGATGCGTCGAGGCATGTTCGAGCTCCGGAGCGGATGGCGGAATCGGGCCGGGCTGCGGGGGTCGCGCGTGCGGCGGGCATCCGGCCTGCCCACGGGCGCCGCGCGAGCCCAGAGGGTAGCCCGGCGCCCTGCCCGCGCATCCGGCGCCGCTGGGAATGCGCGCCGGGCGCCGATACCCTGGCGCTGCCCCGCCCCGCGAGGACCACCCCATGTCGAGAGTACCGACCGCGCTGCTCGCGCTCCGCCTCAGCATCTTCCTCGTGATGCTGATGTGGACGCTCGACAAGTTCGTCAATCCGAAGCACGCCGCCGCCGTATACGAGCACTATTATGGCATCGCAGCGCCGAGCGCGGCCGCGATGCGCAGCCTCGGCGCGATCGAGCTGACGCTCCTGATCGGATTCGTGCTGGGCTATCGCAAGCGGCTCACCTACGGCGCGGTGCTCGCCCTCCACGCCGTGTCCACGTTCTCATCCTACGCGGCGTATCTGAATCCGTGGGAGTCGTCTCACCTGCTCTTCTTCGCTGCCTGGCCGATGCTGGCCGGCTGCTTCGCGCTCTACCTGCTGCGCGATCACGACATCCGGCTCACCCTCTAGCCGGGTGGGCACGGCGCGCTTCACGCGCCCAGGTTCGCGAGCAGACAGCGCGCCGCGTCGAAGAGGCGCTCGGGCTCGCGGCTCGGGGCCGGCGCGTAGATCTTGTGACCCGGCGCGACGCGCATGCCCCCA
>JAOUNA010000370.1 GCA_029881215.1 Myxococcales bacterium | reverse complement strand
CGCCGGGGGCGCCCGAGCTCGAACGCGCGCGCGGGTCCGCGGCTTGCGCCGACCCGACTCCGCTCGCCCGGATCCGGGAGCGGCTCGACTCTCGCGTCGGCTCGGTTGAATTCATGCCCCCCGGGGTATCCTGTCTTGGATTCAACTTCGGATTCCAAACCGCGTGATTGCTGCCGACCTCCAAGAACAAACCTCATTTTCGCCTCTCTGACCTCATCTTTCTCGACGATTCTTTCGGGAATCTTCCTATTTTCAAGAATTTGTGATCGTTTTCCTGGAGAAGGTTCGAGAGCAGGAGTAGACTCACCCAGAATCTCATCGATTTCCTCTCCGACGTTCCCCATCGGGAGACAGCGTGGACAAGAAGGCGACGACCGGCGGCGAGAAGGTGATCCAGTGCCTCGAGCGAGAAGGCGTCGAGTACATCTTCGGGCTCTCCGGCGGTGCGGCGATGCCCATGTTCGACGCCCTGCTCGACTCGAAGATCAAGCTGATCCTGGTGCGCCACGAGCAGGGCGCCACGCACATGGCCGACGGCTACGCCCGCTCCACGGGGCGGCCCGGGGTGGTGCTGGTCACCTCGGGACCCGGCGCCACCAATACGGTCACCGGGCTGTTGACCGCACTCATGGACTCCTCCCCGGTGGTGGTGATCACCGGGCAGACCATCACGCCGATGCTCGGCAAAGACGCCTTCCAGGAGGCGGACGTCACCGGCATCACCTATCCGGTCGTCAAACACTCCTACCTGGTGAAGAATGCCGCCGACATCCCGCGCGTGATGCGGGAAGCGTTCCACGTGGCCACCACGGGGCGCCCCGGCCCGGTGCTGATCGACATTCCCAAGGACGTGGGCCAGGGCCCGTGCGATGCGCCGTTCACCGACGCGCTCGACCTGCCCGGCTACACGGTGCCAACGCGCGGCGATCCCGAGCGCATCGCAGAGGTCGCGCGCCTGCTGAGTGCGGCCAGGCGGCCGCTGCTCTACGTGGGGCAAGGCGCGGTGATCGCGGACGCGGGCAAGGCCATCACGACCCTGGCCGAGAAGCTGCGCGCGCCGCTGGTGAACACGCTGCTCGGCAAGGGCGCGGTGGACGAACATCATCCGCTGCACCTCGGCATGCTCGGGATGCACGGCACGGCGTATGCCAACAAGGCCGTGGCCCACTGCGACCTGATCATGGCGATCGGCGCGCGCTGGGACGATCGCATCACCGGAAAGCTCTCGGAGTTCTGCACCGATGCGGTCAAGATCCACATCGACATCGACGCCGCCGAGTTCGGCAAGATCGTGCGGCCCGACGTGGCCATCCACGGGGACGCCCGTCTGGTGGTCGAAGATCTGATTCCGCGCATCGAGATGGCCGACACCGAAGAGTGGCTGCGTCAGTGCGCGCGCTGGCGCGCACAGTACCCGCTGAAGTATCCGAAGAAGGGCGGTCTGCGCGCGCAACACGTGCTCGACCGCCTGCACGCCATCACGAACGGGGACGCCATCGTCACGACGGACGTGGGCCAGCACCAGATGTGGGCTGCCCAGTTCTGTCTCTCGCGCAGCAATCGACACTGGCTCAGCAGCGGCGGCGCCGGGACCATGGGCTTCGGCTGGCCCGCCGCCATCGGCGCCCAGTTCGGAAATCCGGGCAAGAAGGTGTGGGCCGTGGTGGGTGACGGCGGCTTCCAGATGACCCAGTGCGAGCTGGCGACGGCCCAGGTCCACAAGGTTCAGGCCAAGTGCTTGATCATCAACAACAACTATCTGGGCATGATCCGCCAGTGGCAGGAGCTGTTCTACGAGAACCGCCTTTCGGGCGCGGATCTCGAGGGCAACCCGGATTTCGTGAAGCTCGCGAACGCCTACGGTGTGAAGGCGTGGCGCATTCGCCGCGCGGCGGATGTCGACCGAATCCTGCGCGAGGCCCACGCCTACGACGAGGGGCCGTGCGTGGTGGTCGCCGAGGTGGTGAAGGAAGACAACGTCTTCCCGATGATTCCGGCTGGCGCGGCGGTACACGAGATGATCATCGAGCCGCCGAAGCACAGGCTCGAGAAGCCCACGGGCAGCACGTGAGCCTCGCGG
>JAOUNA010000017.1 GCA_029881215.1 Myxococcales bacterium | reverse complement strand
CCGAGATCCACGCGCTCTCGATGGTCGCACTCACCGGCGACGAATGGCGGGGCTGAGGCGCGGCAGGGCCCTCTACACGAATTGTTCGAGCCAGCTGCGCAGTGCGACGCTGAATCCGGCGGCGTTTCGATGGCCTCCGCCCCCGTGTGCGCACGCGATGCTGGCGACGTCCACGTCACCGATCGAGTAGATCGAGACATCGACTCGCGATCCGGCGATGCGATACACGAGTCCCATCGGCTGGCCGAATGCCGCGCGCTTGGCCAGCTCGTGGCCGATTACACTGCGATGATGCAGCGAGTTCACGGCTTCGACGCGCTGGTTGCCCAGCGTCACGGGGTGTGCGAAATGCAGGATTCTCTCCACTTCGATGCGCTGCGCGCGAAGGATCGGTTCGCCCTCGTCCGCGAGGTCCTGCCAGGAACGCTGCGCAAGAGCATCCCAGGTGGGGAACGCTTGCTTGTACGAAGCAATCGTGGCGTTGACCGCGTCCGCGCGGGGAAGCTTCCAGCTCCATAGATCCTGATCTTCGACATATCGCAACAGCTCCGGTACGGGCTCTTCGGGGTGGAAATGCTGCCACGCGAGCACGGCACCCGAGTGGGAGAGGTCGAAGTGAATGGTGTGGCCAGCCCGGGCGAGAAGGTTCTCGACGGCGAGATCGGACTTGTAGTGATCCAGGGCGGAAACGTGGTGGTCCAGGACGACGAGCCGATCTGCCACCTCGCCGAGCGCGCGCAGCTGATCGTTGCGCAGCGCGATGTCGACAAAGACGACTTCGGTGTCCTCGTGAATGGTCGGATCGAAGGGATCGCCGTGGCTCCGGGGCACATAGCGCGCCTCGTCGCCCCAGCTGCGCCACACGGCCCAGGCCGCGCCGAAGCCGTCTGGGCAGCCTGCATGGAAGTAACACGTTCGTCTCACGTCGGAAGACGTATAGCCCACAGCTGCCTCCGCACACGGCTCGAGCGGGTTTCTCGTGCGCGGAACCGCCCTGAGTTAGCCTTGTCCCTGTTCAGGAGCTCACGGCGTGTTTGCACCCCCTGCCTGTGCCATTCACGCGCTGCGCGAGATTTCCGCGCGGTGCGTCGTCGATTCCTTCGAGCGCCTTCGGGCCGCGGACTGCCCGTGGCTGCTCGACAGTGTCCTGCGCGTGCCGGAACTCGGCCGCTTCTCGTTTGCGGGCGCGGATCCCTATCTGCTGTTGCGCGCGCGCGGTGAGAGGGTGGAGATCGAGTGCAGGCGCGCGGTGTATCCGGCTCTCGTTCCGGGGCATCACGTCTTCGCCGCGCCCGCACTGGAAGCAATCCGTCAGCTGCTCTTCGTGCCCGGCCCCACCTCGCCGCCGGTTCCTTTCGCTGGCGGAGCCGTGGGATATCTCGGATACGAGTTGGCGGCGCAGTTCGATGCACACGTGCTCTGCGCGCCCGACGACCTCGGCCTGCCCGACGCGCTCTTTCTCTTCGTCGATGCAGTGCTCGCGTTCGATCACGAAGAGAGCAGGGCGTACGCGATCGGGATCGGTTACGGAGACACGGTGCGGGATGCAGGGCGCAGGGCGGAGGTGGCGGCAGACCGCATCGAGGAACTGCTGCGCGGCGCTGCGCCGATCTCCCATTCCCGGCGCCGCTTTGCCGCCACGAAGCCGGCCCCGGATCCCGAGCCGGAGGCACACGCCAAGGCCGTGGACATCGTGAAGCAGGAGATCGCGGCTGGCAACGTGTATCAGGCTTGTCTCACCCACAGGATCGAGCGCGCATTCGGAGGGGATGCCTGGCAGCTCTACCGTGCATTGCGCCGCATCAACCCGGCTCCCTTTGCGTGTTTCCTCGACCTCCCCGAGATCTGCATCGTGGGGAGCTCGCCCGAGCGCTTTCTCAAGGCCACGCCGGACGGCGCCGTCGAAAGTCGCCCGATCAAGGGCACGCGGCCGCGCGGCCGCGATGCGGAAGCGGATCGGGCCTATCGCCGGGACCTCGCCGAGTCGGTCAAGGATCGCGCCGAGAATCTCATGATCGTGGATCTGGTGCGCAATGATCTCGGACGCATCTGCGAAACAGGAAGCGTGCACGTGCCCGATCTCATGCGCGTTGAGCCCTACGCGTCCGTCTTCCAGATGGTCTCGACGGTGCGCGGCCGCCTGCGGCCAGGCTGCGACGTGCTCGACCTCGTGCGCGCAACATTCCCTCCCGGGTCGATGACGGGCGCGCCGAAGATTGCAGCGATGCGGCTCCTGGATCGTCTCGAGAGCGTGCGTCGCGGCATCTACGCCGGTGCAATCGGCTATCTCGACGCCAGGGGGAGCGCAGACCTCTCGGTCGTCATCCGCACGCTCTTCCTTCGGGATGGCATCGCCTATCTGCACGCCGGCGGCGGCATCGTGGCGGATTCACAGCCGGAGCAGGAGTACGCAGAGGCGCTCGACAAGCTGCGCCCGCTGCTGGCCGCACTCGAAGATTGCGCTGGGTCCCGGGGTTGAGCGCTTGCAGCACTGCGCGCTTCGCAGCTCCTAGCCCTCTCCCTGGCCCCGGGTGAAGCGCAGCTCCTCGATCTTCGTGTAGTGGCGGTAGATCTCGATCTTGTTCATTGCGTCCGTGCTCGCATCGTACACGCCTCTGCGCAGCTCGCGGGGGCGCGAGAACATCCTCGGAAGCCGCTCGGCGAGCGTGCGAGATTCGGTATGGGTCATCGGACCGAAGCACCGCCAGGTGTTCCATTCTTGATCGACGTGGATCAGGATCCGATACGAGCTCGTGCCGCCGTTCCGCTCTGGCGGGGGCGTGCAGGGGCCGAACAAGGAGGTCACCAGATCACGGGCTCCCGCGGTGAGCTCGTTCCATTCACCTCTGGAGAAACGCAGCTGCTCGCATTCGTCCAGGAGCTCGACGCCGCGCGTCCACGGTGCCTCGCCCAGAACGATCCCGCGTCGATAGGGCTCGAGTCTGCGCTGCATCCATTCGGGCAGCTCGCCGTGAGAGCCGATCACTCTCTCGATCGAATCCCAGCCCGCGATGACGATCTCGCGATCGCGCTCCGCTTGCGGCAGGTTTCCCAGGTCGTCGAGCTCGAAGCACGAGAGAAGGTTCTTGCCCTGATCGGGCATGAAGACCACGCCGAGCGATCCATCGCTCAGCAGGACCACGTCGCCGAATTGCACGGGGCAGCCGGCCGGCTCCTCTCGCCAGGCCTGCAACTGGGAATCTCCGCCCAGGCGCTTCGCCGCTCCGCTCGTCTCGTCTTCCATCGCGTGGGCTCTCGGCTGTCACGGCGGTGTCTCTTTCCGGAGGCTGGATCGGAGGATGCGGCGTCCGGCTGAAGTCTTGCGCCGCAGGCGGCCCCCGCCGGAGCGGTGGGAGCGGCGGCCCCGGGGTTCGCCAGCGCAGCGCCGCTTGCTACTCAAGCCATTGAAAAATATGGATAATCTTCGTTCATGGCGTTCGGGTTCGAGAGCCCTGCGCGGCCGCTCGAAACGCCGCGCACACGCGAAGGCCGCCGCCGTCGGCGTTGGCCGCGGTCACGGCGGCGCCCATGCGGCTACACAGCTCCTTCACCAGCGCCAAGCCGATTCCGGTGCCCGCCACCGAGCGCGTGCGCTCGTCCGCGGCGCGGTAGAAGGGGTCGAAGATCTTGCGTTGCTGGTGGCTCGGCACGCCGGGCCCGTGGTCGCGCACGCAGACGCCGATCTCTTCACCGATCTGGCGCGCCTCGAGCGTAATGGAGCGCTCGCATGCCGAACTCGAATACTTCATGGCGTTGTCGATCAGATTCAGGAGCACCTGGAGCAGCGCGTCGCGATCGAAGCAGACGGCCGGCAGCTCGTCTTCGACGTGCACCTCGATCGAGAAGCCCTGGCGCCCTGCTTCTGCGCGCAGTCTTTCCGCCGCTTCTTCGAGAATCGGGCCCACGGGGCCCACTTGCAGGCTCATCTCGCGGCCGCCCCGCTCGAGCCGCGAGAATTCGAGCACGTTGTCTACGAGCCGAGTCAGCCTTTCCGACTCCTCGGTGATGGTCGCGTAATACTCACGCTTTCGCGTATCCGAATCGATCAGGCCGTCCCGAAGCATTTCCGCGTACATGCGGATGGCGGTGAGGGGCGTCTTCAGCTCGTGAGTCACGGCCGCTGCGAAGCTGTTGCGACGTTCCGCGAAATCGAAGACCACGGACACCATCCGATGGATCGCGAACACGCCGCCGGCGCCCAGGCTCGCGAGCAATACGGCCAAGGCGTAGACCGCCCACGGGCGACCCACACCCGGCAGCAAGGGGAGCTGGAGGCGCGCCGTCACAGCATCGAAGGGCTCGGCGAAGCGGTGCTCGAATACGAAGCGATCCGGATCCGGCTTCGGGGAGGCTGCGCTGCCGGTCGCGTAGAAGGAAACGTCCGCGATCTGCAACAAGCCGCTTGCCGCGATCACCTCGTCGCGCAGCCAATCCCCCAGCCGCTGCCGGTCGAGTACGAGGCCCTGTCGGTATCCCTGTCGATCCACGAGGACCGTTCGAACCAACAGCAGGTGATGCGCGCCTTCGGCTCTTCCCGTCATGGGATCGAGGGTGATGAGGACGGGGGGGCCTTCCGGGTCGAAGGCGCGCGCCGTGACGGACACGCGCGGCGGTGCCGCTGGCGCGTCTTGCTCCCGCGCAACGATCCCCGCCGCGCCAAGCGGCTCTTCGCCGGGCCTGCCGGCCTCGTCTCGGGAATCGCGGGAGTCGGCCGTGTCGTGGAGCAGCGACGGCGGCGCGCTCGCAGTCTTCTGCTTCCGCTCGGCGCGCGACTCCGCCGCGCGATCTAGGCTGCGCAGCACTTCGTAGGCCGTCGCCCCTTCCTGCTTCTCGAGCGCTTCGGGCTCGAGGGGCGCGACGCTCTCCGCGCCCGGGGTTGCGTCGATTGCCTGGGTGGTGCCCGGTCTCTGACGTGCGGGCCGCGCCGGTTCCGGCGCGTTCGCGGCCTCGGGCCCGAGGGCCGCCGGCCAGGCAGCCCGCGCGACGCCGAGCACGATCGCGATCACCTGGCCGACTCGTTCGGAAGGGGGCCAATCGCCGCGCGCCCGAGCCAGCGCGACATCGCGCGGCTGGAGGGGCGTGTGCACGCTTCCGTCCGGATCGATCTGAAAGGCGCCGACCACGAAGGGCTCGGAGGAGATCCGTGCCAGGGGCGAGCGCTCCGCCGAATCTCCCATGTAGAAGCGATACTGTTCGAACGAGCGCGCTTCTTCGCGCTCGAGGAAGCGGGATAGGACGCGTTCCATCTCCTCGAACGTGCGGTCGGCAACCGCACGGTGTCGGGCAGCGCGCTCGAAGGCAAGTCCGTCCAGCGCTCTCCACGTCAGCACAGCCGTGGGCACCACCAGCGCCAGCGATACGAGCAGGAGCGTGATGCGGATCCGCTTCATCCGACGAAGCGGTAGCCTTCGCCCCGCACGGTCTCGATCGGCGCGTCGCTGCTTGCAGCGAGCTTCTTGCGCAGCTTGGCGATGTGCATGTCGACCGTACGCGTCTCGATGCGGTCGGGCTCGGCAAAACCCCAGATTTCGCGAAGCAGGCGTCGCCGCGAAAGGATGCGACCAGCCTCCCGGGCGAAGAGGGCGAGCAGGGCCACCTCGCGGCGGGTGAGCTCGACTGCTCGCGCGCCGCGGGAGGCGCGAAGCTCCGCGGGGTCCACGTGCCAGGCGCCGAAGCGAAACGGCGCCTCCTCAGCGGCGGGACCGTTCGCGCCCGCTCGCCGCAGCAGCGCGTCCACGCGCGCCATGAGCTCGGCCACCGAGAAGGGCTTGGTCACGTAGTCGTCCGCGCCGGCCTCGAAGCCCTCGAGAACGTCGCTCTCCGCACCCCGCGCGGTGAGGATCAAGATGGGCAGCCCGGGGAGTTGCCGGCGCAGCTCCCGGCAGACCTCGAAGCCGTTCATGCCGGGGAGCATCACGTCGAGGATGACCAGCGCATGCTGTTTGGTGAGCGCGCGCTGCAGCCCAGTGTCTCCCCGCTCGACACCTTCTGGCGCGTGCCCGTGGAACGCGAGCACGTCGCACACGCCTCTCCGGATCGACGCTTCGTCCTCCACCACGAGCACCGCGAGCGGATTCTCCCTGGCCATGACTCGATTCTAGGTCTCCCCCAGCGATGGCCGTGTAAACGCCGTGTAAATCTGCGCCTGTCCATTTACGAGAAATTGACGGCACCTGTGCGCCGCGTCGCGTACTCGTTCACGGGCCCCGCGGAACGCATCGGCGCGCCGGAGCGGAAAATTGAAAGGAGAGCGAGGTGGGCCGGGTCGAGCGGATTCCCGCGCGATCCCGCTTCTGCGAGTTGCGCTCCCACGGAGCGAGAGGAGATTCGAAATGAGGTTCATCGATCGATTGACACAGCTGGTGAAGGCCGACGCCCACGGTGTTCTCGAGCAGCTCGAGGAGCGCACCCTGCTCGCCAAACAGCATCTGCGCGAGGCCGAGCTCGAGCTCGGCCGCAAGCGGGCTCGCTGCGAGGCGTTGGAGGACGAATCGCGTCGCGCCCTGGAGGCCCTGGATCGGCTCGACGAAGAGATTGCCTCGCTCGATGCTGACGTCGAGCTCGCGCTCGCGCGCGAAGAGCAGGAGCTCGCGCGCTACGCCGTGCGCCGCCTGCTTCCCAAGCGCCGTGCGGCGGCTGATCTGCGCCGGCGCGCGGCCGAGATCAGCCAGGAGCGCGCGCGTGTTCTCGCGCTGGTCGAGAGCCAGGAGTGCGCCTTCGAGGAGCTGCAGCGACGGGTTCGTGCGCGCCTGGCCGCCGTCCGGGACGAGGGCGCCGCGCGCGAGATTGCCTCTGAAGTCCCGGTGGCGGACGAGGAAGTCGAGCTGGAGCTGCTGCGCCGGCGCGGCGCTTCTTGCGGCGCGGTCGGAGAGAGTCGATGATGCGCGTCGGACGCTTCGCAGGCTCGCTCGGCTTCGCCGTCCTGGCTGCCGCCGCACTCGCGATCGCCGCATCGCTCGCGCCAGCTCGCAGCCATGCAGCGCTCGCATCGATCTGCAGCGTGGCGATGGCTGCTGCGTACGTGTGGGCGATGGCGCCGAACGCGCGCCGCGCTCGGATCGCGCTTGCCGTCGCGTCGGCCCTGGGCGGCGTGCTCCTCGCGTTGCCGATCGGTCTTGCCCTCACCGCTTGCGGGGCGGCGTTGATCGTGGCGCTGTGCCGAAGCACCCTTCTCTACCGCCTGCGCCCGCTGCGCGCCCTGCTGCTCGAGGCGACGCTGTTCGGCGCGGGGCTCGGCTTCGCAGGGATCCTGACCGATCACGGCGCGGATTCGCCGGCAGCCGGCGCGTGGGGCTACTTTCTCGTGCAGAGTATCTTCTTCCTGGTCGGGGGAGTCAGGGAGCGGGGCGGAGGCGAGGCCGAGCGCGATCCCTTCGACCGCGCCCGCGAGCGCCTGCTCGCGCTTCTCGACGCGCCGTGATCTCCCGATGTCCGCGGCGCCGCGATCTCCGCAGGGACGCCGACAGCCACGCCGGAGCAGCAGGACGCGCAGAGCGATCCGACCATGAAGCACCGCAGATCTTCCGGGCTCCCGCTGCGCAGCACTGCGTTCGGCCGGCAGCGGAGCCGGGGCTCCGGCGCCGTGCTGCTGCTGCTGATTGCGGCGGGCTCGCGGCTGCTGGCTTGCGCCGACCGCCCGCCTCCCAATCTGCTGCTCATCGTATCGGACACGCTGCGCGCCGATGCCCTCGCCTGCCAGGGTGGTGCGGCGATCACGCCCAACATCTGCGCGCTCGCTGAGCGGGGTGTTCTCTTCGAGAACGCCTATAGCAACGCGTCCTGGACGCTGCCGTCCTCGGTCGCGATGTTCACCGGCAATCATCCGAGCGAGTACGCGCGGCGCCAAGAGGAAGCTGCCGGATCCGGAGATCCGATCGGCAAGTGGTTCTTCTACGTGGACGCATCGGAGCGCATGTGCGCCGAGGCGTTGGTCGAACGGGGCTACGAGGCGGTTGGATTCCTCGAGAACGGCGTGCCGCTGGAGGCCAACGTCTTGCAGGGCTTCAGCGCTCTGAGCGTCGATGCCGCGGACGGGGAGGCTCCCGATCTCGAGGAGCTCGCCGCTCGCACGGGTCTGGATGCTGCGGAGCCGCGCGATCGCCGGCTCGCGCCGGCGCTGCGCTACCTGCTCTCGGCCGGAAGCCGGCCCTTCGTGCTGCTCGAGTGGCTGGAGGATCCCCACGCGGTCTACGACCCGCCCCCGCGCCAGATGGCCGAGCTGGATCTCGATCCCGGGCGACTCGCGCATCCCATCGAGTTCTACACCCGGCTCGGCAGCCGGGCGGACGCCGAGCGAGGGGTGTTGCCGCTCAAGCGCTACGCGCCCCGGATGTCACTGTACGAGCGGGTGGCCCTCAAGCGCCTGTATCTCGCGGAAGTTGCCTCCGTGGACGAGCGGGTCGGGCTGCTGCTCCGGGCCCTGGAGCTGGGGGGGTTGCGCGACGATACCCTGATCGTGTTCACTTCCGATCACGGCGAGGGGTTCGGCGAGCACGGACTGTATCTGCACGCGAACTCGTTCTACGGCGAGCTCGTGCACGTCCCATTGATCGTCGCCGGCCCGGGCATCACCGCGGGAAAGCGGGTCGCCGAGCCCGTATCTCACGTGGACCTGATGCCGACGTTGAGAGAGCTGCTGGGCGTCGATTGCCTGCGCGAAGATGCGCGGGGTCGGAGCTTTCGGTCGCTATTGACGAGCGCGGAGAGTCAGGAGCAACGCGAGCAGTATCTGGTCGATGCACGGCCGGAATCCGGGGACGCTTTGATTCGAGGCAACCACAAGCTGGTTTCGCAGCCCTCCGGGAAGGAGCTGCTGTTCGACCTCTCGAGCGATCCGGAGGAGACAAGGGATCTGGCGGAGCATCGAACGGAGGTGACTCAGGCGATGCGGGATCGACTCAACGAGATCCGCTGGGAGAACGCAGAGCGGAGGAAGGCGAATCTCGCGTTGCTTGGCGATTCGCATCTCGAGGACGTTGGTGAGAAGACTCTGGAGCAGCTGCGGGCCATTGGTTATCTGGAGTGAGGTGGGCACTGCGCCGTGGCGCCCTCCGGGCTTGGGTCCGGATCGGCGCCGACCGATGCAAGGGACGCGCGAACGAACTCACGCTGTCGGGCAGCGGGATTCGCGCGAGGGCTGAGGACGAGGCCGCTGGATGATCATCCTCCACGGGGCATTCCTCGAAGAGAAGCTCTTCCTCTGGGGAGAGGCGCCGGCCACTGGGCGGGGGGACGAGGAGCGTCCCGCCCGCGCGGGGCCGGAGGCGCGCTATCCCTTCGACGCGGGCTTCGGCGCTGTGGCGCGCGCGGTGCAGAGCTTCGCCAGCGGCTTTCGCGCATCGAAGCGACGCATGGCGTCGGCCTGGGCGTGGCTTCCGACGCGCGACGCTCACCCCCTGCCCTCGAGTGCGCTGATCGGAGAGGTTCCTCCGTCCGACACTGGAGCGCGTCTCGAGCCGTGGAAGGTCGAGGGCATGTTCCTGGACGAGAACGAGTGCTTCCGCGTCCTCACCGGGTACGGCGAGCGTTCGGGATCGATCCACGGCGTGCTCGGCGGGCGCGACCTGGTCTTCTGGATGCACGCGCTGCGCCTGGCGGGGTCGATGGTGGCGCGCCAGCGCTACCTGCCGGGGATCATCGCCTGCAACGGCTCGTACTGCGCCCGCTGGGAGCCCGTTTGGCTCGGCGAGGATGCAGATCGGCTCGAAGCATTTGCCGCGCGCATGCCGGCCGTCGCGCGCGCGCTCAGCATCGAGCAGACGCAGTCGGCCCCCGAGCGCCCCGCGGCGTCCGTGGTGGAGGCTTTCATCCGCGAGAACCTGGATCGGATCATTCGCACCTGCAGCGAGACCGCCGCGGCGGGCGCTCGAGCGGCGAAGCTGCGCGGTGAGCTCGCGGCAGAAGAAGTGACGGCATCCGAACGCTGGCTCGACGCACTGCAGGGTGAAGAGAACGTCGTGCGGGGAGGCGCCGAAGATCTCGCGCAGCTCGCCGAGCAGGTCCGCGAGTGGCGGCGCCCGATCGACCTGGACGCGTCCGCACCCTTCCGTCTGTGCTTCCGCCTCGAAGAGCCGACGCCCGGGAAGGAGGAGCCCCGGGGACGGCGCCCGCGCAACCGGCGCAACGGCAAGGCGCGTACCGCTCGGGATGCGCAGCGGCCGGGGCAGCGCCGCTGGTACGTGCGCTATCTGCTGCAGGGCCGCAAGGATCCCAGCTTGATGGTGCCCACCGCCGACGCCTGGATCACGCGCGGGCGCAAGGCGGCGGCGCTCTCGAGCATGGGAACCGATCTCCACGAGGCGCTGCTCTCCTCGCTCGCGCAGGCGGCGGGCGTATGCCCCCGGATCGAGGAGAGCCTGCGTTCGCGGAAGCCCTCCGGCTACTCGCTCGACGCGCGCGGCGCCCACGAATTCCTGACGCGCACGGCGCCGGCTCTCGAGCAGGCAGGCTTCGGCACCCTCCTGCCCGAGTGGTGGACGGGGACCGGGACCCGCGATCGCCTTTCCGTTCGCGCGCGCGTGCGCTCGGCGCCTCCCGGCGCCAACGGCGAGGATCACAGCCTGGACGATCTCGTGGAGTTCGACTGGGAGATCTGCCTGGCCGGCGACGCGCTGTCGGGTCGGGATCTCGAGAATCTGGCGCGCCTCAAGGAGCCGATCCAGCGTGTTCGCGGGCGCTGGGTCGAGACCGGCATCGACGAGATCCACGCCGCGCTCGAGTTCTGGAAGAACCGAAAGGCGGGCTCCGTGCGCGCCCGTGAGATCGTGCAAATGGCGCTCGGCACGGCGGACACCTCCGCGGGCATCCGCTTCGACGGCGTTCGCGCCAGTGGCTGGGTCGAGTCGCTGCTGACGCGCCTGGAGGACAAGCAGGCGATCGAGGCGATTCCCGCGCCGCGTGGCTTCGAGGGCGAGCTGCGCCCCTACCAGGAGCGCGGCTACGCCTGGCTGGCGTTCCTGCGCCGCTGGGAGCTCGGTGCCTGTCTGGCGGACGACATGGGCCTCGGGAAGACGATCCAGGCGCTGGCGCTCGTCCAGCGCGAGCGCGAAGCGGGCGAGGATCGTCCCGTGCTGCTCGTGTGTCCGACGTCCGTGCTCGCCAACTGGGAGCACGAGACCCGGCGCTTCACGCCGAATCTCCCGGTCGTGAGCCATCATGGGGCCGATCGCGCCAAGGGATACGATTTCATGCAGCGCGCACAGGCGCACGCTCTGGTGCTCACCAGCTACGCGCTGCTGCATCGCGACATCGAGGAGCTCTCGATGGTGCAGTGGGCCGGCGTCGTGCTCGACGAGGCTCAGAACGTCAAGAATCCGGATACGAAGCAATCCCAGGCGGTCCGCGTGCTCACCGCAGATTATCGAATGGCGCTGACCGGCACGCCCGTCGAGAACCATGTCGGGGATCTCTGGGCGATCATGGACTTCCTGAATCCGGGCCTGCTGGGCACGTGGGAGCAGTTCAAGCGCGCCTTCTTCCTGCCCATCCAGGCGTACCGAGAACGCGAGGCATCCGAGCGTCTGCAGCGCCTCACCGCGCCCTTCATCCTGCGGCGACTGAAGACCGACCGGTCCATCATCTCGGATCTTCCCGAGAAGATGGAGATGAAGGTCTTCTGCACGCTCACGGCGGAGCAGGGCTCCCTGTATGCCGCCGTGGTCAAGGAGGCCGAGAAGAGGCTCGAGGCGGCGGAGGGCATCGAGCGCCGCGGCGTCATCCTGGCGACCCTTTCGAAGCTCAAGCAGGTATGCAACCACCCCGCGCAGTTCCTGGGCGACGGCTCGAGCGTGGAGGGCCGCTCCGGCAAGCTCGCGCGACTCACCGAAATGCTCGAGGAGCTGATCGAAGCGGGCGATCGATCTCTGGTGTTCACGCAGTTCGCGGAGATGGGAAAGATCCTGCAGTCCCACCTGCAGGACACGCTGGGACGCGAGGTGCTCTTCCTGCACGGTGCCGTGCCGCGGCGCAAGCGCGAAGAGCTCATCGAGCGATTCCAGAGCCGCGCTTCGGATGCGCCGCCCATCTTCGTCCTCTCGCTCAAGGCGGGCGGCGTGGGGCTCAATCTGACCCGCGCGAACCACGTGTTTCACTTCGACCGCTGGTGGAATCCCGCCGTCGAGAACCAGGCAACGGACCGCGCCTTCCGCATCGGCCAGAGCCGCAACGTCCAGGTGCACAAGTTCGTGTGCGCGGGGACCCTGGAGGACCGCATCGATGAGATGATCGAACGCAAGCGATCGATCGCCGAAGACATCGTGGGTACCGGCGAAGGCTGGATCACGGAGCTCAGCAACGAGGAACTGCACGAAGTATTTGCGCTGAGAAGTGGCGCCGTGTGGGATTGATATGACGGACGAGAAAGACACGCGCAGGCGCCGCCGGCGCCCGAGACGCCGCAGCGGCGCGGGTTCGGGAAACTCGCGAGGCTCGGGGTCGGGGAATTCCGGAAACGACGAGCGCGGCCGGAACGGGCGGCAGCGCCCGCGTCCGACGGGCCGCGCGCGGGCGCGCGGCCGGACGCGTCCCACGCGCGGCAGCGCGCGGATGCGCGGGCGCCGTGAGCGACTTCCCGAGCACTGGTGGGCCCGGCGCTGGATCGAGGTGCTCGAGAGCTTCGATGTGGGGCGGCGGCTCGGTCGCGGCCGCAACTACGCGCGCCAGGGTCAGGTCATCGATCTCGAGCTCGGCAAGGGCTTCGTCACGGCCAAAGTGCAGGGATCCCGTGACGCGCCGTATTTGGTGCGCATGCGTTTCTCGATGCTCTCCTCGACCGATTGGAAGAAGATCGTGAAGGCGATCGGCGAGCAGCCGGATTGCGCGTCGCGGCTCGTGATCGGCGAGATGCCCGAGAACGTCGAACGGAGTTTCGCGGGCTTGGGCTTGTCGCTCTTTCCATCGGCGAACGGCGACCTGAAGACCGCCTGCTCGTGCCCCGATCAGGCGAATCCCTGCAAGCACATCGCCGCCGTCTACTACCTCCTCGGCGAGGAGTTCGATCGAGATCCATTCCTGATCTTCCGCCTGCGCGGCATCGAGCGCGGCGAGCTGATCGATGCGATCCGCGGGATTGCCAGCGCACACGGCACGCCGCTCGCGCCGGCGCCCCGCGTCGAGCCGGGGGCCGCGGAATTCGAGGTGCGAGAGGCGGGCGAGTCTGTCACGGTCGACCGTGAAGAGCTGCGCGAGCGGCGATCCGGGACCCTCGAGTCGGATCGCGCTGCGCCGCGCGCCCGCCCGACCGTGTGCGCGCCGTCCGAATCGCCTGCGCGCGAGCGCGAGCCGGAACGCCTTCCCGGAGATCCGCATCTGTTCTGGGCGGGCGCCGAATCGAGCGTCGACGAAGCGCGCGAAGTGCGCATTCCAACCGTTGCAGCCGCGCTGCCGAAGCGGCTCGGCGGCTTTCCGTTCTGGCGCGGCGACCAGGACTGCATCGGGTTGATCGAGAAGATCTACCGGGAGGCTTCTGCCGCCGGGCTCGACGTGTTCCTGGGATCCCCCGAAGAGTCGCAGGCGGACTGAGGTCCGGCGCGCGGCGCCCGCACCGGGGGATTGCGGCGAAGGCCGGCGTGGCCGAGATCGCGAGCGAACTCTCCCCCGGGCATCCCGATCGGGTGGCTGGGCATGCCGCTGGAAGCCGCCACGCTGTGCCGTGCCGATCAGGTTGCGGGAGTCGAATCCAACGCGGCGCCGCAATCCTTGCAGTACTGCGCGCGCTGCTCGTGCCCTTCGCTCATGCAGTGCGGACACGTGCGGGTGGTCAGCGGGCGCTCACCGCGCCCGTGGTAGGCCGCGTCCACGAGCTCGGCGGTCAGGATGCCGGTCGGCACCGCGATGATGCTGTAGCCGAGGATCATCACCAGGGATGCCAGCGCTTGCCCCAGGATCGTCTGCGGAGCGATGTCGCCGTATCCCACCGTCGTCATCGTCACGATCGCCCAGTACACCGAAACGGGAATGCTCGTGAAGCCGCCCTGCTCGCCCTCGATCAGATACATCGCAGCGCCGAGGATCGTGACGAGGACCAGCACGGTTCCAAGGAATACGACCACCTTGTGCCGACTGCTGCGCAGCGCGAGGTTGAGCAGGTTTGCCTCTCCGAGGAATCGACCGAGCTTGAACACGCGAAAGATGCGCAGCAGCCGAAGCGCGCGGATCACCAGCAGCGACTGCGCTCCCGGGAACACGACACTCAGATAGGTGGGGATGATCGCCAGCAAATCGACGATGCCGAAGAAGCTGCGCGCATAGGATCCGGCGCGGGGCACGCTCAGCAGGCGCAGGGCGTACTCCACGGTGAAGAGGAGCGTGAAGACCCATTCAGCGCTGCGCAGCGCTGCCCCGCGCGCGCTGCGAATGGACGCCACGCTGTCGAGCATCACCGCGACGACACTCAGCACGATCGCGACCAGGAGCGCGACATCGAAGACCTTGCCCGCGCGCGTGTCCGCTTCGAAGATGATGATGCGCAGCTGCTCGCGCCAGGCGCCGCGCGAGGTCGGATGCGGTCCAAGCGCCATGGGCGGAAGTGTATGGGTTCCGCGGCGCTGAGCAACGCGCTGTGCCCCGCCGCTCGGATGTCACCCCGTGCGTGTGGCTCTGCTCGCGGTGCTTCTGCGTGGTATGCTCGTGCGCCATCGGCGCCCGGGTTCGGTCGCGCCGACGAGCGTCTCGTCCGCGCCGGTTGCGTCCGCGCCGGATGGAGAGGCGAGGGGGGGTGCAGGCGATGAGGCCGCGCGATCGCGATCTCGGCATGGATCGTCCGATCACGCGGCGCGATTTTCTGCAAGGTGTGGGCGTCGCGACCGCCGCCGCCATGACCCCGTCACGCGCGCTGGCCGATGCCGTGGCGAGCCTCGAAGCGCCGCAGCGGATGCCCGCCTCGTATCCGCCCGCGCTCACGGGGCTGCGCGGCGATCACGTGGGCTCCTTCGAGGTGGCGCACGAGCTCGCCTTCAGTGGCCGGCGCGATTGGGGAGCCGTGCACGAGCCCGACGAGGGGATCTACGACCTCGTCGTGGTGGGAGGCGGCGTGAGCGGTCTGTCTGCCGCGCATTTCTTCCGCGCGCAGGAGCCCGCCGCGAAGGTCCTGATCCTCGAGAATCACGATGACTTCGGCGGGCACGCCAAGCGCAACGAGTTCCGCAGCGGCGGATCGACGCTGATCGGTTACGGCGGGACGCAGTCGTTCGAGAACCCGTCCCAGTACAGTGGGGTGACGCAGGAGCTGTTGCGCGAGCTCGGCATCGAGTTCGAGCGCTTCTACAGCGCCTACGACCGAGATTTCTACGCATCGCGGGGGCTCGGCTGGGGCGTGTACTTCGATCGCGACCGTTACGGCGTGGATCGGGTGGTCCGCATGCGCCTGCTCGAAGAATCGGGTTACCTGCCCGCGGCTCCCTCGCCCCTCTCGCGCGAGGAGGCTGTGGCGCAGATGCCCATCTCGGAGAACGCGCGGCGCGAGCTGCTGCAGCTGTTCTCGCTCCGCGGAGACCGACTCCCCGACCACTCGATCTTCCGCGAGCCCGCCTACCTCAAGAAGATCAGCTACCGCGATCTTCTGACGAAGCACCTGGAAGTTCGCGAGCCCGAGGTGCTCGCGCTGTATCAGGACGTGTTCTCCGGCTACTTCGGCGTCGGCATCGACGCCACTCCGGCCTACAGCTGTCTGATGTACGGGCTGCCAGGCCTGAAGGGGACGAGCCTCGGCCGCGTCGACGGATTGTTGCGCTGGTGGCAGCAGCGCTCACGAGATCCCTACATCTTCCATTTTCCCGACGGCCTCGCGTCGGTCGCGCGGCTGCTGGTTCGACGCCTGATCCCGGCCGCGGCGCCCGGTTCGAACATGGAAGACATCGTGACCGCTCCGTTCGACTATGCCCGGCTCGACACAGCCGGCGCGTCCGTGCGCCTGCGGCTCGGGAGCACGGTGGTTCGCGTGCAGCACGACGGAGATCCCTCGACGGCGAGCGGCGTGCGCGTGACCTACGTGCGCAACGACCGCGCGACGCGCGTGCGCGCGCGCCGCTGCGTGATGGCCTGCTACAACGCCGTGATTCCGCATCTCTGTCCCGAGCTCCCGGCCGAACAGCGCGAGGCGCTCGCTTCGCTCGTCAGGGTTCCGCTCGTGTACAGCAACGTGCAGCTGCGGAACTGGCGCGCCTGGCAGGCGCTCGGGATTGCCGGTGTCCATTGCCCCGGGCGTTACCACCATCACGCCATGCTCGACTTCCCCGTGAGCCTCGGCAGCTATCGTTTTGCGCAGGGGCCGGATGATCCGATCGTGGTGCACATGAGCGCCGCCCTCACCCGTCCGAACCGCGGACTCAGCGCGCGCGAACAGCATCGGGCCGCGCGCTACGCGCTACTGGAAAAGACGTTCGAGTCGTTCGAGCGCGAGATCCGCACGCACCTGGCCGGCCTGCTCGGAGCGGGCGGCTTCGACCCGGCCCGCGACATCCAGGCGATCACCGTGAACCGCTGGCCCCACGGCTACAGCTACGACTACAACACGCTCTTCGATCCCGATTACGCCGACGACGAGTTTCCGCACGTGCGCGGGCGCAAGCGCTTCGGCCGCATCGGCATCGCGAACTCCGATGCCGGCGGACTCGCCTACATCGACTGCGCCATCGACCAGGCGCACCGAGCCGTCGAGGATCTGCTGGCCTGATGCGCCGCCGACTGCTCAGTCGCTGGCGGGCGTGACGCGGCCGTGCGCGGCGAGGAGCAGCAGCGCAGCCGCCGCGGCCAGGGCCAGCGCCGCGCTCGTCAGGAACGCGACGCGGCTGCCAAAGAGCTCCCAGAGTCCGCCGAAGAGCACGCTCGCGACCAAAGAGAGCAGGCCGAGTGTCAGGTGATACCAGCCGAACGTGGTGCCGCGGCGACGCGAAGGCGCGAGCTCGGCGACGAGCGCTCGCTCCGCGCCCTCGGTGAGCCCGTGATACAGGCCGTAGGCGACGAAGAGTGTCGCCACCTGGGTCTGACTCTCGGCGAACGCGAAGCCCGCGTAGACGATTGCGTAGAAGATCCAGCCCGCCGCGACGGTCGGGCGCCGCCCCCAGCGGTCTGCGATGCGTCCGCCGGGCACGGAGCTCAGCGACTTGACCAGGTTGAGGCCCATCCAAAGCAGGGGCAGAGTCGCGAGCGGGCTCTGCCCGGCGCTCGCCTTGAGCAGCAGAAACACGTCACTCGCGTTGCCGAGCGTGAAGAGACCAAGCGGCAACAGGAAGCGCCACAGGCGGCGTGGCGCGTGCGCGCGCGGCGTCTCGTCGGCCGGGCGCGCCGCGGCCGCACTCGGCGCGGCGCGCGGAGCCACCTCGCGAACGCCGAGCCACAGCAGCAGCACGGCTGCTGCTCCCGGGATCGCGGCCAGCCAGAAGAGCACGCGCAGGTCTTCGGATACGTAGGCCAGGAATGCCGCCGCGAGCAGCGGACCCAGCACGGCGCCCGCGTGATCCATCGCGCGGTGCAGCCCGAACGCGGTACCGAGCTGCGCGGCGTCGACAGATCCCACGATCAGCGCATCGCGCGGGCTCGTGCGCAGGCCCTTGCCCGTGCGATCCACCACGCGGATCGCGAGCACCTGCCAGGCGGCGCCGCTGGCCGCCACCAGGGGCCGCGCCGCCGAAGAGATCGCGTAGCCCGCGCGCACGAAGGGCACGTGGCGTCCGAGCCGGTCGGCCCAGCGGCCGGCGAGGAGCTTGAGAGCGCTCGCCACCGCGTCCGCGAGACCCTCGATCCAGCCGAGCGCGAAGGCGCTCGCGCCGAGCACGCCAGTCAGGAAGACCGGCAGGAGCGGGATGATCATCTCGCTCGCGGCATCCGTGAGGAGGCTCACGCATCCCAGCAGCACCACGTTCCGCGACAGCCAGGATCTCGACCGCGTTGCGCTCGCTCGACGCGTGGTCAATTCCGCCTCGCTTCGGCAGCTTGCCCGGGCGGCCTGGCGCCTGCGACTACGGCAGGAACTGCGCGCGCTGGGCGAGCTTCGCGGGCAGGTACTCGTCGATCACGTAGTTCAGGCCCCACTTGGCCAGCGCCTGCTGCTCGGCGCGCACGCCCAGCTTGAGCAGCTGCTCGATGGCCTTCCGCCAGGGTTTGTGCGCCTGGAAGAAGGGATCGTTCTTGAGGGCGTCCTTGGCGCGCTTGATGTCCACGTCCTGCAGCGGGTGCGTGGGAAGCTCGTAGTCGATGATGTCCTGGGGTGTTACGCCGAGGTAGCGGACCTGCGGCACGCAGAAGAACTGAGAGAGGTGCGCCGCATTGCCCGAGCCCACCTTGAGCGTGCGGTAGATGTTCGAGATGCCGTAGGGATCGCAGTCCACGAAGGCGTACACGGGCAGCTTGCACTCGTCCGACAGCTTGCGGATGAAGCGCCGCGTGGCGCGCGTTGGCACGCCTGCCATCGAAACCAGGATGCAGTCTGCGGTCTGCCAGTACTTGTGACTCTGCAGGCGCTGGAACACGCCGCCCGTTTCGATCGCCAGGATGAACTTCGCGTCCGTCTCGAAGGAGAGGTGCTCCACCGTCGATGGAATCGAGTAGGCGCCCGAACCGAAGCGCGTGCAGTCGATCCGCTCCACCTCGCCGGTCTCCCGATCCGGGTCGAGCACCACGAGGCGGCCCGCGACCGCCCCGCCGTGCTCGTCGGGGATGAAGCGCAGCTGCTCGCGCGACGTCCCGCGGATCGAGAAGAGCGCTTCGATGTCGTCCATCACCGCGTCGGATTCGGTCTGCTCGTCGAACTTCGCCTCCTCCCAGTTCTTGCTCTGGTAGTAGGCGTCTCGCTTCGTCGCGAAATCGTTGCTCTCCACCAACTCCTTCGAGAGGCCCATCATGCGCAGGGTCTGGGCGAAGCTCTTCACCGTATTCACGGTGAGCGTGCGCACCTTCTTCGCACGGCCAATCTCGAAGTAGCCCCTCTGGCTCGAGTACGACACGTTCTTGAGGGAGCGCACCGGGAAGGCCAGATCGGGCTTGGTGTGCTTCGTGATGTCCCGGTGGACCTCCGTGGCCGCGATGCGAATCTGATCGAGGACGACGTCGTCCTGCGCGGAGTTGCGCCGCTCGACCTCCTTGGCGTGCGCGCTGGCCCGCTTCAGCGTCGCTCCGGCGCCGGCCTTCTTCGCCGGCTTCTTCACTGCGCTCTTCTTTCCGGTCTTTCGGGTGGCCATTTCACTCACAGCTTCCGGCTGCGCTCGAGGACGTCGGTAAGATCGGTGACGACCCGCTCGCGCTGCTGGTCCGAGAATTCGAGAATCTGCTGCAGGCCGATTGCGACCTGGGGGATGTACTTCTCGATGTAGGCGCGTTTCTTGGCCTCGTCGGTCTCGCGGCGCCGCTTGCGGATGTGTGTCGCCACGCGGCGCCCGCATTCCTGCAGCCCGAGGCGGATCTCCTTGACGATCTCCGGATAGTGGGCGATCGCCTCCTTGCTCTCGGAGGTGAACGGGACCCAAACGCTCGCGATGTGGACCATGAGCAGCATGGGGCCGAGGGGCAGCGCGCCGCGCGGCTGCTGCAGCTGGTACGACTTCCAGTCCGTGCCGGTGACCGCCTTGGTGATCGCACACGCGCCCTGCTGGTACTGGAGCGGCACGCGGTTGGCGTAGCGGTAGACCGTGATCGAATCGTCGGCAGACATGTCGCCGCCGTAGGCGAGACCCACCTCGATCAGGAACGGATTGCCCCGATAGACGGTGGCGCGTCGGCTCACCCCAGCGTAGAAATCTGCGCGTACCTCCGCGCGCAGCGCCGCCTCGATCAGCGCCTCGCCGATGGGCGCGATGCAATCGGTCGGCGGCGCCATGATCTTGGTCTGCTGGATCGCCTGATGCAGCCTTTCGGCTTCTTCGCGGCTGAGCTCGCCCGGGCGGCGCGATTCCGCCACGCGGGCCGTCTTGCAGATGGCCGCCGCCGTGTTCGACGAGACGCGGCTGAAGTCGCCCGCGAGGCATCCGCGCACGTTGCGCGCCTTGGTGTCGCGGAACATCTGCATCAGCACGCCCAGCTCGACGCCGTAGGGATGCGGCTTGATCTCGGCGGTCTCGTCCGGCAGCGCGTCGCTCACGCGCGGGAACTCGTGCTCGGTGCCGTGCTCCTCGGCCTTGGGCGGCACGTAGACGATGCGCGCGTGGGGGTTGGCCAGGGAGATCTGGCGGATGTAGGCATCCACGGAGTGTTGGCCACCGCGGTACGCGCCCTCGAGCTCGATCTCGACGCGCGTGCCGTGCGCGCGATCCCAGTCGATCTCGTCGTCGACCGTCACCTTGGGCTCGTTCTTCTTGGTGTCGATCACCAGTTCGAAGTGGTGCGCCTTCTTGGCGACCTCGGTGCGGGTGGTGATGATCACGGGCTTGCCCGTGGTGAGCAGGCCGTACATGCCGGCCGCGCTGATGCCGATGCCCTGCTGTCCCCGGCTCTGGCGCAGCCGGTGGAACTTCGAGCCGTAGAGAAGGCTGCCGAAGATCTTCGGCACCTGCGCCTTGACGATGCCGGGGCCGTTGTCCTCGATGGCGACGCGGAAGCGCGTGTCGCTGAGCTGCCCGATCTCCACGCGCACGTCGGGCAGGATGCCGGCCTCCTCGCAGGCGTCGAGCGAGTTGTCGACGCCTTCCTTCACCGTGGTGAGCAGCGCCTTCGAGGGATTGTCGAAGCCGAGCAGGTGGCGGTTCTTGGCGAAGAACTCGGAAACGGAGATGTCGCGCTGCTTCTTGGCCAGATCCGCGGCGGTGGAGTGCGTGCGCTTGCGCTCCGGCGCAGCGCGCCGGCGCGGCGCGGAGCTTCGCCTCGGCGCCGCGGCCTTCGACGGCGTTTGCTTCGGCGTCGCCTTGCCCCGCGTTCTCTTGCGCTGGGTCACCTTCTCGCGTGCCTCGCTCCTCGGTCCCGCCTCGCGTTCACTCGCGCGCAGCGCGGGCGCAGACGGACCCCCCGCGTCTCCGTCGCTCATGAGCGGCTCCCCCCGACCCGCGGTCGCCGACGGATGTTCCACACCGAGAGCGCAGGGTCAAGCAGCGGCGCGCGGCGATCAGGCGAGCGCGTCGGGAGGCGAACCGCAGAAGTTGCCGCGCAGCTGCACGCGCCCCGAGCGCAGCAGGTGCAGGACCGTCGCGACGACCTCGCGATCATCCTCGGTGATCTCACCGATCGCCCGTACCAGTTGGAGCAGCGTGACGGCCCGCGGCGCGGGAGCTGCTCCTGCACGCACGGGCTGGGCAGCAGTCATTGGGGATCCTCTCCTGCGGGGGGAGCAAAAGCACGGATCGTGCCAGAATCGCGGGATTCAGAGCTTAATTCACAAAACATATTGCTTTCAAGTAGTTTCATCGAGATTTGCCGCCACTCTGCGCTGCGGGTGCCGCCGGCCTGCCGGAGCGCGTTGACGCCGCGCCGACGCACGCTGTCGATCTACGAACACCGCCATCGGAAGCGGCGCGCGTCCGGATCCGAGCGAGGAGGGCTCAAGACCCACCCCCCGCCTCGCTCCGGTAGCCGAGGCCTTCGGCGACGGCATGCGGGCCCACCCGTGTATCGCCGGCCAGGTCCGCGATGCTGCGTGCCACGCGCAGCACGCGTCGGGCGGCCCGCGCCGAGAGGGCGAAGCGGTCGACGGCGCGGCCGAGTAGCTGCCGCGCCTCCCCGGTCGCGCACACGAGATCGTCGAGGGCGCCGTCTGGGATGCGTGCATTCGGCGCCACGCCGCGCCGGTCCTGCAGGCGCCGGGCCGCCAGCACGCGCTCGCGCACGCTGCTGCTGTCCGGACTGCGCGGATCCGGAGCTGCGAGCGCGCGCCATTCCACCGGCTGCAGCGTGACGTGCAGGTCGATCCGGTCGAGCAGCGGCCCCGAGACGCGCGCCAGATAGCGCGCCACGGCGCCGTCGTCACAGCGGCAGTCGCGCCGCCCGCTCTCTCGCCAGCCGCACGGGCAGGGGTTGGCGGCAGCCACGAGCTGGAAGTCGGCGGGAAACACGCATGTGGCGTGCGCCCGGGCGACTACCACGCGGCGCTCCTCGATCACCTGGCGCAGCGACTCCAGGCAGCGCCGGTCGAACTCGGGCAGCTCGTCGAGGAACAGCACGCCGCCGTGGGCCAGCGATACCTCGCCGGGCCGCGGCGGACTCCCGCCTCCGAGCAGACCGGCGGCGCTGGCCGTGTGGTGGGGTGCGCGGAATGGCCGCTCGTTCACGATCGGCGTCTCGAGCGGTGCCGCGGCGCCGTGGATCCGCGTCACCGCGATCGCCTCCTCGCGCGTGAGCGGTGGCAGCAGGCCGGCCAGCCGCCGCGCGAGCATCGTCTTGCCGGCCCCCGGTGCGCCGCGCAGCAGCAGACCGTGGCCTCCCGCCGCGGCAACCTCGAGCGCGCGTTTGGCGTGCTCCTGGCCGCGTACGTCGGCGAGATCGAGGGCTCGGGTGGCCGCTGGCGCGGAGCTCGCGGCGCGGGCGCAGGAGAGGGCCTCGACGCCCAGCAGGTGCGCGACGACCTCCGAGAGCGCCTCGGCGGAGCGCACCACGAGTCCTGGTGCCAACGCCGCCTCGGCCGCATTTCGCGCGGGCACCACGATTTCCAGGCATCCTGCGTCCCGCAGCGCCAGAGCCAGTGAGAGGGCGCCGCGAACCGGGCGCAGCCGACCGTCGAGGGCCAGTTCGCCGATCAGCCCCACGCGCGTGAGGACGTCGTTCTCGAGCTGGCCCTCCGCAGCCAGGATCGCGGCGGCGATCGGCAGGTCGAGCCCCGCGCCCGTCTTGCGCAGCTCTGCCGGCGCCAGGTTTACCGTCACGCGCCGGTCTGGGAAGCGCAGGCCGATCGCGCACACGGCTGCCCGCACCCGCGCCGCGCTCTCGCGCACCGCGGCCTCCGGCAGGCCGACGATGTCGACGCGCGGCAGCTGCGAGCTGATGCGCACCTCGACCTCGACGGCGACGCCGTCCACACCTCGCAAGGCAGCACCCAGCGCACGCGACACGCGGTCCTCACTCTCCGGCGAAATCGGAGCCGATCGATGCGGGACCGGGTCGAGCGAGCGGGCTGGGCCGAGCGGGGTGAGGAACGCGCGCCAGCCGGCCGGAGAGCACCAAGAACGAGAGCAGGGCCCCGCAGGGGGCGGAACCCTGCTCTCCACTCTTGAATAGCCCCGCCAGAAGGGGCCACTGGGGGAGTGGTCATCGCCGTCGCCAAGTGTCACGCGAGGCCGGAGTTTTCTGCCGGGAACGGAACCCGGCGCGCGGCCGCGCGTCTCAGCGCGGGTGACGCGTTAGGATCCCCGCTTCGAACGCCGGCGCGCGACCGGCGGGGTGGACCATGCCGTTGCGATCTCTTCTGCTCCTGGCTTTCGCTGTGGTGGCCTGCGGTGGCTCCTCGCCGCCGCCCGCCCCGCTGCGCCCCCCGGATCCGGAGACGGCGCGTTTCGATGCCTTCTCGCCGGCTCGTGCCTGGGCATCCCTCGAAGCCCTGAGCGCCATGGGTTCGCGGGCGAGCGGCACGCGCGGCGCGCGTGCCGCCCGCGAGATGCTTCGCGACAGGCTGGCGGAGGCCAGCATCGAGTCGCGGGAGATCGTCACGCGGGTCGATCTCGACGGCATCGAGCCGATCGAGCTGACCCACATCGTCGCGGATCTCCCGGGAGACTCTGCGCAGCTCTTCGTGCTAGTCGCACCTTACGACAGCTCGCGTTTCGACGACGGCGAATTCGTCGGCGCGAACGACGACGCCTCGGGAGCGGCCCTGCTGCTCGAGCTCGCTCGCGTCTTCGCCGCGTACCCCTTGCCCTATGCGACGCGCGTCGTATTCCTCGACGGAGAGGGTCGGCTCGGACGCGGCGGCGAAGATCTCCAGAACTTGCGTGGGCTCGGAAGTGCCTCCTTCGCCGAGCTCATGGATGAGGCGGGCGAGCTTCACGCCGTGCGTCTGCTGGTCTCCTTCAACCGCGTGTGCGACGCGGATCTGCGCATCGCGCGGGATCTCGGATCGCACCGCATCTACCGCGAGGAGTTCTGGAAGGCGGCCGCGCGGCTCGGATACAGCGATGTCTTTCCACCCGCCGCGCGCTTCGAGTCGTCGCCCGGCGGCCACGAGGCTTTCCGCGCCCGGGGTCTGCGCGCCGTTCTCGCCATCGAGGGCAGCGGCAACGGGGGCGAGGATGTTCCCAGCGGCTACGTCGACGGCGAAGCCGACGACCTTGCCCACTGCGCGCCCGAGAGTCTCGAGAAGATAGGCGTCGTGACGCTCGCGGCGCTCGAGACGATCGGCACGCGCCTCGCGAAGATCGACCGATTCGCGCAGTCGCCGCTGCTCGAGCTGGAGAACGTCGACCCTGCGGGCGACGCCGGCGCCGCGAGCCGGGGCGGGGCGGACGCGCGGGCGGCAGGAGATGCGCAAGACCCGCGCGAAGGCGTTGAGCCTTCGGGGCCGGCGGGACCCGCATCGGACTGACGGGCCGAGCGGACGCGCCAGCTTCGTAACGCTCGCGATCCTCTTCGCGTATCATGCGGCGAAGCGTCGAGCGTTCGCATGCATCTTCCCGATCGGACCAGCCGAATCTGCCTCCCGTTGCTCTGGGCTTCGTGCGCGCTCCTTTGCATGCCCGCGGCCGCCGGCTCGACCGAGACTGGCGACACCACCGTGCGCATTTTGATCGAGTCTCCGAATTCCGGGGAGCCGGTCCGCAACGAAGTGCACCAGGCGCCGATCCGCGGCAACGCGGTCGCGAGCGGCGATCGCCCCATCGAGTTCGACGTGATGATCCTCCTCGACATCTCCGGCTCCACCAAGGCTGCGAGTGGAGTCGACGTCGACGCGGATGGCGAAGTCGGCATCAATCCGAAGCTCGAGATGCTTCCGCCTGGCGCCTATCCGACCGGCACGCTCTCCTCCGACACGGGGGACACGATTCTCGCAGCCGAGGTCGCTGCCGCCGAGGCGCTGATTGCGAACCTTCAGCGCGGGGGGAGGATCCGCATCGGCATCGTGTCGTTTTCGGGAGAGATGGATCCGGACACCGGCCGCCGGAAACGCTACGACCAGCAGGATGCGTGGGTCGAGGTGCCGCTGACCGACGATTTCGACGCGGCGCGCGCGCGCTTGCCCGCGATCCTGGCGCGCGGCCCCTACGGCGGGACGAACTTCGCCGCGGGTCTGCGCGTCGCGATCACCGAGCTGGTCGGGCTGCAGGGCGCGCGGAGCGTGCCGCGGCCGGAAGCCAAGAAGGTGGTCCTGTTTCTCACCGACGGCCTGCCCACCTTTCCGATCGGCGCGGGCGCAACCGCGGATCCAGGCGACACCGAGGCGGCGCTGGCGGCGGCGCGCGTGGCGCGCAGTGCCGGGGTCACGATCAATACCTACGCGCTGGGCCCGAGCGCACTCGGCAATCCGTTCGCCGCTACCGAGATCGCGCGCGTTACGCGCGGCACCTTCATGCCGGTGCAGAATCCTGGGGACATCGTGTCGTTTCTGCAGGGTACTTCCTTCGCGAACGTCGACGATGTCGTGTTTACCAACCTCACGACCCAAGAGATTTCCTATGACGTCAGTCTGCTGCCGGACGGCAGCTTCTCCGGGTTCGTTCCGGTGCGCGAGGGCAAGAATCGAGTGCGCGTCACGGCGCTCGCATCGGATGGTGTCAGCGGGAGCGTCGATTTCGATCTGGTATTCGAGGCGGCGGGTTTCAGTCAGCGCGAGCTGTCCATCGAGCTCGAGCGCATCCGCGAGCGGAACAAGCAGCTCGAGATCCTGATCGAGCGCGAGAACATCCAGCGCTTCCGCGCGCGCCAGCGCAAGGAGCTCGAGATCGAGGCGGGGATCGAAGGCGCGGCCGAATAGGTGCGCTTCGCGCGCAAGCGCGCGCGCATTTCGCGCGGGCGCTGCCGCCCGCGCGAAATGCGACGCGTCAGGCGTTGCCCAGCTTGGCGTCCTTCGTGGGATTCTTGAGCCAGTCGGCGATGTCCTTGCCGATCGCCTTGGCGCAGCGGCCGACGATCGCGCAAGTTCCCTTGTAGCCGCCGAAGACCCCGCCGCCCGAGTAGCGGGTCGCGGTGAAGCTTCCGATCTCGCGGCCGTTCTGGCGCAGGACCCCGGTCACCGTCATCGACTTGGCGCCGGAGAAGGCCCCGCCGCCCGGGGCGTGCACCTGCGTGATGTGCAGCTCGAGCACGCGACCGCTCTTGCCGAGCGATCCATCGATCAGTTCGACCTCGTCGGAATACGTGTCCAGGAAGTGCGGCACCTTGATCTGGAGCTCGCACTCGTCCTTCACCTTCTGCGAAGCGACGTTCTCGCCGCTGAACGGAATGCTGCGCAACACCTTCACCGGGTCGGCCCCGGCGGGCGCCGCCGCCGCGACGAGCAACACTGCGGCGCTGGCCGCGAGCAACACCCCCGCGAGCCTCCGGCGAGAATCCCCTTTCCGGTGCGAGGGCGAGGCCCGATCCGGCCCCGCGCGAAGCTTCGAACCCAAGGCAAACTGCGAGCTCATCGTGATCCCCCATGATCCGAGCGGCGCCCCCCACGGATCCGACACCCTGTGAACCCTGCGCGCCGCGGCTTCGGAGTGTTGCTCGTCTTCGACCGGCTCGGCAATACCTTGCGCGCGCGGGCTCTCAGAGCGGGACGAGCGACGGATCGCTGATCTCGCGGCGCACCAGCTTGCCGTTCTCGTAGATCGAGGTGATGTCGATCGTGCCGTCTCCGTTCCGGTCTTCTTCGCGCCGCACCAGAACAGCCTTGCCGCCGATCGCGGTGTAGCTTTCGAAGACATCCGGCTTGCCGCTGCCATCCGTGTCGCGCTCGATTCGCGCCACGAGCTCCTCACCGTCGACCGCCCGGTAGGTCGTCCAGCTGTCCATGCGCCCATCGCGATCGCGGTCCTCCTCGACGCGCACGCGCAGGCGGTCGCGGTAACGAACCACCAGATCCATCGAGCCGTCGTTGTCGGCGTCGTGGCGCTCTTCCACCAGGGAATCCCCCTCGAACGTGTAGAACGCGTCGCGCCTGCCGTCGTGGTCGCGGTCCACGTCGCGCGCGGTCATGCGGTCGTTTTGATAGCGCTCCCAGACATCGGGTCGGCCGTCGGCGTTCATGTCGAGCGCCCGGCGCGCCAGAGCGCCCTGCTCGTAGCGCTGCCAGGTGTCGATGGCGCCGTCGTAATCCCGATCCTGTTCCTTGCGGAGGATGAGCCCGGACTGCGTATCGTAGTAGCGGATCTGCTCCGGCTTGCCGTCCCGGTCCGCGTCGAGGCTGCGCTTGACGACGCGGAGCTCGAGGTTGTTGTCGCCCCACGCGCCCTGCGCAATCGTGACCTTTTCCTTGTCGAAGATCGCCATGGGCAGGTCGCGATCCCGGGGTGCCTCCGGGGCCACCCGCGGATCCGCGCGCTCCGAGAGATCCGACGTACCGCCGGGGCCCTGCGCCCGGGTCGGGTTGCGCTGCGCCTCCCTGGCCGCTGCCTCCGCCTCGATCTCCCGAAGCAGCGCCTCCTGCCGGTGCAGCTCCGCCTCGATCTCGGACTCGAGCGTTTGACCGCGCTGTGCCTCGCGCTCCAGCTGCCGATCGCGTTCCTCCTCGTCGCGCGAGGCATTGCCAGACGTGGACCCCGAGCTTCCGGCGACCGGTGCGTGGCCGGTGATCGCCCCGGAGACGAGCAGCGTTTCCGCGCCGAGCGGGCCCGCCTGGGCGCCGATCGCTGCGCAGCACCACAGCGCCAGCGTGACAGTCAGTGCGATCAGCCTCCGGTTCGCCACGCGCCGCCTCGACATGCTCTACCTCACGATTCCCGCAAGACTAATCCGATGCACGAGGGCGGGCCAAGGAGCGCATTGAAAACAACGCAGAGCGGATCCTGGATTTGACGCGCTGCGCTACGCTGCGTGATTCTCACCTCCCTCCTGGAAGGCGCCGTGCGGATCCGCAATAGATGCGGCATCTACCTCGATCTGCTGCGATTCCGGCCTCCATGGAGCACCTCCAGAATCTCCGGGTGCACCTCGCGGCTCGCGAAGATCCCAAAGATGCGCTAACGCAGTGCATTGGGCGACCCCCCGGTTTTCCACTCCCCCGCCAGAGACCGATTTCGACGGATCCTCCGCGCTGCGTGCCGATGAAGCATTCGTGAGTCCGGGGAGAGGCGAAGGAGGCCTGCGTGGGTCTTACCCTGATTTGCAAGAGTGGCGGGATCCCGCCGCGTGCCAACCCGAGAATTGCCCTGGTTCTCGCCGGAGGGGCGGTTTCCGGCGGCGCCTTCAAGGTGGGCGGCTTGAAGGCGCTCAACGATTTCCTGGTCGATCGGCGCATCACCGACATGGACATCTATGTCGGCCTCTCTGCGGGGGCCGTGCTGGGCGCTTCGCTCGCCGCGGGCATCACGCCGGACGAGATGATCCAGGTGCTCGACGGCTCGAGCACGCGGCTGGATCAGCTCCGCCCCATCGATTTCTACAATCCGAACTTCAAGGAGTTCGCGGCGCGTCCCGCCCAGCTCGCGTACGACCTGTTGAGCTTTCTCCCGAGCCTCGCCGTGGATTTTGCGCGCGGGATTCCCGGACTTCCCGAGGCGGTTGGCCCTGCACTCCGCGATCTCGTTCGCAAACCGAGCTACGTCCACTTCGAAGCCGCCGTGCTGCGGCTGCTCGCCCACGTCTCACCCAAGCGGACGTTTCCGGCGCTGAGCAACCACGTGCCGAGTGGCTTCTTCGACAACGCCAGCCTCGAGCGCTGGCTGCGGCGCAGCTTCCAGCGGATCGGGATGCCGAACGATTTCCGGGCCTTTGCGCGCAAGCGCGGCTGCCGGCTGTACGTGACGGCGTGTGACCTCGACACGGCCGAGCGGGCGATCTTCGGGCCGGACGAGAACGCCGAACTCACCATCTCCCAGGCGGTCCAGGCTTCGACGGCGCTGCCGATCTTCTACAAGCCCGCGCGGATCAATGGCGTCGACTACGTCGATGGCGGCGTGCGCAACACGGCCAACATGGATATCGCCATCGAGAAGGGGGCCGACCTGGTGATCTGTTACAACCCCTTTCGCCCCTTTATCAACCGCATCGACGCGGAGGATGAAGGCGCCTCCTACTTCGCCGATGGGCGCTATCTCTCGGACCGGGGGCTGGCCGTGGTGGTCAACCAGGTGTTCCGCACGCTTCTCCACTCGCGGTTGAAGCTCGGGGTGCAGCG
>JAOUNA010000369.1 GCA_029881215.1 Myxococcales bacterium | reverse complement strand
GGTAGTGCACCAGATCTGCGTGCTCGAAATCTTCGATTCCGGGGCCGGCGATCTCGAGGCCGTGGTTGCCCGCGTAGGTGAGTTCGGGCTCGTCCGTCAGCTTGCGAATGCTCTCGAGCGAGCGCCCGCTGATGATCACCACGTCGGTGTCGTCCCGCCGCGCGCAGGCGCGCAGCGCCTGCCGCATCTCCAGCGACATCCGCGCCTGGTCGGGGTGCTCCTGCAGCGGGGTGAGCGTCCCGTCGTAGTCGAGGAAGAGCGCCAGCCGGTAGCGCTTGAGGAAGCGGCCGAGCCAGGCTTCGAAGTCGGCGTCGTCCATGGGCTGCACCGTGGCACGAATCCTGAGCGCGGCCTCGATGAACGATCGCGTCCAAGCGTCGAGGTCATCGCGCCGCTCGCGGCGGCGCAGCGCAGCGACCCGCGAACGTCGCTCGGTCTCGTCCATGCTGAGCGCGCGGTGGATGGCCTCGGCCGTTCCGTCCACGTCGTACGGATTCACGAGCAGGGCCTCGCGCATGGTGTCCGCGGCTCCGGCGAGCCGCGAGAGGATCAGCACGCCCGGCTCCTTCACCTGGCATGCAACGAACTCCTTTGCGACCAGGTTCATGCCGTCGCGCAGCGGCGTCACGAGCGCGACGGTGGCATCCCGGTAGATCGCCGCAAGCTGGTCCTGGGGGAAGGAACGGTACAGATAGCGGATGGGCGACCAGTCCGCGCTGGCGAAACGCCCGTTGATGCGACCCACCAGCTCGTCGATCTCGCGCTTCAACTCGCGATACTCGGCCACCTGTGAGCGGCTCGGCACGGCGAGCTGCAGCAGCACCACCTTTTCGCGGTGCTCCGGGTGCAGCTCCAGGAGGCGCGCGAACGCGAGCATGCGCTCCGGGATGCCCTTCGTGTAGTCGAGCCGGTCGGCGCCGAGCACGACGCGCTCGCGCTGCGTCTCCGGCTGGCGGGTTGCCTTGGCCGCCAGGGTCTCGAAGACGTCGAATTCGATGCCGATCGGGAAGGCACCCACCCGCGCAGTGCGGTCGCCGTATTCCACCGTCATGGCTTCGCGGTGTACGCGCGCGCCGAGCGTCCGCTCGACGCAGTCCATGAAGTTGTGGCAGTAGCTGGGTACCTGGAATCCGATCAGGTCGCAGGCGAGCAGGCTGCGCAGCAGCTCGCGATCCCATGGCAGCAGCCGGAAGATGTCGTGACAGGGGAAGGGGACGTGCAGGAAGAAGCCGAGCGGCGTATCGGGGACGTGCTCCCGGATGCGCCGTGGCGCGAGCATCAGCTGGTAGTCGTGCACCCAGATGAGCCCCGCCCCCTGCGCATTTGCGATCACCGCATCGGCGAAGCGGTCGTTCACCGCTTCGTAGGTGGCGTGGTCGCGGTTCTCGAAGCGCGCCCGCTCCGTCATCGAGTGGAGCAGCGGCCAGAGCGTGCGATTCGAGAATCCCTGGTAGTAGCGCGTCACCTCCGCATCGCTGAGCAGCACCGGCTCGATGCGGTATGGCAGACTTGCGGGCTTCGGAAGATCCTCGCCTTCCCGCAGCTCGAGGCCCGGCCAGCCGATCCAGGTTCCGCCACGCTTGCGCAGCACCGGCTCGAGCGCGGACACCAATCCGCCCGGGGACGGCTTTCGCTTGAGCCCGTGCGCGGTGCGCACGATCGTGAACGGGAGGCGGTTGCTCGCGACGACGATCGGCGTGCGGTCGTCGCCTGGGCCCGCGCTCCGGGGAGTTTTCGCGGCCACAGCCGGTAGAGTAACGGCTCCACGCGGGCCTTGCCTCCGCGCGCTGAATTCGAGATCCGGGGTCGCGCTGCGGATTCGCGCGCGGCGACGATCGAGTTCGCGGCGTGCGCGATGTTCGCGAAGGGTCCGCCGTGCACGAATGTGGGCGTGCGCTCGATCGTCTGCATCAGGTTCGACCGGGTCGCGTCCTTCAGCGCTGCTGCCATCGCGCCGTCCAGCTGGAGGTCGCTCTCGCCTCGCGGGCGCTTGCGGCTCCGGCGGCCGGCGTCTGGCCGGTTTGACGCTCCGCGCCAGGAGCGCGTAGAGTACGCCGGTGCGCGGCCAATCCGTGCCCGCAGGGAT
>JAOUNA010000366.1 GCA_029881215.1 Myxococcales bacterium | reverse complement strand
GTGATGCGCGGGGGACCGCCGAAGCGCTAGTCGCAGTTCGAGCGGTCCGTCCACTGGCGCTTGCCGGCGACGACGCAATTCACCCGGTCGGGTGCCGGGCCGGGCGCCGGGCCGGATCGCGCCGACGCGGGAGACTTCGCTTGCGGCAGCGCGCACGCCAGTTGCTCCGGCGGACCGGACCTGCGTATCCACGACCTGTTCTCGGTGACCTTTCCGGACCGGAACGAGAACGCCCCGCCGCCGGGCGGCGCGGCGGCGACTCCGCCGCCGGAGGCGATCAGCCGGTGGCTCGTCGAGCGCATCGCTTGCTCTCCCTCGAACTCCACGTGATCGTAGGTTTCGCACACCGGCAGCAGTGCAGGGATCGGCAGCAGCACGAACACGACCAGGCCGCACCAGCGGCCGCTCTCGGCATAGATCCAGGTTTCGCCCAGCGGGTTGGCCCGCTTCTCCCGGGGCTCGCCCCACGCGGCGAGGAATTCTTTCTTGGTGAGTGGGGCATGCCGGCCGGGCGCCTGCTGGCAGGCCCAGCGATCGGCGGCGCTGCCGAAGAACCGCTCCGCCCTGAGCGGCACGGGTTGCCAGATCGCCTGGGTCTCGGGCACTTCGACAATGACACCCACGCAGCCCGAGCAGGTGGCGGCCATGCCCGCAACCACGAGCGTTCTGAGCAGCATTGTTCTTCTCCCCTTGCCCGCGCGTCGAGCTGCGTTATCCTCGCACATCCTTCCATGTCCGAGCGCTACACGCTTCTCATCCGCGGCGGCACGCTGATCGACGGCACGCGCGCGCCGCGCTACGCCGCCGACGTCGCCGTCGCGGACGGCCGCATCGCGGCGATCGGCGAGCTGACGGGCGCAAGCGGCGACGCCGAGATCGACGCCACCGGCAAGATCGTGGCGCCCGGTTTCATCGACGCGCACACGCACGATGACCGTCTGCTTCTTTCCGCGCCCGACATGGCGCCGAAGACAAGCCAGGGCGTGACGACCGTCGTCGCGGGCAACTGCGGCATCTCGCTCGCGCCTTCGCCGCGCGGCATGAAGCCCGTGCCGCCGCTCGACCTGCTCGACGCCGAGGGCGGCTGGTACCGCTTCCCGGGATTCGCCGACTACGTGGCGGAGCTGCGCGCGAAGCCCGCGGCGGCCAACGCCGCGCTGCTCGTCGGCCACTCGACGCTGCGCGTGCAGACGATGGACCGTCTTGATCGTGCCGCCAACGGCGGGGAGATCGCGCGCATGCGCGCGCTCGCCGACGAGGCGCTCGCCGCGGGCGCGATCGGCGTGTCCACCGGCCTGTGGTACGAGCCGGCGAGCGCGGCGACGACGGAAGAAGTGATCGAGGTATGCCGGCCGCTCGCGGAGCGCCACGGCCTGTACTGCACGCACATGCGCGACGAGGGCGACCGCGTGATGGATTCGCTGGAGGAGACCTTCCGCATCGGGCGCGAGCTCGGCGTGCCGGTGGTCATCTCGCACCACAAGGTAATGGGCAGAAAGAACCATGGCCGCTCGAGCGAGACGCTGCCGCTGATCGAGTCCCGCATGCGCAATCAGCGGATCGGGCTGGACTGCTATCCGTACTGCGCGGCTTCCACCATCCTCACGGCGAGCCGCGCGAAGATTGCTACGCGCGTGCTCGTCACCTGGTCCACGCCGCATCCCGAGCTGGCGGGCATGGACCTTTCCGAGATCGAGAAGAAGCTGGGGCTTTCGACCGACGAAGCGATCGCGAAGCTGCTGCCCGCGGGCGCCGTGTACTTCGCGATGGACGAGAACGACGTGCAGCGCATCCTGGCGTACGACGCCACCATGATCGGCTCGGACGGCCTGCCGCACGACGCCGCGCCGCACCCGCGCCTGTGGGGCACGTTCCCGCGCGTGCTCGGGCACTACGCGAGGGGCCTCGGCCTGTTCCCGCTCGAGACGGCGGTCTACAAGATGACGGGTCTCACCGCGAAGACGTTCGGCCTGAAGGATCGCGGGGTCCTCAGAGAGGGCTACGCCGCGGACATCACGGTGTTCGACGCCGGCACGGTGGACGAGGCGGCGACCTTCGCGCGGCCGATCCAGCCAGCCAAGGGGATCGAGGCAGTGATCGTGAACGGCGAGG
>JAOUNA010000138.1 GCA_029881215.1 Myxococcales bacterium | reverse complement strand
ACCGAGCACGCTGATCCGATCCCCTTCGCGAACCTTCTCGTAATCGGTCGGACTCTCGAAGCTGAGCGGAAGCACGCCCTGCTTCTTCAGATTCGTCTCGTGAATGCGAGCAAAGCTGCGCGCGATCACGGCCGCCGCCCCCAGCAGGCGCGGCGACATGGCCGCGTGCTCGCGGCTCGAGCCCTCGCCGTAGTTCTCGTCCCCCACGGCGATCCACCGCGTGCCCTCGGCCTTGAGATGGCGGGCGATCGTTGCGAACGGAACCTCGCGCTCGCCAGAAACCGGATCGCGCCCCACACCCGCCTTGCCGGAGAACGCGTCGATCGCGCCCGAGAACATGTTGTCGCTGATGTTCTCGAGATGGCCGCGGAAGCGCAGCCACTTTCCCGCCGGCGAGATGTGATCCGTCGTGCACTTCCCCTGCGCCTTCAGCAGCAGGGGAAGGCGCTCGAAATCGCGCCCGTCCCAGGCGGGGAATGGATCGAGTCGCTGCAGTCGATCGCTGTCGGGAGCGATCGAGACGTCGACACTGGCGCGATCCTCGGGCGGATCTTCGTAACCGGCCCGGCTCTCCACGAAGCCCCCGCTCGGAATCTCGGGAGCCGCAGCCGGCGGCACCAGGCGGAACCGCACGCCATCCTCTCCCTCCAGCTCGTCCGTGAGCGGATTGAACGCCAGGCTGCCCGCGAGTGCGTAGGCGATCACCACCTCGGGGCTGGCGATGAAGGAATAGGTCTCGGGATTGCCGTCGTTGCGTCTTCTGAAGTTCCGGTTGTAGGAGTTGATGATCGAATTGGCCTCGCCTTCGCGCACCTCATCGCGCTTCCACTGGCCGATGCACGGGCCGCAGGCATTGGACAGAACGGTCGCGCCGATCGCCTCGAAGCTCTCCATCTGACCATCTCGCTGGATGGTCAAGTGGATCTGCTCCGAGCCCGGCGTGACCCACAGCTGGGTGCGGGCCTTCGCGCCGTGCCGGCTCGCCTGCCGCGCGACGTCGGCGGCGCGTTCGAGGTCTTCGTAGGAGGAGTTCGTGCAGCTTCCGATCAGCGCCGAAGAGAGCCGAACCGGATAGCCCTTCTCGGCCACATCTCCCGCCATGCGTGCGACGGGTCTCGCCAGATCGGGCGTGTGCGGTCCGACGATGTGGGGCTCGAGCCTCGAGAGGTCGATCTCGACCACCTCGTCGAAGAAGCGCCCGGGATCCGCCTCGACCTCCGGATCGGCGCGGAGCAGCGTCGCGTGTCGACCTGCCAGATCCGCCAGCGCCTCTCTCCGCGTGGCCTTGAGGTACGTCGCCATGCGCTCGTCGAACGGGAAGATCGACGTCGTGGCGCCGAGCTCGGCGCCCATGTTGGTGATCGTGGCCTTGCCCGTGCAGCTGATCGAGCTCGTACCCGAGCCGAGGTATTCGATCACCCGGTTCGTTCCGCCTTTGACGGTGAGGATCTCGCACACCTTGAGGATCACATCCTTGGGCGCCGACCAGCCCGAGAGGCGCCCCGTCAGCAGCACCCCGACGCGCTTGGGGTAGAGAATCTCCCAGGGAAAGCCGGCCATCACATCGACCGCATCCGCTCCACCGACACCGCACGCGAACATGCCGAGCCCGCCCGCATTCGGCGTGTGCGAGTCGGTTCCAATCATCACGCCGCCGGGAAACGCGTACTGCTCGAGAACCACCTGGTGGATGATGCCGGCGCCGGGTCCCCAGAAGCCGATCCCGTAGCGCGCCGATGCGCTGCGCAGGAACTCGTACACCTCGCGGTTCGCCGTGCGCGCCGTCTCCATGTCCTGCAGCGCGCCCCGATATGCCTGGATCAGGTGGTCGCAATGGACCGTCGTGGGAACCGCCGTCTGGTCTCGACCCGCCAACATGAACTGGAGCAGCGCCATCTGCGCGGTGGCATCCTGCATGGCCACGCGATCCGGGTGCAACCCGACGTAGCTGCGTCCCGGCTCGAGCGCCTCTCGCTGCGGATCCACGAGATGACCGAGGAAGATCTTCTCGGCGTAGCTCAGCGGGCGGCCGACGCGCTCGCGCGCGATCGCGACGTTGCGCTCCAATCGCTCGTATACAAGGGCGACGAGCGCGGCGGTGGTCTCGATCTCGGACATGGGTCCTCCTGCAGGGGCGCGAGGGTAGCTCAGCGAAGCGGGGCTTGAAGCCGCCTGGCTCGCGCGTGTGCGCCGCTTGGGAGGCTGGGATCGCGTCGCTCTCTCGGCATCGCGACGAGACACGAACTCGCTCGCGCGGAGCTGGCGGTGCCCGCGCGAGAATTTCCGGCGAGGCATCGCGCGTTCTGGGGTCGAGCGAGCGCTCAGGCGCCCTCGACCCCGCGAACCCGCGGCACACGGCTGAGCTCATCGAGCAGGTGCGCCGAAGCGCGCGCCGCCTTTTGAAAATCGCCGAGATGGAGGCTCTCGTTCTCGCCGTGGGCATTGCACGGGGGATCTTCGAGGCCGAGCAGCAGAGCGGGCACGCCGCCCAGCACTTCCGCGAAGGGCCCGACGAAGGGAATCGTCGCGCCGCAGCCGATCGCGACCGCCTCACGCCCGAAGCCGGCAGCCAGCGCGCGGCGCGCTGCATCGAACGCGGGACCCGCCGGACGCGTCTTCCAGCCCGGCACCAGCGCCTGAACGCGTGTCTCGACGCGAACGCCGCACGGCGGGTCCCGGTGCAGGCACGCCACGAGAGCGTCGCAGACCTGCTGCGGATCCTGACCCGGCGCGACGCGCACGCCGACTCGCGCCCGCGCCTCGGCCATGAGCTGATTGGCCGCTTCCGCGAGCGGCATGCCATCGAGCGCGAGGAGCGCGAGCGCCGGCCGAAACCAGAGCTGCTCGTAGGCATCCGCAGCGCTCTTGGCGCCGAGGACGGTGCCCTCCAGAATGCCCGCACCGCGCCGGAACCCGACCGGATCGAAGGGCAGATCCGCCAGGGCCGCGCGCTCTTCGTCGTCGAGCTTCGGCGCACCCGCCGTAATTTCGGGGACCGAAATCTCGCCGTTGTCTCCGACGAGTCGCGCCAGCAGCTTGATCAGGGCGCTCGCGGCGTCCGGAACCGGCCCTCCCCACATGCCGCTGTGAAGCGGGTGGTCGAGAGCGCGCACGCGGACATCGACGTTGACGATTCCGCGCAGGCTGGTGGTGAGCGACGGGAGGCCGGTGGCGAGGTTCGCGGTATCCGAGAGCACCAAGACGTCGGCGGCGAGCCGATCTCGGTGCGCGCGCAGGAAATCGGCCAGATGCCCGGAGCCGATCTCTTCCTCGCCTTCCACCACGATCTTGACGTTGACGGGAAGCCGAGCGGTCGCCGAGAGCCAGGCGCGCAGCGCCGCGGCGTGCAGAACGATGCCCGCCTTGTCGTCGACGACCCCGCGACCGTAGAGCCGACCGTCCGTGCCGCGTGTCGGCTCGAAGGGAGGCGTCTTCCAGTGATCGGGACGACCGGGAGGCTGTACGTCGTGGTGCGCGTAGATCAGCGCCGTCGGCGCATCGGGGCCCGCGGCAAGCCACTCCCCGATGACGTAGGGATGCGCACCGTCGACGCGCAGGATCTCCACCGCCTCGAGGCCGACGCCGGAGAGCAGCGCGGCCACGGCCTCGGCGGAGCGCTCGAGCGCGGCGGGATCGAAGCCGTCCGCCGAGACGCCGGGAATGCGCACCAGCGCGGACAGATCCTCGATCGCCTGCTCGAAGTCCCGCTCGAGCGCTTCGAGCACTGCTGCCGGTGCACCCATGGCGGCGAACGTAGCATCCAGCGAACGCGGTGAGGCAGCGGCGCGGGCTGCCTGGGCTCACTCCGCGCCGGAAGCATCGGCGGAACGCCCCGCGCGTTGCGGCGCATGCAGGGCGATCAGGGCGGGGAGAACCAGGAGATTGCAGAGCAGCGTGAAACCGACGCCCAGGGTCAGCAGCTGGCCGAGCGTGGCGAGCCCGCGATGCGTCGCCAGTCCGAGGCTTCCGAAGCTCGCGATCGTCGTCAGGGCGCTGAAGGCCACGGCGCGCGCCGTGCTCGTCCCCAGCAGCTTCGCGGCGCCGTTCGAGACCCTGGCGCGGTGCACCAGGTGGATGGCGCTGTCGACACCGACGCCGAGCAGCAGCGGGAGCACGATGACATCCGCGAAGTTGAAGGGGATGTCGAGAAGTACCGCGCTGGCGACCGTCAGCGCCGAGGCGAGCGCGAGCGGGATCAGGACCAGCGCGGTGTCCGTCACGCGCCGCCACAGCAGGAGCATCAGCAGCGTGATCGCGACCAGCGCCGAGAGCAGGGCCTGACGCAGGGATGCCACGACGGTCCGTCCGCTGGAGACGATTTCGGCTGCGCTGCCCGCGACGCGCGGGTCCACCGCGCGCACCGCGTCCACGAACCGCGCCAGGGCAGCGTGGTCCTTCAGATCCTCGCGGGCGAAGATCTGCACGCGCACACTGCCGTCATCGGACAGCATCTGAGCGCGCAGCGGATCGGGCAGATCGTCGAGGGTCACCCGCGTCGCGGTCAGCGCCGCCTCGAGGATCCGGAGCTGCTCCGGCAGGCTGCCCAGCAGACTCTCCTCGAGCGCGTCGAGCGACGGCTCGGGGTCGGCGAAGCCAGCCAGCTGAATCAGATAGCGATGCAGCTCTCGCTGCAGTACGCGCGCGCTCTCGCGCAGCTCGTCCGAAACCGCCTCGCTGCCGATCAAGCGGACCAGCTCTCTCTGCAGCGTCCGGAGCCCGGAGATCTGCTGTTGCGTGGTCACCGCTCCGGGCGATCCGCCGGCATCCGGCGGAGGTTCGAGGAAGAGCGCCACATCTTCGATGATGCCGAGCTTCTCGTCCTGGTCGCTCGGAATGAAATCCGCGATGGTGACGACCCGCTCCACTTCGTCGAGCTGCCGCAGCCGCTCGGCCTCTACCGCGGCCGACTTCATGTCCGGTGCGAGGGAATTGAGCGTCCACGGCGAGCTCGTGCTGCGCTCCAGCAACTCGCTCAGCGTGACGACGGACTCACTCGATGGATCGCGCACGTTCAGCGGGTTGTTGTCGAAGCGCGCCTCGGGCAGGAACAGGATGGATGCGGCGCCCAACACGAGCGCACTGGCGCGGACCACACGGGGGAAACGCACCGGAAGCTCGATGAGCCCGCCGGCCCAGGCCGTTCCCGCGCGACGGCCGTGCCGCGCGGGATGCGGCGGCAAGCTGAGCAGCACGGGGAGAAGGGTCAGCGTGCAGGCGAGGCTGATCAGCATGCCCACGCCGGAAATGAGTCCGAGCTCCGCAACCCCGATGAAATCCGTGGGCACGAAGGCGAAGAAGCCGAGTGCGGTGGTCACCGCGCACAGAACGATCGAGCTCCCGACGTCGCGAGCGGTCTCCCGCAGCGCCTCCAGCTGGTCTCGCCCGTGTTCCATGAGCTCGCGATAGCGGATGCCCAGATGAATGCCGAAATCCACGCCGAGGCCGATGAACAGCACGGCGAAGGAAACCGAAATCAGATTGAAGTGGCCGATGGCGACTGCGGTAAATCCGCCCGTCAGCACGAGTCCAACGATGAGGGTGACCAGTGTCGCCAGCACCAGACGCACCGATCGGAAGGCGACGAAGAGAATCAGGCCCACGAGAACGAAGGAGCTGATCCCGGCCATGGTGGCCTGGGCGCGCACCGCCGACAGCTCTTCGTAGGCGAGCGCTGCGTCTCCCGTGATGCGAACTCGCACGTCCTCGCCAAAATTCATCTGCGTGACGATGCGACGCAGCGTCAGGATGGAGCGCTCTGCGGGCTGGAATTCTCCGGTGTCGAGCACGGGCTCCACGAGCAGGAAACGGCGGCGCAGATCGCCTTCGAAGGTCTCCGCGGACACGACCTCGGCCCAGGACAGATAGAAGGGCCGATTCTCGATGCGCGCCTCGAGCGCTTCGCTGAAGTGCGCGAAGATCGCCGCGAGCTGCTCGTCTGGGACGTCGCCATCGCGCGCGGCGCGTGCGCCCCGCGCCAGGATCGACGCGAGACCGCGCAAGCTGCCATCGCGAGAGAGCTCGGCGAGATAGGGTTGCGCCTGCGCCAGGCGCTCGGCGAGCACATCGAGCTCCTGGATCGGCAGGTAGAGGTAGGCCTGGCGCTCGAAGAATTCGCCGCCACCCGGGAAGTAGACGCCGCGGAACGAACTCGTGTCCTCGCTGATTCGCGACGCGAGGCGCTGCGCCGCTTCGCCGGCGCGCTCCGGGGTCGCCGCATCCACGACCACGAAGAGGGAGTTGCGTTGCGCGGGAAAGGCGCGGAAGTAACGGCTCTCGTTGCGCTTGAAGGGAAGATCCGAAGCAAAGAGAGATTCCGTGTCGCCATCGATCGAGAGGTGACCGATGGCGTATCCGAGGCTGGCGGCGGTCAACAGCCCGATGGCAACCAGCACCGTCACGGGGCGCCGGCACACGGCGCCCACCCAACGGGCGAGGAATTCGCCCAGCGCGCGCTCGATTTCTGCGTTCATCGAAGGTCGCTGGCCAACTTCCAGCCCGCCCAGGGTGAATTCGCGCGGGCGCAGCGCGTCACATGACTAGCAGAGTCAGCGCGGCGCTCAGCGGGGCGCGGGAGGAGCGCGGGGCGGATCGCGGAGGTCCGGCCCGACGCTCGCTGCGCGCGGCCTTCGCTACACTGGCTGTGCATTCGGGGCGCCTTCGGCGACCCTCCCTGCGCAGATCGGATGGCAGGGAGTCGACCCGAGCAATCGGGGACCCACTTGGAGAAGCCGTGAGAACTCGCGCAATGCGTCGAACACTGCTCACATGTATCACCGTGCTCGCGCTGCCCTGGATGGCGCAATCGGACCCGGCAAGAACCGCTCCCCAAGTCATCGATGCACTGCACGCGTCCCTGCTCGATGTCATGAAGCAGGCCACGGAACTCGGCTACGAGGGCCGCGCGCGCACGCTCACTCCGGTCATCATCGAGTCCTTCGACATTCCCTTCATGGCGCGCACGTCGATCGGGCGCCATTGGGAGCAGGCGAGCGAAGAAGAGCGGAAGCGTTTCGTCGAAACGTTCACGCGCTTCATGGTGGCGAACTACGCCGGTCAATTCGACGGATATTCTGGTCAACATTTCGAAACACTGGGTGAAGAGCCGGCCATCAAGGAGACCCTGGTCGTGAAGAGCCGGCTCGTGAATCCCGGAGATGAAGACGTACAGCTGAACTATCGCATGCGTCAGGTGGGCGACAAGTGGAAGATTCTCGATGTCTACCTGGATGGCACCGTGAGTGAGCTCGCGCTGCGCAGATCCGAGTTCTCGTCGATCGTGCGGCGCGAGAACTTCGATGCATTGATCGAAGCGATCGACGCGAAGATCGCCAAGCTCGCCTCGGGCTCCGACGCTTCCTGAACGCTCCTCCGCTTCAGAAGGAGCTGCTCGAAACCGGCTCCAGGGCGAAATCGGCACCGATTCCGCGGGCGCGGCGAATTTCCGCTTGGCGACTCTGGTGATATGCGCTCCTCAGGGCCGAGTAGAAGTCGATCGATGCCGCTTCGAGGGCATGGAGGTCGCCGCTGCGGGCTTCGCGCTCCGAGAGTCCCTGGCTGGTCCCGAGAACGATCCACCACTGAATGGGCCCGACCATGTAGGTGAGCGGATCGAGAACCCGGTCGACCAGGTCTCCGACGAGATCGCGCACGGTGCTCGGCCCGAACAGGGGAACCATCAGATACGCTCCGCTGGGCATGCCGTAGCGCGCCAGAGTCTGGCCAAAATCGCTCTCGACGCGCTCCCAGCCCGCGCCGTGGGCGGCGGGATCGAAGAGACCGCCAGCTCCCGCGGTGGTGTTGAGCAGGAAACGACCCAGCGTGGTGCCGGCATCGCGCACACGCAGCTGCAGCAGCTGATTCGTGAAGATGACCGGCGACTCGAGATTCTGGAAGACGCGGTGGATCCCGCGGCGCGCCGGCTCGGGCACCGCGAACTGATAGCCGCGGGTCATCGGCTCCCACGCGAACCTGTCGAGCGACTCGTTGAAGGCAAAGACCCGGCGATTGAATCCTTCGAGCGGATCCGCCACGCTCGATTGTGACAGGTCGAGATCGAAGTCGTCCTCGAAGAGAGGATCCGAGGTCTGGAGGGGCCCTTGCGTCTCGGCCGCATCGCTGATCGAGCTGTCGCGTTCACTCGGGAGCAGCGTGCTGAGCTGC
>JAOUNA010000365.1 GCA_029881215.1 Myxococcales bacterium | reverse complement strand
ACGCTTGGATGAGCTGGACGCTGCGCGGCGACGTGGAGCGCGCCTTCTCCTATCTCTCCGAGCTTCACCTCCCGGAGCCGGGCGGCTACGTCCAGGGCGATGTGCTGCGCGTGCCCGTGCGCGTGCTGACGGACGATGAGCGCATCGATCTGCTGGTGCCGAGTCCGTGGGGCAGCTACCTGCACGACGAGATGCGCGAGGCGCTGCGCGCGCTGGACGTGCGCGAAGAGGAGGGGGCAGCGTGAGCGGACTCTTTCTCGATCGCGAGTTCCTGCCGCTGCGCGAGCTCAAGCCGAGCTACGACGTCGTCATCATCGGCGGCGGCGTCCAGGGGCTCTCGACCGCCTACTACCTCGCCGCGCGACACGGCATCAAGAACGTGGCCGTCGTCGAGCGCGCCTACATCGGGGCCGGCGGCTCGGGTCGCAACACCCAGGTGGTGCGCTCGAACTACAACACGCCCGAGACCATCCCCTTCTACAAGGAGAGCCTGCGCATGTACCGCACGCTCTCCCAGGAGCTCGACTTCAACCTGATGTTCTCGAACCAGGGCGAGATCGACCTCGTGCACAGCGACGACTCGTGGCGCGTCGAGAACGACAAGTGCCTGCTGAACCAGAGCCTGGGCGTCGACACGCACATGCTCACGCCGCGCGAGATCCTCGAGGTGTGCCCACACATCGATCTCTCCGGCGGGGGGAAGCTCCCGATCATCGGCGCCAGCTACCACCCGCCCTGCGCCTTCGTGCGACACGACGCGGTGGTGTGGGGCTACGCGGCCGCCGCGGCGCGCCTGGGCGTCGCCATCCACGAGCAGACCACGGTGACCGGCGTGCGCGTCGACGCGGGCGGCACCTGCCGCGGGGTGGTCACCGACCGCGGACCGATCGCGGCCGGCGCCGTGCTCTCCGCGGTGGCGGGCTGGAGCAGCCAGATCGCCGCGCTGGCGGGGCTCCGGCTGCCCCTCGTGACCCAGCCGCTGCAGGCCTTCGTCACCGAGCCGTACCGGCCGCTGATCAACGGCCTGGTCTCTTCCTTCGACGCGCTGGTCTACATCTCCCAGAGCCAGCGCGGCGAGCTGCTCGCGGGCGCCGAGGTGCTGCCCTACAACACCTACTCGCTCCGGCCCGGCTTCGACTTCATCGCCGAGTGCGCGGCGCGCGCCATTCTGTTCCTGCCCTTGATGGCCAAGGCTCGCCTGATGCGCCAGTGGACCGGCCTGTGCGACATGACGCCGGACTCGTCGCCGATCCTCGGGGAGAGCGAGGTCGAGCGCTTCTTCCTCAGCGCGGGCATGGGTACCTGGGGATTCAAGACGGCGCCCGTCGCGGGACGTTCGATGGCCGAGCACATCGCCACCGGCAGGGTGCCCGCCGTGATGGCGCCGTTCCTGCCGGACCGCTTCCGCAACGACCGCATGGTCCCCGACGCCGCCAGCGCCGGCACGCACTGACCAACGTCGCCTTCGGGCGCGAAGCGAATCGCAACGGGTCTGCGTCGGATCGCCGAGCCGGGCAGCGGCACACCGCTCAGGCGAGCACCCAGAGCTCCTTGAAGGGCGCCGTCACGTGCCAGCGCGTCTCGGCACCCTTGGGCAGCGAGGCGATGTCGCCCGGCGCGAGCTCGAGCGTGGGACCGCCGGCGATCTCGATGCGCACCGAGCCCTCGAGCACGAGAATCGTCTCACGCGTCGCCGCCGTGAACGGAATCGGCTTCTCGGGCGTCTTGCGCATGCGCCAGAGCCCCGCCTGCACGCCGTCCGCATCACACAGCACGTGCGCCTCGCCCCCCACCTCGGGGTCGCTCTGCCAGTGCTCCGCCCCCTCGACCGACACCTTCGACAAGAACACACCCGGATGCAGCTCCATCGCTCCCCTCCTTTCGCACGCACTTCTCGTTCCCACGACTCGCCCGCGTGGCGAATACGCGACCCCGATCTTATCCGATCCGCCCCGCCCGATGAGCGCGCTGCAGATCGCTCGCGAAGGGGCGGCGGGACGCCCGCAGCGAACTCAGCGCAGCGCGGCGAACGCGGCGGTGAGCGCCGGGATCTCCTCGTAGAGATCCCCGATCACGCGGAAATCCGCCTCTTCAAAGATCGGCGCGTTGGCGTCGCGATTGATG
>JAOUNA010000364.1 GCA_029881215.1 Myxococcales bacterium | reverse complement strand
CGAAGGCGCGGACTACGTGGTGCACAGCGCCACCAAGTACCTCGCGGGGCACAACGACCTGCTGGCGGGCGTGGTGTTGGGATCCGCGCAGCGCCTCGCGCCCGTGCGCGAGGCGGTCGGCGTGCTGGGCGGCGTGCTGGATCCGCACGCAGCCTATCTGCTGCTTCGCGGGCTCAAGACCCTTGCGATACGCGTGCAGCGGCACAACGCGAATGGATTGCGCCTCGCGCAGTGGCTCGAGGGACATCCGCGGGTGCGCCGCGTGTGGTATCCCGGACTCGCCAGCCACCCGGATCACGCGGTGGCGAAGCGCACCATGCGGGGCTTCGGCGGCGTCGTCACCTTCGAACTCGATACCGATCTCGACGGCGCGCTGCGCTTCACAGACGCCTGCCGCATCGCCTATCTCGCCCCGAGCCTCGGGGGCGTGGAGACGCTGATCGAGGCGCCCGTGCTGATGTCCTACTGGGACAAGTCCGCCGAGGAGCGCCGGGGGCTGGGAATCACGGACTCGTTGATCCGCCTCTCCTGCGGAATCGAGGATGCCGACGACCTGATCGCCGACCTGGAGGGCGCGTTCGCGGCCCTGTAGGACGCTGGGGTCGGTCTAGAGCAGCGCGCCCCGCGCGGGCCGCGACTGCTCCATCGCCAGCAGACGCGCCTTCAGCTCGAGCCCTCCGGCGTAGCCACCGAGCTTGCCGCCGCTCGCGACGACGCGGTGGCAGGGGACGACCAGGGCCAGCGGATTCGCGCCGTTCGCCGCGCCCACGGCGCGTAACGCGCGGGGTCGCTCCACGGCTCGCGCGATCTCCGCGTAGGTGCGCGTCTCGCCATAGGGGATGCCGCGCAGGGCGGTCCAGACCGTCACCTGGAAGGCGGTACCCCGCAGGTCGAGAGGCAGCTCGAAATCCGTGCGCTTGCCGGCCAGGTACTCCTGGAGCTGGGTGATGGCAGCGCGATTCGGTGCGAAGCCCTCGAGCAGCTGCGCGTGCGGCAGCACGCGGTGCGCCCAGCCGCGCAGCCCCGACCCGGATTCGTGGGGAAGCTCGACGTAGGCGAGGCCCGACGCGGTCGAGGCGACGCGCAGCGGACCGATGGGCGTGTCCACCCGAGCGACGTACACGGTCTCGGCGAGCGGCATGGCGGCGCAACCATACCACGTCAACCCGGCCGCATCTGGCAGGCATGGCGCTGCGGGAGGGTTTCGCCGCGCTGCGGCGCCCCTGGGCGCCTCGCGCGCAGCCACCGGCGCGGCGACCGCCCCGCTTCGCCGCCATGCGCCGGCCCCCGAGCATCCGGTTCGCGCGTGCAGCGCGAGCAGAGGACTCCGCCCGCAGCGGACTCAAGGGCGCCGACGGGCTTCCGATCAGCGAAGAGAGCGCGAACTTGCGCGGTTGCACCGAACGAACGCCGCAGCGTGCGAGGCTCTTCTCACGACAGCAGGCGGGGTCAGGACCCTGGATACGCCGAAATGTCGTTGCGCACCAAAATCCTGCTGGTCCTGCTGGCTCTGATCGTCGGCTACGCGGGACTCAACTACGGCGTCCAGCGGGCGTTCATCTTCCCGAGCTTCGACGCGCTGCAGTCGAGTCTCGCCAGTACCAATCTGGCTCGCGTCGAGGGCGCATTGGAGGCCGTCGTCCAGTCGTTGGACGCGAACTGCAAGGACACCGCGCACTGGGACGAGACCTACGCCTTCATGCAGGGAAAGAATCCGACCTATCCGGAGGACAACTTTCCCCGGCTGTTCTACATCGAGGCGGATTTCACCATCGTGATGTTCGTCGCCCCGGACGGGCGCATCCTGTTCGGGCAGGCCTACGATCACGAAAGCGACAGCTTCGTTCCACTCGAAGAGCTGCTCCCGAAGCCGCTCGCCGCGAGCGATCCGCTCCTCCATCACGAGCACCTGCAATCCAATCTGAAGGGGTTGCTCGTCACGCCGCGCGGCCCAGTCGCGGTGTCGGCCAACGCCATTCTCAAGAGCAATAGCGAGGGGCCCATCGCGGGAACGATGATCCTCGGGCGCTTCCTGGACTCGACCAAGCTCGCCGACATTCGGGACAAGATCGAAATCGATTTCGCCCTGCTGCAGCGCGATCACGCGCGCGAGCATTCCGACGCC
>JAOUNA010000363.1 GCA_029881215.1 Myxococcales bacterium | reverse complement strand
GTGCCAGGGCCTGCGGCAGCATCAGCGACACTTCCTCAAGCTCCCGATTGACGAGAATCCGTAGAGCTTGAAAGGTGCGCGTCGCCGGATCCTGGCCCGGCTCCCGTGTGCGGACCGCCGCACCCACGAGATCGGCAAGTTCGCGGGTCGTGCGGAGGGGCGCGTGCCGGCGAGCAGCAACAATCGCCGCTGCAATCTGTTTAGCAAACCGTTCTTCCCCATATCCCCCGATGGCCTCCCTGAGTTCGGATTCGCTCGCCGCCGCGAGCCAATCCGCGGCGCTCGCGCCCTGCGACGGATCCATGCGCATGTCGAGCGGCCCGTCGGCGCGGAAGGAGAACCCGCGCTGCGGATCGTCGAGCTGCGGCGAGGACACGCCGAGGTCGAACAGCATCCCCTGCACGAGCGCCGCACCTTGTGCCTCCAGTGCTTGCGCGAGCGCGCTGAAGGGCGCGTGCGTGATGGAAAAGCGCGCATCGGCGATGGCGCGCGCCGCCGACACCGCCTGCGGGTCGCGGTCCAGCGCGATGAGCCGCCCGCGCGGGCCGAGCCGCTCGAGGATCAGCCGGCTGTGCCCACCGCGCCCGAAGGTGCCGTCCACGTAGATGCCATCGGCGCGGATCGCCAGCGCATCGAGCGCCTCGACGGCGAGGACGGGGCGATGCGTGCCGGGCGCAGCGCTCATCGCCCGCGCTCACAGCGAGAAATCCTCCATGCCGGGGGGCGCGCTCGGGGGGCCGGAGAGCGCGTGGGCGAGCTTGTCGTCCCAGCGCGCGGAGTCCCAGAGCTCGAAGTAGTGGCCCTGGCCGACGAGCATGGCGTCGCGCTCGAGCCGGGCGTGCTGGCGCAGCGCGCCCGAGAGCAGGATACGGCCAGAACCGTCGGGCTGCACGTGCTCCTCGAAGCCGAGCAGCAGTCGCTTCCACCAGCTCGCCTGCGGGTGAAAGCTGGGAAAGGACTGCGCCTGCGTGCGCACTGGCTCCCAGGCGGCGGGGGGATACAGGAGCACGCAGCCCTCGGGGTGCGCGGTGAGCACGAGGTGGCGCGCGTCAGCGAGCAGCGCGGCGCGATGGCGCGTGGGGATGGCGAGCCGGCCCTTTGCGTCCAGCGTGACCACCGTTGCGCCGTGGAACGTTCCACCCATGCCCCGTTTTCTCCAAGGCGGACGGGGCATGAACCACGCCTCCCCGTGTTCCGCCACTTTTTTCTACCTTTTTCCACTCTATGCGACAAAAGGGGCGGCGGTCAAGGCAATTCTTTTTGCCTGACAATGACTTAGCTGCGTTTCCTGGGGGCGTTTCTTGAAATTAAAATACTATATATATCAGTAGCTTATAAAAGCTACTGAAAGTGCCTTCTTAGAACTACGGCCTTAGCCGGCAGCCAGACGGTCGAGCTTCGCGGCCGCCACGCCCAGCTTGGCCCCGGCGGCATGGATCTCCTGCCAGGTGTTGGCGTCGACGGCGATGCCCTCCTTTTCGCGGCGCGCACGCGTCTCGCGCTCCGGATCGCCCGCGATGCGCACGCGATCCATGCCCGGCGCGGGCGGCGAGCGCTTCACCCAATCGATGAATGCGCGCGCCTCGCGCTCGAACACGTCCGCGGTGCCGAGCTTCTTCGGATCGATGAGGATCGAGAGCATGCCGTTCAGCACGCGCTTCTTCGAGCGGTCGGTCGTGTGCCAGGTGCCGCCGCCCGAGAGCGCGCCGCCGAGCAGTTCGCACACGACGGCGAGCCCATAGCCCTTGTGCAGCCCGAAAGTCGTCAGCGCGCCGAAGGGCTCGATCACGCCGAAGCGCGCCTCCAGCGTCGGGTTGCCCTTGTCGTCGAGCAGCAGCCCCGGCGGCAGCTTCTCGCCCTTGTTGTGCGCGACGCGCACCTTGCCCTGCGCCACACCGCTCGTCGCCATGTCGAGGATGAACGGCGGCTGTCCCGCGAGCGGCACGCCGATGGTGCAGGGATTGGTGCCGAAGCGCGCGTCGCTGCCGCCGAAGGGCGCGACGATGGAGCGCGAGATGACGTTGACGAAGCTGAGCGAGACGAGCCCCTGCGCCACCGCCTGCTCGGCCCACTGGCCGATGCGGCACAGATGATGCGAGTTGGCGAGCGCCATCACGCACACGCCATGCTGCTT
>JAOUNA010000137.1 GCA_029881215.1 Myxococcales bacterium | reverse complement strand
CGGATCTAGACGCCGAGCCCGTTTCGCGCCTTTCCGGTGCAAGAGACGCGCTGCGTGGCGAATTTCACCCCGCTGCGTTACTCTTCACGGGCTGTACCAAGCCAGGATTCCCTGTGCCTTGGGCGAAGGTGTACGCGAGCCGCGGTACCGCAAGGCTGTCGGATGTGCACTGTCATCGCCCTCCATCGTTGCGTGCCGGGATTCCCCCTTGTGCTGGCAGCAAATCGCGACGAGTTCTTCGAGCGGCCCGCGGAGGGGATCGCCCTACGTGAAACGACATCCGGAATGATCCTGGCGCCTCGAGATCAGCGCGCAGGAGGGACGTGGCTCGGCCTGAATGCTTGGGGATTGCTGGCAGCAGTGACGAATGTCTCCGGTCAGCGCATCGACCCGTCTCGGCGCTCGCGCGGGCTGCTCGTGCTGGACGCATTGAGCGCCAGGCGCGCGTCGGATGCGGCAGAGAGAATCGATGCCCTGCCGGCGGATGCCTACAATCCCTTCAATCTCCTGATCGCCGATCGCGATACGGCACACTGGATCTCGTGCATTCGCGTGCCGCAGCGGATCCAGCTCGCCCCCGGCGTCCACGTCATCGGGAACACGCGAGCGGGCGCCGAAACCCCTCGCATCGCGCGGCAGCGGCAGCTGGCCGAGGAAGCGGCGCGCGCGCCCACTGGCCGGGTCCTCGACCGGCTCGCCCAGCTCTGCCGCGATCATGCCGATGGCCAGGCGCGCGAGGCCACGTGCGTGCACGGGGACCGCTACGGAACGCGCAGCTCGACCTTGCTGCAGGTCGGCGAGGAATCCGGCGCTGGGGAGCTGCGTCACCTGGAAGGCCCCCCGTGCAACTCCGAGTACCAAGATTTCACCCCCCTCCTCCAGCGGCTGGGTCTCGAGTCCAGCTCCGCCGCGGGAGGTTTCACCGTGAGGAGCCGCAGTTGAGACGAATCGGCAGCAACATCCGCAAGCAGAATTCCGATGCCAAGGCGAATCGCATCGTCCGCAACATCATCCGCTATTCGGACGATGAAACGCCGCGCAACGATTATCCGCGCAAGATCGTGTCCCCGGTGAAACCGTCGGAGTGTTGCCAGGACGAGAATCGCGAGATGGTCGGAAACGTCCGCGAGATCGACGGCTTCAAGTTCTGTTACAAGATCTGCACCGTCTGCGGTCACGCCGTGAAGTTCTACTTCCCGGCCGCTGGGTCCACCAGCGAAGCGGTCAAGGAATACCGCCAGTGGAAGCGCTACATGGTGCAGTGATGGCTGCGCCCATTGCGTGAGTCCGGCGAGGCGGCTTCGGGCCGCCTCGCGTCGTTCTTGGGGTGGAGCCGATGACACGCCCGGAGATCGAGGGGTCGATTCGCACGCTGGAGCAGGCGGCGGCGTGGCTCGAGAGCCTGATCAACGTCGAGAAGCGGCCCGAGCTCTCGTACACGCGCTTCTCGCTCGCGCCGATCGAGGCGCTGCTGGAGACGTTGGGCCATCCCGAGCGCGGACTCTCCATCCTGCACGTGGCTGGCTCGAAGGGGAAGGGATCGGTCGCGCTCTTCGCCGAGGCCGTGCTCCGGGCGGCGGGTCGCCGCACGGGAACCTTCACCTCACCGCATCTCGAGCGCTGGACGGAGCGCTTTCGGATCGATGGCCGCGAGGTGGAAGACGCGGCGCTCGCCGACGCGGTCGGGCGCGTGCGCCCGCATGCGGAGGCGCTCCGCGCGCATGGCGCCGGGATCGGACCCACGTTCTTCGACGCCACCACGGCGGCCGCGCTGCTGCTCTTCCGGGAAGCGGGCGTGGATCACGTGGTGCTCGAGGTCGGGCTCGGGGGGCGCCTGGATTCGACGAACGCGGTCGAGCCTGCGGTGACGTGCATCACGAGCATCGAGTACGAGCACACGGATCGCCTCGGCCACACGCTGGCAGAGATCGCCGCCGAGAAGGCAGGAATCCTGAAGCCTCGGATCCCCGCGGTGATCGGAGAGCTGCCCGACGAGGCGCAGCGGGTGGTGGAGACGCGTGCCGCCGCGCTCGATGTACCGTTGATCCGCCTCGGCAAGGAGCTGCGCGTGGAGCGGCTCGGGGGGGATCTCGCAGGCAGTCGCATCCGCATCACGGAGGGAGCGCGGGCGGTGGAAACGCAGCTGGCCGTGCTCGGCGCGCACCAGGCGGCGAACGCGGCGCTCGCGGCCGCCTGCGCGCGCCGCCTGCTCGCGGAGGGGCTCGCGCCCGAGGCGATCGACGAGGTCGTGCGCGTTGGACTCGCCGGGACGTTGTTGCCCGGCCGCGTGGAGGTGTTGTCGAGAGAGCCCTGGATCCTGGTGGACGCCGCGCACACCGCGGTCTCTGCCCGCGCTCTGGCGGAGATCCTGCGTTCCATTGGCCGTCCGGTGGATCTCGTCCTGTCGATCTCGGCCGGCAAGGACATGGAATCGATTCTGAGCGCGTTGCTGCCCTGTGCCCGCTCCGTGACGCTCACCCGCGCCGAAGCGACACGCTCGGCCGCGCCCGATGCGATCGCGGCCGCGGTGCGTGTCCGCGCGCCGGAGCTCGCGCTTCGCGTCGTGCCGAACCCGCACCTGGCGCTGCGCGCTGCACACGAAGCCCTCGCTCCAGACGGCCTGCTGTGCGCGACCGGGTCGGTCTACCTGGCGGGAATCGCCCGCCAGGTGCTGCGCGAGCGGATCCCGGCCGAGCGCGTCGCGGTGACACGGCAACCCGGCTGACGCCCCGCGCCAGCGGCTCGGGGCAGCGGATCCGCGCTCCAATCCCGCGCGCGGTGCCCGCGATCCCCGTGCGTCGCGCGGAGAGAGAAATGCCCGGGCCGGCTCGCCGCGCTGACGCGCGGCGGGAGGGGCAGCCGGCCCGGGCTTTCAACGGACTCTGACTGATCTCCCACACGGAGAGGAGCAAGTGTTGTGCCAGATTGGGGCTTTTTCGCGACATATCGTGCAACCCCTTGCCAGGCATGCGGTATTTACCACGCGCAGCATGGCGCGGCGGCAGCGCGCACGCAGGCGGCCGGCAGGCGCCGGGGCGCACCGACACAATTCGCGTCACTCCAGTCAATTTTTCGGCGCGCGCTCGCTCGCGCCGGAGCGTTGCGCGGCCACCGCCCGCAGGTGCTCGGGTGTGGTGCCGCAGCACCCGCCGACGATGCGGGCGCCCGCTTCGATCCAGCCGCGCGCGTGCGCCGCGAAGGCCTCGGGCGTGCAGTCTTCGCTGCGCCGGAATCCGACGGTGTCGTCGGGGGCGCCCAGATTGGCGTACGCGCCAGAGGGGCGGGGTTGTGTGGCCAGCACCGCGAGGCAGGCGGGCACGTTCGAGGGGGGCAGGCAGTTCACGAGCAGCGCGAGAGGGTCCTCCGCAGCCACGGCCTTCACGGCCTCCGCGAGCGATTCGCCCGAGAGCAGCCGGGCGCCGTTCCAGCACACGAAGCTCGTGAGCACCGCTGCACCGGCGCGGCGCGCGGCGCGCGTCGCCGCGACCGCCTCGCGGATGCTGTTCATGGTTTCGACGAGCACGGCGTCCACGCCGGCCGCGACCAGGTGGCGGGCGTGCTCCGCGTGCTCGCGCTCGAGCGCGGCATCGTCCGGCACCCGATCCGGTCGGTAGCAGTCTTCGAGGGGCGGAGCGGATCCGAGCACGAAGATCCGCCGCCCGTGCGCCGCACGGGCCGCGCCGCGTCGCGCCAGGATCACCGCGCGCGCCGTCAGCGCATCCGCCCGATCGCCCCACCCGCCGCGCGCGAGCGTGCGTCGCTGGGTGCGAAACGTGTTGGCGGTCAGCGCGTCGACGCCGGCCGCCACGTAGTCGGCATGGATCTGCTCCAGCACGTCGGGGTGGTCGCGCAGCGCGGGTGCGGACCAGAGGGGCAGGTCGGTCGGAACGCCGCGCCGCTCGAGTTCGGTGCCGGTGGCGCCGTCCAGCACGAAGATCGCGCCCTCGCTCAGGCGCGCCGCGAGATCGGAACGCTCGGTCGTCATCTCCCGGTATACTCCCGCGCGCATGCCCGGTCCTGTCGCACTGAGCCACGACCAGGCGGGACGCGTCGAGCCCGTGCGGCTCGCCGTCCGCAGCGCGGAACCTAACGCACCCGTGGAGGAGCGCAGCCTCGAAGCTGCGTTCGATGCCGATGCGCGGCGCGTGGGTGGCCTCGAGGTTCGCCTGGAGCTGGCTCGCGCTGGCGACGCGCTGTGTGTCACGGCCTGCCTGGCCAACGTCTCTCCGCAGCCCCTTGCGCTGGACGCTCTCGTGCTGGGATTCTGCTGGCAGCCGCCGCGCGTCGAAGCGCTCCGCTTCCTGCGACACGGAAGCGGATCGGATGACTACACGGGGGTCCGACCGGTCGACGCGCATCCCGAGCCCCCCCCGCGCCCCGCGCCGCAGGCGGTCCATCCGATCGAGCGCCCCGGATGGCACGCGTCCGCGCTCGTCAGCGTGGTGGGGGAGGCCAGCGGCGGACCCAGCTGTCTCGCTGGTGTGTACGAGCGCGGGCGAAGCTTCACGACGCTCTACCTGCGGCGCGAGGGCCGTGCCGTGCACATCGAGGTCGAGCAGCGCGTCGAGGCGGTGCTCGAGCCCGGGCAGGTCCGGGAGCTCGAGACGCTGCACCTCTCACTCGGGTGCGACGCGGCCGCTCTCCTGGAGCGTTTCGCGGAGGCGTACGGCCGCAGCGCCGGCGCGCGCGTATTCCGGCCGTTCCTGGCGAGCTTTCGCGCATCCGGAAGCGGCGGCGAAGCGTTGAGTGAGGACATGCTGCGGCGCCAGCTCGAGAACCTGGTCGCCCTGCGCGGAGAAATTCCGATCGACGTCGTGGAGATCCACGAGGGTTGGCAGCGCGCCGTTGGAGACTGGCTCGAGCCCCAACCAGGACTTCCCCGCGGCCTCGCGGCACTGGTCGCCGAGATCCGGCAGGCGGATTTCATCCCCGGCCTGTGGACAGCGCCGTTCTGTGTATCTCCGCAGAGCCAGCTCTTCGGGAAGCACGGCGATTGGCTGCTGCGCGACCCCGACGATCCGTCGCGCGCACTGCGCGCGCCGGCCTGTCCCGCCGAGGCGAATGCCCACGTGCTCGACACGAGCCGCGCCGACGTCATCGAGCACATCGAGCACCTCTACCGCGAGCTGGTCGACATGGGATTCGTGGCCCTGACGCTGGATCGGCTGGGCGCGGTGGTGTCGCACGCGCGCTCGGCGCGACCGGACATCGGTCCCGCCGAGCGTCTCCGGCGCGGCGTCGAGGCGGTGCGTGCGGGCGCCGGCGAGGAGGCGTTCCTGCGCGGCGCGGGCTGCCCCCTCGGTGCTCTCGTCGGCGTCGTCGACGCGGTGGATGTCGCAGCAGACGTCGGGCCGCGGACGCGGTTCGACGCGGTCGCTCCGGCACAGCGAGCGGAGGCGGTGCGGGCTGCCCTGCGAAACGTCGCGACGCGCGCCTGGATGCATCGCAGGCTCTGGCTCAACGACGGGGGCTCGCTTCCCGCGGACGCGCAGCTGCCGCGGGCTCGCGTCGAAGGGTTGGCCTGCGCTCTGGCGGGAACGGGCAGCCTGCTGAACCTTGCGGTCGATCCGTCGCATCAGTCTCGGGCACAGCGTGCGCTCGTGCGCGCGACGCTCGAAGGCGCCCGCGCCGTGGACGGCATCGGCATTCCGAGCGGGCTGCGTGTGGTGGATCCCCTCGCAGCCGAGATTCCCCGGCGCGTCGTCGCGATGCGCAAGCAGGGCGAGATCCTCGCGCTGCTGAACGACCGCGATGCGCCCCTCGAATGCCCTCTCGACCTGCCGGAGGCGGGGCGCTCTCTCGGGCCCGTGTGCGCGGTCGACACGCGAATCGGCCACGCGCCGCCTCTGGCCGATCGCAGCGGCGTTCGTGTGCTGGATCCACACGGGGGCGCGCTGCTGCGCGTCCGGCGCGGATTTCCCGTCGCCGTCTTCTGCGATTTCGACGGAACCTTCTCGATCCAGGATGTCGGATCGACGCTCGCCCAGCGCCACGCGGGCCCGAAGCGGTCCCGCGCGTGGGCGCGTTACGAGCGCGGCGAGCTCACCGCCTGGCAGTACAACATGCAGATTCTCGACAGACTCGAGCTGCCCGTCGCTGCGCTCGAAACCTTCCTGCGCACGGTGCAGCTCGATCCCGGTGCACGGCACCTCTTGGATTGGTGCGAGCAGCGCGGCGTGCCCTTCCGCATCCTCTCCGACGGCTTCGACTGGAACCTGAATCGGCTGCAGGTGCTCCACGGTGTGCGCTTTGCCCACAGCGCGAATCACCTGCATTACGAACGCGGGCGCTGGCGAATCCGACCGGGCCTGCCCGACGCGAGCTGCGCATGCGGCACGGGGGCCTGCAAGGGTTCGTTTCTGCGCAATTTTCGAGCGGTGCATCCCGGCGCGCGGCTCGTCCACATCGGCAATGGGCGGGTGTCCGACACCTGCGGGGCGCTCGCTGCCGACCTCGTCTTTGCGAAGGATGCGCTGGCCACCGAGCTCGCGGGGCGCGGTGTTGCGTTCGAGCGCTTCGAAACCCTGCACGACGTCATTCCCGTTCTCGAACGCGTGCTCGACGAACGCCCGCCCGCGCGGGCGAGCTGATCCGGGTCGCTTCGCGCTTCTGGCGTCGAGACTGCGTGAACGGGTACCGTGCGCGCGTGGACGGCTCTCCTCCCCGCGTCATCGTGATCGGCGCCGGCATGGCCGGGCTCGCGGCCGCCTGGGGGCTCGATCGCGCGGGGCTGCGCGTGCTGCTCCTCGAGCGCGGCGCGCGGGCCGGGGGGCGAACGGCTGCGCGGAGCGAGGGGGGGTACGCCTTCGAGGCGGCGCCGGTGCTGCTCACGCGGGGCGACCGCCGCCTGCACGAGTGGATCGAATCCGTGGGGTTGCGCGACGAGCTCCTGCCGCTGCGACCCCTCACCACCGCGATCGTGCACCTCGGTGCGGTGTATGACGCGGATGTGCGGCACCTGCTCGACGTGCGCCGCCTGCGGGGCGTGCGCCTGCTGCACGCGCTGCGCCTCGCGCGCCTGCCGCGCCTGCTCGCGCGCTACGCGCCGATGCTCGACCCCGAGTCGCCCGAGCGCGCGGCCGCGCTCGACGACCGCAGCCTGGCCGATTTCTGCCGACTCTACTTCGGCCGCAGCGTCCTCGACGGCTTCGTGGGCCCGCGCGCGACCGCGATCGCTGCCGGGGATCCGGAGACGATGAGCCGCGTGCAGTTCCTGCTCCACATGCGGCGCGACGCGCTGGGGCGCGCCGGGCTCTTGCGCGCGGGGTTGAGCGAGCTGGTCGAGCGGGTTGCCGCGCGGCTCCCCGTGCAGTTCGAGACCGGCGTCGAGACGCTCGAGCCGCTGCCGCAGGGCGCGCTGCGCGCGACGTCGGTGGACGGACGCACGTGGTGCGCCGACGCGGTCGTACTCGCCACCCCGGCGCCGGAAGCGGCGCGCATCGCAGCGCCGCTGCTCGGCTACGCGGAGCGACAGCAGCTGCGCGCGGTGCGCTACGCAGCGCTGGTCTCCGTGGTGGCCGCGCTGCGCCGTCCGCTGGCGGCGCATCCGCAGCAGGTCCTCGTGTCCCGCAGCGAACGTTCACCCCTCGCTGCAGCGTTGCTCGAGCCCGGCGTTCCCGGCGGCCGCGTTCCCGGCGGCCGCGGCCTCGTCACGCTGCGATCCACCGAAGCGTTTGCGGCGAGCCGCTTCGACGCGCCGAGCGAGGCGCTCACGAAGGAGCTGATCGGCGCATTCGATGCGATCTGGCCGGGAGCCCTGCGCGCCGTCGAGTTTTCCCGCGCGTTTCGCGTATCGCATTCCGCTCCGCGCTTCGACGTGGGTCGCTACCGCGACATCGAGCGCTTCGAAAGCATCCAGGCGGAGCGCCGCAGCGCCGGCCGGCGTCTGTACTTCGCAGGCGATTATCTGGTGCACCCGTCTCCCGAAGGAGCGGTCGTGTCCGCGCGTCGCGCCGCCGCGGCTGCCGCCGCCGATCTCCTGCCCTGAGGTCCTTACTTCTTCCAGGGCAGGTAGTTGACGTAGGTCTCCTGGGAGACGATCAGCGACGACGCTTCGCGGATCAGATCCGGGAAGGCCTCGCGGATGCCCTGCAGCGTGCCGTCCAGCTCACCGCTGTTGCGCACCATGATCTCGAACTCGAGATCCGAGAATCCGATCGACTTGGTGATGCACGTGGTGTTGGTCAGCTCGAGCAGGTGTTCGATGACGCTGTCCACGTTCTCTGACGAGATGTTCGCGA
>JAOUNA010000136.1 GCA_029881215.1 Myxococcales bacterium | reverse complement strand
TCGGAGGGCGCGTCCGCGTCGTTCGGATCGTACAAGATGGCGAGGTCGTAGCGGTAGGTTCGCGTCTTCTTGCGGCGCCGGGGGCGAGCGAAGTAGGCGCGCGCCTGCTCCATCACGAAATCCCGGTGGTTCTCGGGGATCTCGCCGGTGGCGATCGGCCGGATCGCGTGCAGCTTCCAGCGATCCTCGAGCACGAAGCTGGCGCGCAGGAAAGGGGCGGGGAACTGGTCGAAGAGCGCGCGGCTGAGCTGATCGTAGCGCTGCGCGAGATTGCGCCCGAAGTAGACGCTCAGCTCGAAGCGGTCGGAGCGCAGCCGATCCAGCACGCGCTGCACGTGCTCGTCGAGATCCGCCGCGATCACGCGGACGACGGACGCGAGGCGCACGTCCTGGAGCGTCTCCACCGAGGGCAGCGGTCGGTGGCCGCGCGCCGCCGCCAGCAGCGACACGTAGTAGCCGAGGCTCTGATAGCGATAGGCGCGACACACGTTGAACACGGTGGCGGAGCGCAGGTCCGCATAGCGCGAGTCGATGAGATAATCCCGCGCGGCAACGACCTCGGCGCCCTCCAGATCGAAGGGCCAGAGCGCGGTGTTCTCGACCACCACGAGTCGCCTCATGACGCGGTTCTCGACTCGTGCGCGGGCTCCACGATCAGCAGGTTGGCGTCGTAGGTGAGCACGCCCAGGCAGATGGCGCCGAGCACGCGCTCGGCGCCCTCCTCGTAGTAGTGCGCGCCGTAGCCCGGGTTGTCCTGGAGCGGATCGGCCACGAGAACATTGCCGCTGCGCGGATCGTAGCCGCACAGCACGACGAAGTGTCCGGTGGGCTGGCCGTGGATGTCGTCGTAGCGGAGCACCGTTTCACCGACCTCGCGCGGACACTCGTAGAGATAGGTGGCGCTCAGGCCCGTCAGGATCGGCCGCCCCTCCATGAGATGGCGCCGAAGCAGGTGCGTGTTGAGCTCGTCCATGCGGATCGAGCCGCCGAGCGAGAGGAACTCCAGATAGGCGTCGGTCGTGCCCTGGAGCTTGGGGTCCCGCTTGATGACGGCCTGGGCGCGGAGTCGCTCGGCCAGGTCGATGCCCTGCGCGAACCAGCTCGGATCGAAGACCACGAGGTTGTAGGTGTAGATCTCTGCGGCGTAGCCGCGTCGCAGCGCGTGGAGGCCCAGCTGCACCGCCAGCGTGCCGCCCGTGTCGAGCATGGCGGTCTCGTGGATCACCCGCTGCAGCGCGACTTCCTCGCCGTAATAGCGGTAGACCGCGTGCAGGCAGGTGGGACCACAGGTCGTGTCGTCCGGCTGTGCCAGGATTTCGAGCTCGAGCTTGCGTTCCAAGGCGCGTCGCGCCGCCTCCTCCGCGGCGGCGAGATCTTATCAGGCGCGCGGCGTCGCGCTCCTGCGCGCGCGCGGCGGAGTCGGGCACCGCTGGCTCCAATCGGGAGCGGCCCACCGGGAGGTCGGCCGGGGGCTTCGCTCCGCCGAGACGGCTCCGCGCCCCCTGCAGCCGGTCGGCCGCAGGGGGCGCGGTCTTCGCGTGCCCGTCAGATCGCTACAGGATGTCCTGGTCGAGCACCTGGAACGACGAGCCATTCAGCTTCATGTGATCCGTAGCCACGCTGTCGTCGTGGCACGAGGAGCACACCGCCGCCGCGGGCGAGATGTTCAGATCGTCATCCGGATCCGCGACATCGGCCCCCGTGTCGATCGTGGAGGCCAGGGCGGCCGCCGCGTCCTCGAGCTCGTACGTGCCGGGCAGGTGGCACGTCTCGCAGTTCTGGCGGTTGCCGATGAACTCCACCGTGCCGAAGTCGTTCTCGCTGCCGCCGTAGCCGTAGATCACCACACCGTTCGCGAGCTCCGCGCCGCTGTGGATCTGGTGGATCAGGCGCTTGAAGTCGATCGACTCCTCCGCCTTGTTGTCCGGCGTGCCGGCGGGAGCGCCGGCGGGTCTTCGGGCGATATCCGTGTTGTTCGCGTTGTGGCACATCGCGCACACCTGGATATCGCTCGTGCGGTTGTTGCCGTGCAGGCTGAGGCCCTGCCCGGCGGCGTCGTGGCACTGGTTGCACTTGTCCACGTCCACGATCTGGCGACGGGCCACCTGCGTGGCGCGCCCGCCATCGATGTTGATGTCCCAGACCACGTTCTTGACCGCGATGCGGTCATCCAGCGTCGTGGCTCCGTCGAAGGCATCCAGATCGGCAGCGGGATGGCCGTCCATGGAGACGGTGATCGTGTCTGCCGCCGCGGTAGGGCCAAGATCCGCCGTGGTCCGATAGAAGCCGACTGGGCCCGGAAGAGCCGTCACGACACCGCCGATGTCGAGCCCGTTGATGGAGAGCGGGCTCGACGGCGTGCTGCCGCTGTCCGTGTTGGTGTAGTCGGACGTGCTCCACGCCACCGAGATGTAGAGACGGCTCGCGCTGCCGGCGTTCCACTCGGGCGCGGTGGCCAGGTTCATCCGCGTGCCGCTCTTCATCACTCCGAAGTCCACGGTCAGGATGTCCGTGGACGAGTCGAAGCTGACGTCGTCGATGATGAAGCCGTTGGAGCCGCCCGCGTAGGTCGCCGCCTCCGCCACGCGCTTGGCACCGAGGTGCCTCGCCTGGATGCCCATGCTGTTGTTTGCCAGCGATTGATGGCAGAATCGACAGCTGCTGCTGTTCGCCTGCGGGCCGCCCGTGTGCGGAACGGTCGCCGGCAGCCCTTGGCCGAAGTCGATGTTGTCGTGGCAGGAGCCGCAGGCCTCGATGCTGGGGCGTTCGCTCCAGTTGTCGACGTCCGCGCCGCCGCCGCTGTGGCAGACGGTGCAGTTGTCGATGTCCTTGGTGAAGTTGACGTTCGAGTAGTCATGACTGCCGATCGCGTAGGGCAGCACGTTCAGATCGGAGCCGCGGTGGATTTTGTGGACCATCACCTTGAAGTCCACGTTGGGCCTCCCGGGGTTGTGGCAGGTGACGCAGTACTCGATGTCGGTGCGGCTGCCGTGAAGGGCGAGCCGCACGTCGGCCGTCGCGCCGTGGCAGTCGTTGCAGACGGCCGTCTGCACGATGTCGCGCGTCACGCTGACCCCTGAAGTGCAGTCGTTGGGATTGACCAGGTCTGCGTCGAAGTCGCACCAGCCGTTGTTGCCTCTCGGGAGATCCCCCGCCGAGAGCTGGATGGCGAGGCGCAGTGTATCTCCGGAGGCCACCGGAACCGTGGTCGGATCGAAGACCGAGGTGTAGCGGTAGCTGCCACCTCCCAGGTTCTGGAAGATCCCGCCGCTCGTGGTGAAGCGCTCGTACGTGCCGCCCAGGATATCGATCAGATTCAGCCAGCTGTTGACGAGACCGTCGGCAGCTGCGCCGGCGGTGAGCCGTGCGAGGGCGAAGCGCCCGTCGGTTGCAAAGAGGTTGTCGATCGGGTTCAGACCCTCGTCGGCGACGTCGAAATCGATGATGACGCTCGACCCCGTGACGTCCACCTGCGTGATGTCGATGTTCATGCGCCGATAGCCCGACTCGGTGATCGGACCGTCGGCATCGGTATCGATGTAGTGCGGGTCGTCCAGGTTGGTGATGTCGCCGACGGGCAGCACGCCGTTGCTGCCGTGGCAGCCGGCGCAGGCCTCGACCGCCGTGACGGGATCACCGCCGGGGGGACCTGCCGGGCCCGCCGGGCCCGCCGGACCTGCCGGGCCCGCGGGTCCGGCAGCACCGTCGGCACCTGCCGCTCCCGGCGCGCCGTCGGATCCGTCGCTGCCGTTGCAGCCTACGAAGAACATCAAGAACCCTACCGCCGCGAGCACCAGCTTGGCTCGAGTCATGGGCGGCCTCCTTTCGTTTGCGTCGTGAATCTGGCGCGCGCACACGCTGCGCACGCGAAATCTTGTGCAGATCACACGAGATCCCAGCGACGCGGATCTGCTCTCCGCCGAGCGGCGCATCCGGAATGCCGCGGCGTTCGGCCGAGCCGAGCGGCGCGCCCCAGAAGCGCTACCCACCCCCCCTTGATTCGGCTCCCTCTGGGCGGAGCCTCCGGATTGCGTCGGCCTGCTCGAACTCCCACCAGGTCCGCTTGAATCACGAGTCTGCAATCCGTCGTAGCAACATAGAGCAAGATTCGTGCCCGCAGCTGCTCGAAACAGACGGACAACCTTCATGGTGCAAGCGTCGGAGGTACAGCATTCCCACTTGATGGGAATTTCTTGCGGTGATCCGGGAGAATTGCAGAACGAGTCGAGCTACGAGGTCGATCCAGCGCTGCCGCACACCTGAGCGCTCGAGCCTCGCGCCAGAAATCGGCGCCGCAGGCCGGGCAGCGCGTCGGAACACCGATCCCTGGCAGCGGAATCGAGCCGAATACGGGGCACTCTGCGTCAATTCTCGTGAGGTCTCTGGGTCTTAATGCCACTCGTTTCCGCGCCGATCCCTTCGATGCGCAACCGGTATGCGTTGCGGCAGTGCCGGAGCGCCGCCGCGACCGAGGCTTTCTCACCACAGACCTGCTGCCGTCGCGCGAGGGCGCCGTGCTGGATCTTCTCGGTACGCTTCGCGCGCGCCGCGCGGAGGGGGCGCCGGGCCCGCCGCCCGGGCCGCGGCGCCGCTGCACCCCCGCGCGCGGCGCCACAAGGAGAAGAGATGTCGGAGATCCGCATCGTCGAGATGGTCTTTCCGAACCAGACCAACAGCAACGGTCAGCTCTTCGGCGGCTACGCCCTGGGTCTCATGGACAAGCTCGCGTTCATCATCTCGTCGCGCTACTCGCGGCTGCCGATGGTGACCGCCGCGTCGGAGAAGATCGAGTTCCGCACGCCGGTCACGGAAGGCGAGCTGGTGGAGTTCGTGGGGCGCATCTTGCGGGTGGGCCGCACGTCTGTCAGGGTCGGCATCGAGATGTTCTCGGAGAATCTGCTGTCGGGGGAACGCAAGCTCTGCACGACCGGCGAGTTCGTGCTGGTCGCCGTGGATCGCGAGGGCCGCCCCACACCGGTTCCGCAGAGCGAGCAGGCCCCGCAGTCCTAGCACCCGTGCGTCGGCCGACGCGCGGCGTCGACGGGCGGCACGATCGGTCGAGAGGGGATTCGGCATGACGCAGCTGAGAGACGCCTGCTACGTGGACGGCGTGCGCCTTCCGATCGGACGCGCCAAGCCCGACGGCTACTACGCGAAGACGCGCGCCGACGACATGGCGGTGCGCACCGTACGCGCGCTGCTCGAGCGCAATCCGGGGCTCGACCCCGCGCGGATCGACGACGTGGCGTTCGCGGCCACCGCCCAGGTCGGCGACCAGGGGCTCACCCTGGGCCGCAGCGTCGCCCTGCTCGCCGGACTGCCGCGCTCGGTGCCCGGCTACGCCATCGACCGCATGTGCGCAGGAGCGCTCACCGCCATCGTCAACGCGGCCAACGCCATCCGCACGGGCGGACAGGACCTCGTGCTGGCGGGCGGCGTCGAGCACATGGGCCACCACCCGATGGCTGCGGAGATCGATCCCAATCCGCGCTTCCTCGCCGAGCAGCTCGTGGATCCGTCGGCCCTGGTGATGGGCAGCACGGCGGAGAACCTCCACGACGAGCTTCCGGCGGTGACCCGGGAGCGCTGCGACCGCTTCGCCGTGCTCTCCCAGGAGCGCACGGCGAAGGCCCAGGCCGACGGCGTCTTCGCCTCGCACGTGGTGCGCGACACGGTGTGGACCGAAGCGGGCTGGCGCGTGGTCGACCGCGACGAGCACCCGCGCCCTGGCACGAGCCTGAAAGATCTGGCCGCCCTGCGCGCGCCGTTCCGGGCGGGGGGCCGCGTCACGGCCGGCAATGCGGCCGGACTGAACGACGGCGCGGGCTGCGTTCTGCTGGCCAGCGCCGAGGCCGCGCAGGGCATGGGCGCGCGTCCCATCATGCGCATGCTCGACTTCGTCTTCGTCGGCGTCGCGCCCGAGACGATGGGCAGCGGACCGATCCCCGCCTGCGACGCAGTGCTCGCGCGCAACGGCCTGCGCATGTCGGACATCGACGTGGTCGAGCTCAACGAGGCCTTCGCCGTGCAGTGCGTGGCCTTTCTCGATCACTTCGAGCTGCCGCTGGATACGATCCAGGTGAATCCCTACGGTGGCGCGATCGCCGTGGGACATCCGCTCGCCATGTCCGGCGCGCGCCTCACCATGCAGCTCGCCCACTACCTCGACACGCACGAGGAGGCGAAGCGCGGCATCACCACCATGTGCATCGGACTCGGCATGGGCGCCGCAATCCTCTGGGAGAAATGCCATGAGTGAAGACCCGACCCGCTTCCACGTGCGCTACAGCGACTCGCCGAAGGCCGGACGCCTCGCGCTCGTCACCCTCGACAACGGCGCCGATTACCGGAAGCCCACCACCTTCGACGACGCCGCGCTCGGCGATCTCGAGCGCGCGCTCGACGAGATCGAGAAGCAGGACGCGCGGGGCGTGCTCTTCACGGGCAAGCCCTTCATCTTCGCGGTTGGCGCCGACCTCGACCGCTTCGCGGGCGCCGACGCGGCCTTCGCGCGCCGCGCCGGGCGGCGCGGCCACCAGGCCTTCGGCCGCGTGCGGGCGCTGTCGATCCCGACGCTGGCGGCCATCAACGGCGCGTGCATGGGCGGCGGCCTCGAGCTGGCGCTGCACTGCCAGCGGCGCACCCTCGCGAAGAGCGCGGCGCCGATCGCCTTTCCCGAGGTCTTTCTCTCCATCCTGCCGGCCTGGGGCGGCACCCAGCTCGCACCGCGCGTGATCGGGCCCGCGCGCGCGCTCGAGGTGATCGTGCACAACGCCCTCAACCAGAACCGCACGCTGCGCGCGTCCGAGGCCTTCGCGCGCGGACTCGCCGATTGGCTGGTGGAGCCCGTGGACTTCCTCGAGCGCTCCCTGCAGATCCTCGAGGCCCTGGCCGCGGGCGAGGCGCCGGCACCCGACCCCAGGCCCGACGAGGCGACGTCGCGCGAGTCACTCGACGAGGCGCTCGAGCGCGCTCGCGCCTTCGCCGAGGCGCGCGTCCACGGCGCCACGCGCGCGCCGACGCTCGCCATCGATCTCATCGAGTTCGCAAGCCGCGACGGCGACCTGGCGGAAGGACTCGAGCGCGAGGAAGAGGCGCTCGCGGAGCTGCTTCCGGCTCGCCAGGCGCAGGCCTCGGTCTACGCCTTCCACCTCGTGCAGCAGCGCGTGCGGCGCCAGCCCTGGCGGCCCGAGGCGCCGGCGCGCCCGGTGCAGAAGGTCGCGGTGGTGGGTGCCGGTCTGATGGGCGCCCAGCTCGGCGCGCTCTTCCTGCAACGCCTCGAGGTGCCCCTGGTGATGAAGGACATCGCCGACGACGTCCTGAAACGGGCGCGCGGACACATCGAGGCCGCGCTCGACGAGCGCGTGGCGCGCGGGCGCATGCGCGAAGGCAAGGCGAGCTTCCTCAAGTCGCTCGTCACCTACACCACCGACGACGCGCCGCTTGCGGGAGCCGACTTCGCCATCGAAGCCGTGCTCGAGCGCCTCGACGTCAAGCGCGCGGTCTTCGCGGCGCTCGAGAAACGCGTCTCGGCCGAGTGTCTGTTCGCGACGAATACGTCGTCACTCTCGGTGTCCGCGATGGCGGAGGGTCTCGAGCACCCCGAGCGCGTCGTGGGCTTCCACTTCTTCAACCCGGTCAAGGTGCTGCCGCTGGTCGAGGTGGCGCGCGGGACGCGCACCGACGACGCCACGCTCTCCACCGCCCTCGAGCTCGCCAAGCGGATCGGCAAGTCGGCCGTGCCCTGCCGCGACGCGACGGCCTTCGTGGTGAACCGCCTGCTCATGCGCTTCATGGGCGTCTGCATCGAGGCCGCCGACGCGGGCACGGAGTTCCGCGACGTCGACGCCGCCACGCTGGCGCTCGGCCTGCCCATGGGGCCGTTTCCGCTGCTCTCCCTGGTCGGCCCGCGCATCGCGCACCACACGGCGCAGACCCTGCACGAGGCATTTCCCGAGCGCTTCCCGGAGAGCGCGAATCTCGCGCGACTCGCCGAGTCGGGCCTGCCGGGCGTCTACGACGAGAAGGGACAGACCGCGGACGCGGTGCGCGCGCTCTGGGAGATCCGGAAGCCTGCGCAGCCCGTCGAAGCCGAGGCCTTGCGCCAGTGGGCGCTGCGCGCCGTCGCCGAGGAGGCGAGGCTGCTGCTCGACGACGGCGTGGTGGCGGACGCGCGCGACATCGATACGTGCATGATCCTGGGCGCGGGCTGGCCGTTCTTCAACGGCGGCATCTGCAAGCATCTCGACCAGATCGGCATGAGC
>JAOUNA010000362.1 GCA_029881215.1 Myxococcales bacterium | reverse complement strand
CGGCTCGGCACTTCGTCGGCTGCGATGGCCCTGGAAGCCGACCACGCCGTGTTGAGACTCCAGGACGAGGAGACCCGGCGCTACGTGATCCGCTCCTACTTCGGATCCGCGGACGGCCGACTCCAGGAGAAGCTCTTTCGCCTCGACAAGCGCATCTCGGTGGATGTGCTGAAGAGCCGCAGCGAGCTTCTCGTGCGCGAGATCTCGGCAGACGAGCGGCTCTGCGAGTTCCATGCGGAGGTACGCTCACTGATGGCGGCGCCGCTGAAGCGCGAGGGGCGCGTGATCGGCACGCTCGCGTTGTACGACAAGATCGCCACGGACCGCTTCTACGCCGGCTGCTTCACCGAGAACGATCTCCAGCTCTTCTCGAAATTCGTGTCGTATCTCGAGCGCGCCGTCGTCAACGCGCAGTTCTACGACCGCACCCGTCAGTACCGGAACTTCGATGACGAGACCGGTCTGCCCAACGCCAACTACCTGTGCAAACGCATCCGCGAGGAGATCACGCGGGCCGGCGCGCGCCAGGAGGCGCTGGCGCTGGTGGTTGCTCGCATCGAGAACCTGGCGGAGATCGAGCAGCAGCAGGATCCGGTCAAGACGCGCCGCATCGTGGAGCGCCTGGTGGACGCCTTGCGCGCGCGCTCGCGCGACTTCGACGTGCTCGCCCGCACCTCGGAATCCGAGTTCGCGGTGCTGATGCCCGAACCGGGCAGCGACCCGTCCGAACAGGTCTACGAGCTGGCGCGCACCGTCGCCGACGACATCGCCAAGGACGAACACCTCAACGATCCGGTCCGCATCTCGCTGGCGTTTGGCTACGCGCGCCACCCGGGCGACGGCGCGGACGCCGAAACCCTCCTCGCGCGCGGGCGCGAGGCGCGCATCCGCATGGTCTGAACGCCTCTACTTGCGATAGGCGTCGATCAGGATGTCCGCGATCTCGGGCCGCATGATGCGCGGATCGGGGCGCTCTCCCGCCTTGAGCTGCTCCCGCACCTCGGTGCCGCTCACCGAAACGGGTTTCTCGCCGGGGTGATCGTCGGTGAGCGCCACGCGGCCCAGCGACTCGTAGAACGCCGCGAAGCCGATCTTGCAGGGCTTCAGGTGGAGCTCGCCGCGCAGATCCTCGAAGATCTCTTGCGCGTCGAAGTCGCCCCAGATCGGCGTGCCGTCCTCGAACGGGGCATCCGCGTGCTTGCGGCCGATCACCAGATCGCTGAAGCCGAGGTTCTGACGGTAGATCGCGTGCATCACGGCCTCGCTCGGCCCGCCGTAGAACATCTTGATGTCCAATCCGATCAGCTCGAAGACCTCGGACAGCTCGTAGCCCACGGCGCTCCACAGGGCGTCGTCCGTGTCGCCCTTGCCGAGCAGGCGATCGTCGTGAAGCTTCTTGTAGGTGCGCATCCGCATCACGGCGGGGACATCGTCTCCCTTGAGCTCGCCCACCAGGGGATTCAGCACCACGCCCGCGAAGTAGCCGTCTCGCGTGAGCCGCTCCGCCCCGGCGACGAGCGCGTACTCGTGCGCGCGATGCATCGGATTGCGCGTCTGGAAGGCCAGCGCGCGCTCCCACTTGCGGTCGCGGATCAGCGCGCGGGTCATGCGCGGCGAGAGCATGTACTCGCCATACTCGGGATGCACGCGCTGGGGCAGCGCGCGCAGCGTACCGCCCAGCAGCTTGGTGCGCGCGTCCTGCTCGACCTGGCGTCCACCCGGATGGTCGAAGCGATCGGTGTAGTAGACCTGCTTCACGTAGCGCTGCTTGTCCCAGTCGAAGACCTCCAGGTCCTCGACCACCGCGACGAGCTCCCCCTCCTCCGTGTGGAGCGCCGCCGCCCCGCCGCGCGACAGCGCCACCGCCTCTTCGTCCGTGACCGGCAGCGCGAGCGGGATGGTCCAGGCGTAGAAGCGCCCGCCGACCTCGATGCGACGCTCGTCGAGCACGCGATCATAGACGTCCTCGCGCATCGGCCCCTGAATGGGCGACAGCACACCATCCGCAATGCGGTGGACCGTCGACAGATCCGCGCGTGTCACGCGCACGCGGGGCAGACGCTCGATCTCCCGCAGGAAGACGCGCCGATCCTTCAGGGGCACCACCCGATCCACGGGCTCGGCGAGCCCACCGTGGATCGGAACCAGAGCG
>JAOUNA010000361.1 GCA_029881215.1 Myxococcales bacterium | reverse complement strand
CGCGGTCGGCTACGGGCAGGAGTCCGTCATCCAGGCCGCGACCGAGCAAATGCGCCGCCTGCCCTACGCCAGTGCCTTCACGCACGTCACCACGGAGCCCACCATCGAGCTCGCCGCGAAGCTCGCGAGCCTGACCCCGGAGAGCCTGCAGCACGCCTTCTTCACGCTCGGCGGCTCGGATGCGGTCGAGTCCGCGCTCAAGATTGCGCGCTACTACCACGCAGCCAACGGTCATCCCGAGCGCCGGCACTTCGTGGCCCTGGATTGGGGATACCACGGCTCCGCCTTCGTGGGTGCGGCGGTTTCTGGCCTCGGCTACATGCACCCGTACTTCGGTCTCGATTTCGAGTTCGTGCACCACATCCCTTCGCACTATCCGTACCGCCACGCGGCGGGTCCGGACCCCGACGCGATCATCGCGTCGAGCGTACGCTCGTTCGAGGCGAAGATCGCGGAAGTCGGCGCCGACGAGATCGCGGCATTCATCACCGAGCCCATGCACGGGGCGGGCGGCGTGATCGTACCGCCCGTGGGCTGGCTCTCCGCGATGCAGAAGGTGTGCCGGGATCACGGCATCCTCTTCATCGTGGACGAGGTGATCACGGGCTTCTGCCGCACGGGCAAGTTCTTCGCGTGCGAGCACGAGAATCTCCAGCCCGATCTGATGACGATGGCCAAGGGACTCACCTCCGCCTACGTGCCGATGGGCGGGGTGATGCTCAGCGACGCCATCTACCGAACGCTGACCGATCGCGTTCCGGACGGCATGCCGTTCGGACACGGCTTCACGTATTCCGGACATCCGGTCAGCGCCGCGGTCGGGCTGGCGGTGATCAAGCTCTACGAGAACGGGATCCTCGAGCAGTCGGCGCGCGTGGGCGCGCATCTGCAGAAGCGACTGGCCGAGTTCGCGGACGATCCGTGGGTGGGGGATGTGCGCGGCCTCGGCATGGCGGGTGCGCTCGAGCTGGTCCAGAACAAGGAGACGAAGGAATCCTTCCCCGCGACGGCGCGCGTGGGCGCGCGCATCCAGGCGACCGCGTACGAGAACGGCCTGATGTTCCGCGTGATGGGACGGGACGTGCTGGGATTCGCTCCGCCGCTCATCTGTACGGAGGCCGACATCGACGTGCTCGTGGATCGGCTCAGGCGCTCGATCGACGCGGTGCGCGCCGAGGGCGTGGCCTGAGGGCGCGCGTGCGCGCCGCCGCCCGCTGGCGGCGCCGCGCACGCAGGATCCGTTCATGCGGATTGCCTCGCCCTATCTGTTGTTCCTCGGAGACGCCCGCGACGACCTTGCGGCCAAGACCGCGCACGGCATCGCGCGCTGGCGGCGCTCCGGGTGCCTGGGCCAGCTGCGCCTGCCCGGCTGCGGCGCCGACACGGGCCTGCCGGACCTGACGGTGCGCGAGGCGGCGCAGCGCGGCGCGCGGACGTTGATCGTGGGCCTGGTGAACGCCGGCGGCCGGCTGTCCCCAACCTGGGAAGTCACGCTGATCGCGGCGCTCGACGCCGGACTCGACGTGGCCAGCGGTCTGCACGCGCGGCTTCGCTCGCTTCCGGCCGTGCGGCGCGCGGCCGAGCGCAATGCCTGCCGGCTGATCGACGTGCGCCACTCGCGCCAGCGCTTCGGCGTCGGCACGGGAGAGCGCCGCGCGGGCCGGCGGGTGCTCACCGTCGGCACGGATTGCTCGGTCGGCAAGAAGTACACCGCGCTCGCCATCGAGGAAGAGCTGAGTCGGCGCGGCGTGAAGGCGGACTTCCGCGCGACCGGACAGACCGGCATCCTGATCGCCGGGCGCGGCGTTGCGATCGACGCGGTGGCGGCGGACTTCGTCTCCGGAGCGGTCGAGTGGCTCACGCCCGCGAACGAGCCGGAGCACTGGGACGTGGTGGAGGGGCAGGGCTCGCTGTTCCACCCCTCGTTCGCGGGCGTCAGTCTCGGCTTGCTGCACGGCGCACAGCCCGACGCCCTGGTCGTGTGTCACGAGCCCACGCGCGCGCACATGCGCGGCGTGAGCACGCCGCTTCCCGGCCTGGGGGAGACCATCGCGTTGAATCTCCTGGCGGGGCGGCGCACCAATCCCGAGATCCGCTGCGTGGGCATCTCGCTGGATACGTCCCGGCTCGAGCCGCGCGCGGGGCGGGACCTGTTGCGGCGC
>JAOUNA010000360.1 GCA_029881215.1 Myxococcales bacterium | reverse complement strand
CGAGAGGGCAAACGCCGCCGCTTCTCGATCTTCGAAGTCCCGCTCGGGAAACAGGACGCTCAAGTCCGACTGCCAGTAGGTGTAGGGGTAGATGTCGGCCGTGATGTCGACCCCGTCCGCGCGCGCCCGGTCGAGGATCTGGATCAGCTGCTCGGCGCTGCCGTGGTGCCGCCGCAGGCCGAGCTTGACATGGGAGATCTGCACCGGCATCTGCGCCTCGCGACCGATGCGCACGATCTCGTCGATCGCCTGCCAGAACCGCCGATCCTCGCTGCGGATGTGGCTGATGTAGCGGCCCCCGCTCGCGGCCGCCTCGCGCGCCAGCGCGAGCACCTCGCCGGGGCTCGAGTAGATGTCCGGGTCGTACTCGAGTCCGGTGGCGAGGCCGAGCGCACCCGCCTCCATCTCGACGCGCAGCAGCGCGCGCATCCGCTCGATCTCATCGGGCGTCGCCGGGCGCCGGAAATCCTCGCCGAGGACCTCGGTGCGCAGCGTGCCGAAGCCGGCGTAGGCGGCCACGTTGATCGCGGCGCCCTCGCGCGCGAGCCGGGAGAAGAAGGCGTCCAACGGATACGGTGAGTCGCCGTCCTGTCCGACCACCACCGTGGTGATCCCCTGGCTGACCGCAGCCAGCGCGTCGGGATGCGCCGGGAGCTCCTCGTCCGCGTGGCTGTGGGTGTCGATGAATCCGGGCGCCAGGACCAGACCCGCCGCGTCGACGATCGAGTCCCGCGGCGAGGCCTCGATCGCCCCCACCGCGACGATGCGATCCCCGGCGATGCGCACGGAGGCCTGGCGCGCCGGCGCGCCGCTGCCGTCGAGCACGACCGCGTTGACGATCACGGTCGCGCGGGTGGCACCCATGCCTCCCGCGCACGCGGTCAGCGCGAGGAGCGCCAGGGCGAAGGGCCGCACTCCGTGCAGCGCGCGGCACGTCCGCATACCGGTCGTTCTGCCTCGGGAACTCGACGCGTCACGCTTCACGGCGGGGATCTCCATCGCTTCAGTTCGCGGCGTCCGGCGTCTCCCGGTCTGCGGCGAGATACAGGGCCGCGATCTCGTCGCCGAGCGCTTCCGATTCCGTCTCCGCGAGGTTGGAGAGAACGATCACGCTGAGGTGATCGTCGAGATAGCGAGCGATGAAGGTCCGGAAGCCCACCCAGGAGCCCCCGTGCGCAACCCGACGGCGCCCCAGGTGGTCTTCGAGCCGCCACCCGAACCCATACGGATAGTGCTCACCGCTGTTGAGCCCGACCGGGCGGAACGCCTCCGCCAGGGTTTCCGCGCGCACGAGCTGCTCGCCGTAGAGCGCCTGATCCCAGCGCACCAGATCCTCCACGGTCGAGTAGACGCCGCCCGAGCCGACGATGTAGTTGAGCGGATCGTCGTCGTCGAGCTCGAAGCCGCTCCCGTTCTGGTGGTAGCCGATCGCCCGCTTCGCCAGGCTCGGGGAACGATCGTCCATGACGACCGAGCTCTTCATCCCGAGCGGTGCGAAGATGCGCCCCTCGACGAACTCCGCGAATCGCTCGCCGGACGCTCGCTCGACGATCAGGGCCAGAAGCTCGTAGCCGGGATTGCTGTACTCGTAGCGCTCCCCCGGAGCGAAGAGCGGCTCGCCCCAGGCGGCGTAGGCGTCGAGGGCATGGCGCGTGCGCGGGCGCTCCACGCCGGTGACCTCGACCATCACGTCGTAGTAATCGGGCAGGCCTCCCGTGTGGGTCAAGAGGTGGCGGATGGTCAGCGCGCTGCCGAAGCGCGAGAGCTCGGGAAGCAAGCGCACCACCGGGTCGTCGTAGCGGAGCTTTCCCTGCTCCGCGAGCATCATGACCGCCATGGCGGTGAATTGTTTGGAGACCGAAGCAAGCCGGAACGACGTATCCGTCTCGATCGGCACGCCGCGCGCGAGGTCGGCCATGCCGTAGCCGGCCTTCTTCAGGACCACCCCGTTCCGGACGACGATCACGGCCACGCCCGGTGCGTTCTCGGCGCGGTCCGCGGAGAGCAGCGCATCCACGCCGCGCGAGGGGTCCGTGGGTGTCTTGCGACAGCCCCACAGCGCCGCGGAGCAGCCCAGCAGGAGCGCGAGCGCCAGCGCGCACCCCCGAAGAAGTTCGGCGTGTGCCGCCAGTCTTTTCGAGAGCATCGCAATGCCTCCAGGGTC
>JAOUNA010000359.1 GCA_029881215.1 Myxococcales bacterium | reverse complement strand
GATCGAGGCGGGCGTGGCGGCCGGCGAGTTCGTCGACATCGATGCGAAATTCGCCCAGCAGGCGGTCGATGCGATCGTCATGGATACGGTCCGGCGTGGAGGCCGCAGGCGTGCGGAGTGGCCCCAGCAGGCCGATCGCGCCGCGTCGTTCCTGCTGCGCGCCCTGCTGCGCCGGCCCAGCGCGCTGCGCGGCATCCGGGCGCGCGCGCACGCCCATCGCCAGCGCTGAAGGCTTGCCGAACGATTGTTCATCTGATTCCCTATCGATCGATAGCTTCATGAGGAGCCGCCATGACCCCGCAAGCACCCGCCGCGTCCGACGCCCTGCCGAGCCGAGCCCAGATCGTGATCGTCGGGGGCGGCGTGATCGGAAGCAGCATCGCCTACCACCTGGCCCACCTCGGCGCGACCGATGTGGTCCTGCTCGAGAGCAACAAGCTGACCGCGGGCACCACGTGGCACGCGGCCGGCCTGATCACCTCGGCGGGCATGGCGGACGAGACGTCGCTGTTCATGGCCCAGTACTCGCGCGACCTCTTCGCCAAGATCGAGCAGGAGACCGGGGTCTCCACCGGCTTCCGGCCCATCGGTCACATCGCGCTGGCCACCTCGCCGCAGCGCGTCGAATCGCAGCGCCGCGAGGCGGCCTTCATGCGCGGCTTCAACGTCATCGTCGAAGAGCTCTCGCCCAAGGAAGTCAAGGCCATGTGGCCGCTGGCCAACGTGGACGACGTGCACGCCGGCTTCTACATCGCCAACGACGGCCGGGCGGACCCGGTGGGCATCACCATGTCGCTGGCCAAGGGCGCGAAGATGCGCGGTGTGCGCATCATCGAGGTCGTCGCGGTTACCGGCGTCAACGTGGTGAACCGCCGCGTCACCGGTGTGGAGACCGAGCGCGGTCCCATCGAGGCCGAGATCGTCGTCAACGCGGCGGGCATGTGGGGCCGCCAGGTGGGTCGCATGGCCGGCGTCGACGTGGCCCTGCAGGCCGCCGAGCACTACTACGTGATCACCGAGGCCGTCGAGGGCATCGACCGCGACCTGGCCGTGATCGAGGAGCCCGACCGCTACGGCTACTACCGGCCCGAGGGCGACGGCATGCTGGTCGGCCTCTTCGAGCCCGTGGCGGCGGCGTGGCAGCTCGACGTGGTCCCGCGCGACTTCGCCTTCGGAGAGATCCCCCCGGACCTGGACCGGCTGGGTCCATACGTCGCCAACGCCATGGCGCGCATCCCATCGCTGGCCGACGTCGGGATCCGCCAGTTCTTCTGCGGCCCGGAGTCGTTCACGCCCGACATCCGGCCCATGCTGGGCCCGGCGCCGGAGGTGGACAACTTCTACGTGGCGGCCGGCCTCAACTCGCTCGGCATCCTGCTCGGCGGCGGAGTGGGCAAGGTCCTGGCGCACTGGATCGTCGAGGGCGTGCCGCCCGTCGACGTCACCGGCTACAGCGTGGAGCGCGTGGCCCCCCACGAGGTGAGTCGCAAGTTCCGCGCCGAGCGCGCCGTGGAGCAGCTCGGCGTGCTCTTCGGCGACGCGGCGTGGCCGACCTGGCAGCCGAAGACCGCGCGCAACATCCGGCGCAGCGTGTTGCACGATCGCTTCGCGGCGGCCGGCGCCCACTTCAACGTGACGGCGGGATGGGAGTTTCCCGAGTGGTTCGCGCCGCCGGGCAAGCACCCGCAGATGAAGCCGAGCTTCGAGCGCCAGGCCTCGTTCCCGATCGTCGGCGAGGAGCACCGCTGCGTGCGCGAGAACGTCGGAATCTTCGACATGTCGCTGATGGCCAAGCTCGACGTGCACGGCCCCGACGCCGCGGCCGTGCTGAATCGCCTCTCGGCCAACGATGTGGCGCGCGAAATCGGAAGGATCGTCTACACGCAGTGGCTCGACAAGACCGGTGGCATCGTCGCGGATCTCACCGTCACCCGCCTGGGCGAAGATCGATTCCTCGTGGTCGCCGGCGACATCATCGAGCGACGCGTCGCCGCCATGATCCGGCGCGAGACGCGCGCCGGCGAGCACGCCTATGCCACGGACATCACCTCCGGCACCGCGATCCTCTCGGTGCAAGGGCCGAAGTCACGGGAGCTGCTCGGTCGCCTGACCACCGCGGACCTGTCCAACGCAGGATTCCCGTACATGAGCGCGCGCGAGATCGAGGTCGGCTACGCG
>JAOUNA010000358.1 GCA_029881215.1 Myxococcales bacterium | reverse complement strand
GTATGCTCCGCGCGCGGTCGGCGCGGCAGTGGCGGAATTGGTAGACGCACCAGCTTGAGGGGCTGGCGGGGGCAACCCCGTGGAGGTTCGAATCCTCTCTGCCGCACCAAACGCAGCCGGCGGGCGAGTCCGCCTCGACTCGACGCCCCGCGGATCCCCACATCGGATCCCGCAGAAATCCCGGAGACTCACGCCATGCCCGATCTCGCAAGCACCGCCCAAACCATCGTCGCCCCCGGCAAGGGGATCCTCGCCGCGGACGAGAGCTCCCCGACCATCGAGAAGCGCTTCAAGAGCATCGACGTGCCGTCCACCGAAGAGAATCGGCGTGACTACCGCGAAATGCTCTTCCGCACGACGGGCGCGGAGGAGTTCATCAGCGGGGTGATCCTCTTCGACGAGACCATCCGGCAGAACGCGGCGGACGGAACGCCACTGGTGAAGATCCTCGAAGACAAGGGCATCATACCGGGCATCAAGGTCGACACCGGCGCCAAGCAGCTGGCGGGCTCCCCCAACGAGAAGATCACCGAGGGGCTCGACGGTCTGCGCGATCGCCTCTCCGAATACCGCGGCCTGGGCGCGCGCTTTGCGAAGTGGCGCGCCGTGATCAGCATCGGCGACGGGATCCCGTCGGATTACTGCATCGACACGAACGCCCACGCGCTGGCGCGCTACGCGGCGCTCTGCATCGAGGCCGGCTTGGTTCCGATTGTCGAGCCCGAGGTGCTGATGGATGGCGGACATCCGATCGAGCGCTGCAACGAGGCGACGGAGCGCACGCTGCGGGCCGTCTTCGCGGAGCTCGCGGCGCAGCGCGTCCCGCTCGAGCAGATCCTGCTGAAGCCGAACATGGTGCTCTCCGGCAAGGAGTGCCCGAAGCAGGCGAGTGTCCGGGAGGTGGCGGAGGCCACGATCGCCTGCTTCAAGCGCGTCGTGCCCGCGGCGCTTCCGGGCATCGTCTTCCTGTCCGGCGGCCAGAGCGACGAGATCGCCACCGCGCATCTCAACGAGATGAACAAGATCGGCGGCGTGCCGTGGGAGCTGAGCTTCTCCTACGGCCGCGCCCTGCAGGCTCCGGCGCTCAAGGCGTGGGCCGGCAAGAAGACGCACGTCGATGCCGGCCAGAAGGCCTACTACCACCGGGCGCGCTGCAACGGCGCGGCGCGCAAGGGCGCCTACAGCGAGTCGATGGAGAAGGCCGCCTAGCGCGACTTCGCCGCCGGATCGACGTAGGCGAGCGCGAGGTCCATGACGTTCGTGCGGGTCGGCCCGGTGCGGAACAGACCGCCCTCTGCCGAGAAGAAGCCATAGGCATCGTTGTCATCGAGCGCCGCGCGCGCGTCGCGTCCGCGCGCGCGACCCCGCGCCACGCTGCCGCCATCCGCGAAGGCGCCGGCGGCATCCGTGGGCCCGTCCCTCCCGTCGGTACCCGCCGCCAGCAGCGCGCACCCGCCCTGCCCTTCCAACGCGAGCGCGGCCGCCAAGGCCAGCTCCTGGTTGCGCCCGCCCCGCCCCGACCCGCGCACGTGTACCACCGTTTCGCCGCCGGCCAGCAGACACACGGGAGTGTCTGCTCTCAGTGCGCCGCACAGCGCGCCGAGATGCGTGCCGGCCGCGCGCGCCTCGCCGCGCAGCTGCTCCGTCACGCGAACCGGTCGCAGGCCCAGCCCGGCTGACGCTCGACGCGCGGCGTCGAGCGCGGTCGCGTTGCAGGCGATCAGCGTGTGGCGGACGCGCCGCAGGCGCGCGTCTCCCGGGTCCGGTGTCTCTTCCCGCTCGCCGCGCGCGCCCGCCTCCAGATGCGCGAGCGCGCGCGCCGGCAGCCGTTTGCGCGCGCCGCACGCCGCGACGACGTCGAGCGCGTCCCGGTAGCTGGAGAGATCCCCGGCAAAGGGCCCGGACGCGATGACGTCGATGCGATCGTCGGGGACATCGGAGATCACCAGGACTTCCACGCGCGCACCCCGCGCGCGCAACGCGAGGCGCCCGCCGGCGCTGTCGCTCAAGTGCTTGCGCACCGCGTTCAGCGCGTCGATCGCCGCACCTCCCTCGAGAAGTGCCGCCGTCGTCGCCGCCAGATCCTCGAGGGCCAGCCCGGGGACGGGGCACGAGAGCAGGCTCGAGGCGCCTCCCGAGAGCAGCACGATCAGCACATCGCCGGGGGCGACGGAATCCACCAGCGC
>JAOUNA010000135.1 GCA_029881215.1 Myxococcales bacterium | reverse complement strand
CGTACACGATGCGGCCCGCCCGAATCGCCACCGCGTGCGCCCAGGAGCGCGTCGCATCCAGCGTGTAGACCGCGCCGCCGCGCAGCGCCAGGTCGGCCGCAGCCGGCGGCGGCGCCGCGACGGCGCCGGGCGCTGCGGACTCGCTTCGGGCGCTGCGCTGCTGGGAGCACGCAGCCGAGACACCGAGGAACGCGATCGCGATCAGAACGGGGACCGAAAACCGCACCGTGAGATCTCCTTGCTTCCGAGAGGGCGTGGTCATGCTACACCGGACGCGCCGACGCGCTGCAGGCCAGCTGGCGGCTCCTGCCCCGCGCCGCGCGCAGCCGGCGCCGCGCGAACCGACCCATTCCGAAGCGTCGGCTCACGCTGCCTCGCGCACCGCCCGCGCCAGGGCGCGCACGTTCTCGAGGGGCGCTTTGAAGGGAATCTCGCACCCCGTGCTCAACGCGAAAGGCCCCGAGCGCGCGCTGTCGATGCACGCGCGCGCTTCGCGCGCGACCGCCTCCGGCGTCGCGCTCAACAGGATCCGCGTGTGATCCACGTTTCCGATCCAGGCGATCGGGCGCGCGTCCAGGCGCGGCTGCAGACAGAAACGCTCGAGGCACGCGTTCGCGACCTTGTGCTTGGCGTGACACTCCCAGCCGTGCTCCGCCCGGATGGCGCGAACATCGCCGTGGGCAAAGCTCACGGCGTCCACGTCGAGCGCCAGGATCTCGTCGAAGTAGGGCGTGTCCGCGCAGTTGTGCTCGATCAGGAGCACGTCCGGCGCCGCGCGCCGCGCCTCGGCGAGCAGGCGGCGCTGGTAGGGCATCACGTAGGCCTGCACGTGATGGGGACCCAGCAGCTCGCGGCAGGCTCCCGCGTTCTCGAACAGCAGCGCGTCGCAGGCTCCGCTGCCCAGCAGCGCGCGCAGATAGCGCGCGCTTCCCTCCGTCACGCGCTCGAAGAGCGCCTCGACGAAGGGCGGATCCCGCACGAAGTCCATCAGGAGCTCGCTCATGCCGCGCAGCTCCGCGGCGACCAGAAACGGAGACACGACCATCCCGCACACGAAGAGATCGTCGGCGCAGCGCGCGCGCAGCTGTGCGAGCGCTTCCACCATGAGCGGCATGCGTCCACTCCGCGACGGATCGACCTGCGCCAGGCGACCCAGATCCGGTGCGTCGGCGAGCGGGCGCTGGGCGACGCGCGGGTAGTAGTCGTCGAGGAATTCGAGTCGACAGCCGAAGGCCTCCGCCTCGACCGTGAGGCAGCCCCACGGCACCATCGCGCTGTCGTGGCCGAAGAGTTCTGCCGCCGCGATCTGAGTCGCCGCGATCCGCTGCGGATCGCGATACGCCGCGCCGAGGCGCTCGCCCACGCGGTCCAGCACGTGCCGCGCGCCCCCCAGGAAGAGATATGCCAGCGCGGGGCGATCCGTCGGCTCGCCGCGCAGCGCGCGCCGCATGCGTTCCCGCGCGCGCAGCGCCGTCATGCGGAGCGTCGCGCTCGTCGCGCGCCGGGATCGCGCGGCGCACTGCGCTCGGCAAAGAACATGCCGTGACCCGCCTTGCGGCGGTGGGCCACGCGCTCGATCGCGAAGCCGTGCGCGCGCAGGTACGACTCGAGGGCATCGATGCAGGCTTCGCGCGATCCCGAGCGGACCGCGTGATACTCCCCGTAGATCCGCTCGATCCGCGCGAGCACATCGGCGTCCGCCCCGTAGAGGATCTCGTATTCCATCCCCTCGACGTCGATCTTGAGCAGATCGCACACATCGATGGCGTGCTCGCGAAACACCGCGGCCAGCGGCACGGCGCGCGCGGCCTCCCCGCCTCCGCCATCCGCGACGTGCGTACCCGTGCCCGGATCGACGCGAATCTCGCGGCGCCTGCCCGCCACGCCCGCGTGCACCGCGGTGACGTGGGCGAAATCCTTCACATTGCGCGCGAGCAACTCGAAGTGCTCGGCGACCGGCTCGTACGCGACCACCCGGTCCGCGCTCGGTGCGATCCTCGCGGTGAAGAAGCCCGCATTGGCGCCGAGATCCAGCACGCAACGCCAGCGGCGACCCGCGTGTCGCCCGAGCCGGTACTCGTCGCGCAAGAAGATGCGGTGGAAGACGTGGAACTGCAGCCCCGCGCCCGGCACGTGCAGCGGCGGGCGCCCGTCCCGCCAGTCGACGCGCAGCGCTCGATCGGGGCGCTTCGTCTTGCGAAAGCGCACGATCTCCCAGGGGTTGCACGCGTGGCGTCGCAGCTCGAGATAGTCGCGTAGATCTTCTCCGCGCATTCAGACCCCGTCGCCGCTGCCCCCGATCCCGTCCCAGTCGCGCCGCGCGCGCGAGCGCGACGCTGCGAGCGTACCGTGGTCCGGGTTCCGAAGCATGTCCGGCCGGCGCCGCGCGCGGCGTGTGCCGCGCGCGCCACGGAGCGGGCGGGCGCAAATCGGGCGTTGACGCCAGCGGCCCGCTCCGCGTACTGTTTCGCCGGCGCGGCGGCACGCGTCCGGCGCGTCGAGAGGTGCGGATGTTTCGCGTTTCGGAGCACGGCGGCCATCGCAGCAGGCTGCGATGGTCGCCGCTCCGCCTCTCGAGCAACGCGCATGCGATGCACCCCGCCGCGTCCTCCGCATGAATCGCCGCCGGCGCGCAGCAGCGTCTCGCGGCCCGATCGGGCGATTGAGGCAGGCGCCGCCATGTCCAAGCGCGCCGCGCAGCTCGCGCGCCCCTTCGAGATTCCCGGCACGTTGTGCAGCGTCGCGGCGCTCGGCAGCGGCCACATCCACGACACATTCCTGGCCGAGTACGAGCACCGCGGCAAACGCACACGCTTCGTGCACCAGCGGCTGAACACGCGAATCTTTCGGGATCCGGCGGGCCTGATGCAGAACGTCGTGCGCGTCACGGAACATCTGCGCAGCGCGCTGCGCGCCCGGGGCAGCGCCGAGGTCGAGCGGCGCTGTCTGCGCGTGATCCACTGCGCGGACGGCCGCCCCTTCCACGTGGATGCCGAAGAGGGCGTCTGGCGCACCACCGGCTACGTCGAGCGCGCGCACAGCGTCGACAGCGTCGATCGACCCGAGCGCGCCGGGGAAGCGGCGCGCGCCTTCGGCGCGTTCGCGGCGGATCTGGCGGATCTCGACCCCGCCGAGGTGCTGGAGACGCTTCCGGGCTTCCACGCACTCGAGGGGCGGATCGCCGCACTCGAGGAGGCTGCCCGCGCGGATCCCCGAGGCCGCGCCGCTGGCGTCGGCCCCGAGCTGCGGCAGCTTCGCGCGGCCCGCGCAACCGTGGCGCGCGAGCTCGACGCCCGGAGCTTCGCGCGTGCGCCCCGGCGCGTGGTGCACAACGACTGCAAGATCAACAACGTGCTCTTCGACGACGCCAGCGGCGAGGGGATCTGCGTGATCGACCTCGACACGGTGATGGAAGGCACGCTGCTCTGCGACTTCGGCGACCTCGTGCGCAGCGCTGCCGGTCCGGCGCCCGAAGACGAGCCGGATCTCTCGCGCGTGCGTTTCGACCTGGCGCTGTTCCGGGCGCTGGCACGCGGTTATCGGGCGGGCGTCGGCAGCCTGCTGACCCCGACCGAGCGACGCCTGCTTGCGATCGCCGGGCCCGCGCTCACGCTCGAGAACGCCGCGCGCTTCCTGACCGACCATCTGCGGGGGGACGTCTACTTCCGCATCCACCGCCCCGAACACAATCTCGATCGCTGTCGCGCGCAGCTGCGGCTGCTCGATCACATGTTGGCTTCGTTGGACGCCGCGGATCGTATCGTGGACGAGATCCCGGATTGATCAGCCGCGCTCGAGCGCTGCGGGCGGAAACCGCGCCGGCTGGTGGAAGTCCGGCACGTCTCCCGGCAGCGGATGATGGGCCAGATGCAGCGCGCCGACGATTGCAAAGGCATTGAGCGCACAGAGCTCGGGCGGCAGCAGCACCCAGGGCACACAGAGACGCGCGCGCCAGCCTCGCGGGCTCGTCTCGAACGCGAGGGCCGGCTGGAACCCGGCGTGATCGTCCACGAGCCGGCGCGGGGCGTCGAACGACAGCAACAGGAAGTGCCCGCCCGCGCCCAGCTCCACCTCCAGATAGCGACCGCCCGCGCCCGCCAGGAAGCACTCGACGACGTCGTAGTTCCAGAGGTCGGGAACGCGCCGGCCGATCGGCGCGTCGGGGACGCGCGACACCGGCGGATGCGGCATGCCCGCGACGAGGACGACCCCCTGGGGCTCCCAGGCCAGCCGAACCCAGCCATGCCGCCCCAGCTCCGGGCAGGGCGCGCCGCTCCACATCCGATCGATCGGGAGCGTCAGCTCGCGGGGTGCGCGCGGAATGCACAACATGCGCAGCGATCATACTGCGGCCTCGGCCCCGGCAGACGCACGGGCCCGACTCCCAGCGCGGAGCGTCTCGTGCTGCGCTGTGGCGCGATACCTGCCAGGTCAGCGAGTTGCGTGCAATTCCGAAGCGTTATCGGCACGAAGCACGCGCAAGGTTCCGATCGGCGTGGGATCTTCGACAGGCAACAAACCGCGCGAAGCGCATCGCCCGACAGGCTGTAGACTTTTCACCGGACCGCCGATATGAAAGAATCCACCGGCAGCGACTCCGCTCGGTCACGAACGTCCCGGGAGAGGCCATGCATCCGCCGAAGCGTTGGATCCTGTTGCTCGGCTTGCTTCTCGCCCCTCTGTGGGTGGGAACGGCCAGGGCGGAGAAGCTCGCCTACTTGGGCACGCATACCCTGACGTTCTCCAACCTCGGCCCGCTCGACGTGAGCGTCTCGGGCGTGGGAGTTGCGAACGTCGCAACCAATGGCAGCGGACACCTCACCACGCTGCAGCTCTCGCGGCACTTCCCCGGCGGCATCCTCAACGGCGTCTTTCCGGTCACGGATCCGGCGGTGAATGCCACCATCCCGGCAGTGCACATCACGAGCCTCCGCATCAATCCACAGGTGCAGGGCGGCATCTTCGCACCCATCTCGGGTGCGACGGGATCCGGCCCGCTGCTCACGCTGGCCACCATGCCGCTCACGGGAACGATCCGGCTGTGCATCCTCGATGCGGGATGCGGCGCGGGCGCCGTCACCGAGACGCTTGCCGCGACGACCAGCAGTGTCTATACGGGCGTCGGAATCGGAGGCGTGTTCACCAACGCGGGGCCCACGTACGCCATCCAGTACACCGGCCAGCCGTGGACCCTGGGTACGGTCACCGTCAGCAACCGCACGCCGGCGGGCGCGATCACGACGCAGACCGCCATGGGCTTCGCGCGCGGCGCGCTGTCTGGAACCTCCTCCACCGCGAGCCCCGGCGGTGTCGTGCAGCTGGTGACTGCGTCACAGATCCACACCACGGGCATCCCCGGCAACAACGACATCAGCGGCCAGATTCACACGCTGACACTCGAGTTCGTGCCGGAGCCGGGCCTGCTGCTGATGCTCGGCTGCGGAGCGCTCGCCATGGGGCTGCTGGGGCGCAGGCGCCTCTCGCGCTAGCGGCCACCCCGCGTCCTCGGGAGCGCGGACGGCCGAGCCCCGCCGCGAGCGATATCATCGCCCGCAGCCATGATCCGCGCCCCGCTCGCGCCTCTCGCGACGATGCTCGCCCTGCTGCTCGTCGCGGGCTGCCAGACATCGATCAATCCGGTCACCGGCCGGCGGCAGGTGGTGCTGATGTCCGAGGCCGACGAGCGCCAGATCGACGCCGCGGTCGCGCCCCAGATCGAGCAGAGCGAAGGGCTCGTGCGCGATCGCGAGCTCAACGCCTATGTCGACGGCGTCGGCCAGTCCCTCGCGGCGCACTCGAAGCGCAAGGATGTGCTGTACAGCTTCCAGATCATCGAATCGGAGGTCCCCAACGCCTTCGCTCTCCCGGGCGGACACATCTACATCTCGCGCGGGCTGCTCACGGTTGCGAACTCCGAGGCCGAGCTCGCCAATGTGCTCGGCCACGAGATCGGTCACGTCGCTGCCCGGCACGCGGCCCAGCAGGACGCGCACGCGAAGACGCTCGGTCTCTCCACACTCCTCGGCGACATCATGAGTGGCGGCGCCGAAGCGCTGCCCGATTCGGAGAGCATCAGCGGGCACTTCATCGCGCGCTACGCCCGGAACCAGGAGCGGGAGGCCGATCGGATCGGGCAGGATCTCTCGCTCGAGGCCGGCGTCGATCCGAGCGGCATGGCCCGGTTTCTGCAGAAGCTGCAGAACCTCGACAAGCTCTCGAGCGGCTTTTCCTCGCCGCAGTCCTATCTCGCCACGCACCCGGCGCTCCCGGAGCGCGTCGCGGAAGCCACGACCAACGCCCAGGTCCGAGAATGGCGCGCCGAGATCACGCGCGATCCGCTCTCCGCCCGAGCCCCGCTGACGCTCGGCGCCAAGCGCGATCTCTACCTCGATCACATCGAGGGCATCCCCGTCGGCCGACCCGCCTCCGAGGGCATCTTCGAGGAGGATCACTTCCTGCACCCCGAGCTGAATTTCTCGCTGCGCTTCCCGACCGACTGGCATCACATCAATCAATCCAGTCAGGTCGTCGGGCTCGCGCCGACGCGCGACGGCGTGGTGCTCGTCCAGGTGCACGGAACGGGAGACGATCCGCTCGCAACGGCGCGAAAATTCGCCGCGGCGGAGGGACTTCGCCTCGAGAAGCTGACACCGCTCAAGATCGGTGACCTGCCCGCGCTCCGAGCCCAAACCGACCTCGACACGAGCTTCGGGCGCATCGACGCGGAGATCACCTGGATTGCCCACGAGGGCCGCATCTACGCGCTGATCGCGGGCACGCAGCCGGGCGGTGTGCGCAAGTACCAGGGCATCTTCCGGCGCTTCGCTCAGAGCTTCCGGCCGCTCGGCGCCGAGGACCGCGCCGCGATCACCGAGCTGCGGCTCCGCACCGCGCGATCGCGGGCGGGCGAGACCCTCGCCGAGCTGAGCGAACGCACCGGAAACGAGTGGGACCTTACCTTCACGGCCATCGTCAACGATCTCTTCGTCGACGATCGACTCGCCGCGGATCGGCGCATCAAGATCGCCGTGCGCGAGCCGTATGAAGCGGCCAGAAGGAGCACGGCGCCCTCCCCCTCAGCGCAGCGCTGACGTCTCCGCCGGCTCGGGCTTCGCGTAGCGCTGTGCAATCGGCAGCTTGACGAGCTGCCCTGCCTCGAGGCGCGCTTCCAGCCCGATGGCGTTTGCCACCGCCACTTGCTCGGCGCTCCAACGAGCCGCCCCGCGTTCGATCAGCTGTGGAAGAGTCTCGCCGGCCTCGGCCCGGACGATGCGCAGCCGATCCTCGAGAATCTCCGCGCGCTCGTCTGCACTGAGCGTGCGCAAGCTCAGCGCCACATCGATGAAGGGCGTCTGGAAGGCGTCGTACTCGCGGCTCTGGCAGATCCCGGTGATCTGGAACACGTAGGCCCCATGCGCGATCCAGCTCACGTCCAGGGTCGCGTCTCCGCTGCGACCGTACGCTCTCACGGCCTCGCGGCTGCCGAGCTGGATCGCCTTCGGCAGCAATCCGAAGGCCGCCCCTTCCGCCTGGGCAAAATTGCGGGCAACGGCCAGGGCGTCGTCTGCCTCGGCCGCAATCTGCAGCACCACGCGCGCGGTCCCCCCCGGCGCCTGGGCCGCCACGAAGTCGCGGCCATTGAGCGTGGTCCAGCCCTCCGGAAAACGCATCCGCAGGTCGAGATCGGGGTGCAGGAAGGCGTTGTCCCGGAAGACACCCTCGGCCGCGCTCCGGCCGACGAGCAGACCGTCCAGCTTCTCGAGGAACGCGGCGCGCGTCGCCGCGATGGGAAGCTCTGCCGATCGTTCGAGTCGGGTGGCAGTGTCGCGCCCGCGCGCCACGCGGTCCTCGGTGAGCGGATGCGTGCGCAGAAACGACGGCCCTGCTTCCGCGCCGCTGAGCTGCTCTTCGCGTGTCAGGGTGTGCAAGAAATCGGCGAGCCCCAACGGATCCCAGCCCGCCGCCGCGGCCATCTCCTGACCGAGCCGATCGGCTTCCAGCTCGTGCGCGCGGCTGTACGGCGCCAGGGTCAGCGCGTTGGCGAGCTGACCCAGCGCACCGATCGAGCGCCCGAGCCCGGGCAGCACCAATCCCACTGCGGCCGCCGGAATGCCGGCTGCCATCGCCAGCGGCGTCGCCGCCGTCACGCGTTGCACGGCGTGCCGCGCGGCCACGTGTCCGATCTCGTGGCCGAGCACGTTGGCGAGCTCGGCCTCCCGGTTGAGCCGCGCGAGGAGCCCGCGCGTCACGTAGATGTAGCCGCCCGGCAGCGCGAAGGCGTTGACGATCTCGCTGTCGACCACGAGAAAGCGGTACGCAACGTCCGTTCGGCGCGAGTGCTGCGCGACACGCGCGCCCACGCGGGCGACATACGCGGCGATGCCCTCGTCCGGCAGGATGCCCATCTCCTGCGCGACTCGCGCCGCCTCCTGCTCGCCGAGCAGCGCTTCCTTCTCG
>JAOUNA010000357.1 GCA_029881215.1 Myxococcales bacterium | reverse complement strand
GCCGAGCCTGGCCGAAGCACTTGTACGCAAGCGGGTTGACGTCATCTGGGCGGTCGGCCCGGAGGCGGCGGTCGCCGCGGCGCGCGCCACCAAGTCCATTCCCGTCGTGTTCTGGGGCGTTGCCCTTCCGGTCGAGCAGGAATTGGTGGACTCCCTGGCCCGTCCGGGGCGCAATGTAACCGGTGTCTCCTGGTACCAAGGCCCAGGCGTGGACATGAAGCGGCTGGAAGCGCTTCGGGAGATCGCTTCTGAGGCAAAGCGACTCGCTCATCTCCATGTTCCGACCGCCGCGGCTACGGTGAGCGGCCAGCCTCATCGGAGTCCAGCCATCGCGCCGTTCGCCGAAGCCGCGGGCGCCATGGGGTTCCTCATTCGTCGATTCGATGTCACCACGGTGTCCGAACTGAGGGCGGCCTTCGGTGACATCGTCGCCTGGAACCCCGATGCGCTGACATCAGCCGCCACGACGCTGACTTTTCGCGAGCGAGGATCGATCGTCGACTTCGCGAATCGGAATCGCCTGCCGGCCGGATACGGCAACCGGGTATTCGCCGAGGCAGGCGGGCTCATGTCCTACGGCGCCGCGGACGGATTGTCGTTCCCGCGCTGCGCGGAATACGTGGACATGATCTTGCGTGGCGCTACTGCTGCCGAGCTTCCGGTCGAGATTCCGCGTGATTACGAATTGGTCCTCAACCTGAAGACCGCGAAGGCCCTCGGGTTCACGGTCCCGCAGCCGCTCCTGCTGCGCGCCGACAAGGTGATCGAATGATCCATCGCGGGCGCCTGTTCCGCCGCTACTTCACCACCATCCTCGTGCTGGTGAGCGGCGCGCTCATCGTCTCGGGCGCGATCGGCGTGTACTTCTCCTACCAGGAGAACAAGGCGGCGCTCGCCAGCCTGCAGCGGGAGAAGGCGGTCGCCGCCGCCGCGCGCATCGAGAGCTTCATCGCGCAGATCGAGCGCCAGCTCGCCTACGCGGCGCTGCCGCAGCTCGGCGGCCCTTCGAGCGAGCAGCGCAAGATCGAGTTCTTCAAGCTGCAGCGCCTCGTGCCCGCGGTGACCGACGTGGCGACGATCGACGCCGCCGGCCGGGAGCGCCTCTTCGTCTCGATCCTCGCCATGAACGTGGTCGAGTCGAAGAAGGACCGCTCGCAGGAGCCCGCGTTCCTCAACGCAAAGACAGACAAGACCTGGTATGGCCCGGTCAGCTTCCGCAAGGAGACCGAGCCCTACATGCAGATCGCGGTGCGCGCCGGGGACATGGTGACGGTGGCCGACGTGAACCTCAAGTTCATCTGGGACGTCATCACGCAGATCAAGGTGGGGAAGAAGGGCAAGGCCTACGTGGTCGACGCGACCGGGCACCTGGTCGCCGACCCGGACATCGGCCGCGTGCTGAGAAAGACAGACCTCTCCGGGCTCGAGCACGTGAAGGCGTCGCTCGCCGGCGCGCCGGACGCCGAGCCCGCCGTGCTCGCGCGCGACCCCTCGGGCACCGAGGTGCTGACCGCCTTCTCGCCGATCGATCCGCTCGGCTGGCGCGTCTTCGTCGAGCAGCCGGTGACCGAGGTCTACGCGACGCTGGACGCCTCGATCCTGCGCACGGCGCTGCTGCTCGCCGCCGGCTTCGTCATCTCGGCGCTGGCGGCGCTGTTCATGGCGCGCGGCATGGTGCGCCCGATCCGCACGCTGCAGGAGGGCGCGCAGCGCATCGGCGCGGGCGAGCTGGAGCAGAGGATCGACGTCCGCACCGGCGACGAGCTCGAGGCGCTCGCCGGGCAGTTCAACGACATGTCGGACGAGCTCCGGCGCTCCTATGCCGAGCTCGAGCAGAAGGTCGAGGAGCGCACCGCGCAGCTCGCCGTCGCCAACCGCCACAAGTCGGAGTTCCTCGCCAACATGTCGCACGAGCTCAGAACGCCGCTCAATGCCATCATCGGGTTTTCCGAGGCGCTGGGCGAGAGGATGTTCGGCGAGCTGAACGCGAAGCAGGAGGAGTACCTGAACGACATCCACGCCTCGGGCCGGCACCTGCTCTCGCTCATCAACGACATCCTCGACCTTTCCAAGATCGAGGCGGGGCGCATGGAGCTCGACGTGTCGAGCTTTCCCGCCGGGCCGACGCTGGAGGCGACGCTCGCCCTGGTGCGCGAGCGTGCGCAGCGAAAGGGCATCACGCTTTCGCTGCAGACCGATC
>JAOUNA010000356.1 GCA_029881215.1 Myxococcales bacterium | reverse complement strand
GGCCATCGGCGCGTCGCGCGCGGGCCGCAACGCGGGCGCGTGGGGCGCGGCGGGCTGCTTCAGCTTCTACCCGGCCAAGAGCCTCGGCGCGGCCGGCGACGCGGGCTGCGTCACCACCGACGACGCGGCGCTCGCCGAGCGACTGCGGCGGCTGCGCGCCCACGGCCTTGCGCCCGAGCGGGGGCACGTCGACCTGGGCACCACGTCGCGTCTCGACTCCCTGCAGGCGGCCATTCTGCGGGTGAAGCTGCCCTACCTGGAGAAGTGGCTCGCGCAGCGCGCCGCGCACGTCGCGCAGTATCGCGCCGAGCTCGGCGACTGCAGCGACGTGCGGCTCCCCGAGTGGGGAGACGACGAGACGCCTGCCTGGAGCCAGTTCGTGATTCGGTCACCGAGGGCTGCGGAGATTCGGCGCGCGCTGGAGGCCGCTGACATCGAGTGGCGTCAGTACTACCCGCGCCCCGTCTATCGGGAGCTGGCCTTTGGAGACGCCCGGCTCGCGGAAGGCACCTGCCCGGAAGCCGAGCGCGCCTGTCGGGAGGCCATCTCCGTGCCCATCTTTCCGCGGCTGGCCCCCGCCGCGATCGAGCGCGTCTGCGAGGTGATCCGGGCAGCGCTTCGGCCGCGGGCCTGATCCCGGCGGCGGGCGCCGCCCGCGGGTGCGCGCTCAGATCCCGAGGTTGCTGAGCGCAGCGGCGAGCCGGCCCACGGCTTCCGTGAGCGACGGGTGCGATTCCTCGAACTGCTCCATGGCTTCGGACAGGCGGTCCACCAGCGAGGGCTCGGTCTCCTCCCGCTCCCCGGGCTCGCGCGCGAGAAGCTCCCGGATCTCCTGCACCAGCTCGCCGAGCCGTTCGCGTGCCGCGGGATCGACGGACCCCTGCCGCTCGAGCGTCTGCTCCAGGTCCTGGAGCGTCTCGCGCAGTTGCTTCTCCGGCATGCATCCTCCCCCCGGCTGGCACGCTTCGCAGCGAAGAATAGCGTGGTAGATTCTACGCCTCGAAGCCCGTCCGGCCGAGCGGACAGCGGACGGCGCGCCACCCGAAAATTCGAGCGATCCGAGGCGATCGATCCGACCCGAGTCGGGCTGGATCGGCAGCCGAGAGGCCCCGTTCGCGGAAATCACCCCATGCGGCACCCGCGCAAAGACATCCGGAATCTGGCGATCATCGCCCACGTCGACCACGGCAAGACGACGCTCGTGGACGGCCTGCTGCGCCAGACCGGCGCCTTCCGCGCCAACCAGTCCGTCGCCGAGCGCGTGATGGACCGCGAGGATCTCGAGCGCGAGCGCGGCATCACGATTCACGCCAAGGACACCTCCATCGAATTCGAAGGGGTGCGGATCCACCTGGTGGATACGCCGGGCCACGCGGACTTCGGCGGCGAGGTGGAGCGCGTGCTGTCGATGGTCGATGCGGCGCTGCTGCTCGTGGACGCCGTGGAAGGGGTCATGCCCCAGACGCGTTTCGTCGTGGGCAAGGCGCTCGCCCACGGCCTGCACTTCATCCTCGTGGTGAACAAGGTGGACCGCAGCGAGCAGCGCGCGCACGCGGTGGTGGACGAGGTCTTCGATCTGCTCGTTCATCTCGGGGCGAGCGACTCCCAGCTCGATTTTCCGGTCGTCTTCGCCTCGGCCAAGGAGGCGGCGGCGGCGCGCGAGCTCGGCGAGCCGCGCCGCGACCTGCGGCCCCTGCTCGAGACCATCGTGTCCCACGCGCCGCCCCCCTGCGTCGACGTGGAGGGTCCGCTGCAGTTCCAGGCGGTCACGCTCGACTACGACGCCTATCTGGGCCGGCTGGTGATCGGTCGGGTGTGCCGCGGTCGGCTGGTGCGCGGCGCCGCCGCCGTCCGGGTGGGCGCGAGCGGTCAGCCGATTGCGTTTCGCGTCACCAAGCTGCTGGGCGCGCGCGGTCTGGAGCGGCGCGAGCTCGATGCCGCGCTGGCGGGAGAGCTGGCCATCATCGCCGGAGTGGAATCGATCGAGATCGGCGACACCGTGTGCGATCCGGCGGTTCCCGAGGCGCTGCCCCGCATCGCCGTGGATCCGCCCACCGTGCGCGTGCGCTTCTCCGCCAACACCTCGCCCTTCGCGGGGCGCGAGGGTCGCTTCGTCACCAGCCGGCAGGTGCTCGAGCGCCTGCGCCGCGAGGCGCTCGGCAACGTCTCGATCCAGGTGGAGGAGATGCAGAACGCCGAGACCTTCTC
>JAOUNA010000355.1 GCA_029881215.1 Myxococcales bacterium | reverse complement strand
ATCGAGCGCGCTGCGCGTCGTGAGCGCGCGCACCCCCGACTCCTTGGTGTGCACCTGCAGCTTGGCCGCGCGGTTCACCGGCTCGCCCAGTACCGCGTATTCGAGCTTGCCCTCGTCGCCAATGGTGCCGCAGATCACCGTGCCGACGTCCACGCCGATGCCCACCTCCGGGGTGCAATTGGCGCGGGCGCAACTTTGCGCTACCCAATGCCCGATGCCATCGATCAGGGCTTCCGTGCAGCGCAGCGCATCGGCGGCGTAGGTCTGCGTGGGACGTACCGCGCCAAAGGTCACCATGATGCCGTCGCCGAGGTAGGTGATGACGGCGCCGTGATGGCGCTGGATGATCGGCACCGCCAGGTGCTGGAACTCGCCCACCAGCCCGATGAGCTGCCTGGGCGTGAGGGTCTCGGCAAGGCGCGTGAAGCCGCGCAGGTCGATGAACATCGCCGCCGCCTCGCGCGCCTCGCCCTGCCCCGGTTTCAGGAGCTCGTCTGCGCTGATGAGCTGCTCGGCCACTTCAGGCGGGAAATAGCGCACCATCTGCGCCGCCGCCGCCTGGACCGCCGCCGCCTGCTCGAGCAATTGGCGGCTACGCAAGACGGCGAGCGCGAGGAGTCCGGATACCAGCAGCAGCGACACGATCTTGTCGACTTCCCCGCCGACCAGGATCTTCGCCGCCGTCATGTACTCGACGTAGTTGCGCGTGACGAGCGCCATGCCGCCCGGCTCGCCGAGCGCGTAGAGCAGCAGCGCGAGCCAGCCCAGTGCCGCGCTTGCGCCTGCGAGCAGCACGTAGGCCGGCGAGAAAGACAGCGTGCGCAGGGCGATGAAGATGAAGAAGTAGGCGAAGGTCGGCGCCTTGAGATAGAAGGCGGCGGGTTGCCCGTACTCGACGTGAAAGCCCCAGATGGTCACCGTGAGCAGCGCCATGTCGACGATCACGGAGGCGGCGCGCAGCGACGGCGTCAGCCGGCCGGCGTAGGCGAGCCGCAGCCGCAGCGCGGTAAACGCGGCGTAGATGCCGATCGCCCAGGGCGCCGGGCGGAACACGATGTCGGCAGGCGAAGTGCTTGGGGCGACGAAGTACAGCGTCGCCAGCACGCCAATGATGATCGCCTGCACCCAGCCGGTGAGGATCTCGCTGCGCGCGCGCTGCGCCTCGATGGCACGCAGCACGCGCGCGGGGACACGCACACTGAAGCGGGAACCCTCTGGAGGCGTATTCGCCTGAGCCATGGCGTTGTATTCCGATGTGACCTACATGGGTCGCGCCATCGCAGCCTACCTTACGCGGCCCCAGCCGCAAGCTCTCGACAAGAGACCCGCGCCGGCCGCGTTTTCTTACATCGCGCGCGGACTTTCTTCGCCGCATCCGGTGCGAGAGCGTACATCGCTTGCAGCCGCGCCCGCGTAACTTGAAGCCACGTCCGCAGCTGTCCCGCGGCGAATGAAGCACAACCCCTCGAAGGAGGTCAGCCATGAAACGCAAGCTCATCGCAATCGCAGCAGGCGCACTGTTCGCGCTTCCCGCTCTCGCCAACAACGAGATCGACGCGGGCAACCTGCCCCTGAACGTAACACCCAGCATGACGCGCGATCAGGTGCGCGCGGAGATCATCGCCGCGCAACGCGCGGGCCGGTGGGTAGTGAACGCCGAGCTCGGCACCCTGCATCGGGCGCCGGTGATGCGCGCCGGCAAAACGCGCGACCAGGTGCTCGCTGAACTCGTTGCCGCGCGGCGCGTCGGCGAGATGATCGTCAACGCCGAGCTCGGCCTGACGGCGCGCGAGATCTACCCCACGCGTTACACGGATGTGTCGCGCGGGCAGATTCACGCGCAACTGGGCGGCGGCGCGAAGTAGCGCTGCGATCCCGGCAACGTAACACGCGGTGGCCACGGACTTCGCCATGGCCGACGACCAGAACGCCGCCGGCGACGAAGCAAAGATGATCGGCGTCGCCTACGTGTACAGCGCCGCCAAGTGGGCCGAGCTCTACGCGCTGGCGAAGACCCACAGCCTCGACCGGCCGGGCAGCGCCTTTGAAGACATTCGCATCGTGATGGCAGGCACGAGGCTCAAGTTCTGATGTTCCTGCCCGCCGTGCTGCAGCCGCCCTCACCGGCTGCGGCGCGGCGCCTTCTCTCCGCGCGCGCGCACTCGCGCTGCTAGTTCTTCAGCCGGTACCCGGTCCTGAAGATCCACCA
>JAOUNA010000134.1 GCA_029881215.1 Myxococcales bacterium | reverse complement strand
CAGCGCTTCGGGCCAGGGGGCGGGGGCCGCTTCGTGCAATGCGCGCGCCGCGCGGGGGAAGAGCAGGCACCACAGCCGTGACACCGTCACGACCGCGGGCGGGGGCCGAGCGCGTGGCGCCTCCTCGCCTCCCACGTTGGGGATCAGCAAGAGCGCTGCGCTCACCCGCGCGCGGGTCGCGGCGCCGCGCCCGCGCTGCGCACGGCTTCGATGAATTCGGGCGAGAGCCCGGCACTGCGCCGCGCGGCCGCGTCGAAGCGCCGGCCCTTGGCGCGCGTGGCCGCGAACGGAAAGGGAACCGCCTCGGTGTAGGCCTCGAGCTCGCTCTGCCCGCCCGAGAGGCGGCGCAGCCAGAGCGCCGCGTGTCGCACGTGTCGGATCTCGTCCCGATGCACGCGCTCGCACACCTGCGCCGATCGCTCGTCGCCGGCCGCGCGAAACGCGTCGCGATACAGCGGGGCGAAATCGAGATTCGCCTGCTCGAGCGTCAGGCCCATGGCGCACAGGAAGGCGCGCGGGCCGTGGGGCGAGGCGGCGATGGTGGGCGCGTGGCGCCAGAAGTAGTCCGAGCGTGGATGCGCTTCGAGCCTGGAGCCGTGGGCGGCGAGGCGCTCCAGGTACAGGCGGCAATGGCGCTGCTCGTCCGCCAGGATGCGCAGCAGCACGCGGCGCAGGCGCGAGGGCAGCGCGGGCCAGCGCAGCAGCGCCCAGGCGAAGAGCTCGACGGCCATGAGCTCGTGGTGCGCGAAGCGCGCCAGGCAGCGCGCGCGCGCAGCCGGCGCGTGCAGCTCCGCTGGGCGCGGCAGCCGCTCGGCGCCGCCGCCGAGTGCCAGCTGCGGGGCGCGCGCCGGGCTCGCGAAGTGGAGCGCGGGGCCGGGCGCGCTGTCGTCCAGGGCGCGGGGCAGCGGCGCCAGCTTGGTCTCGAGATCTCCGCGCTCGAGGATGCGCCGGCAGAAGTCGCGGAGCGTGGTCGGCTGCGCAGGCATCGGGAGCGCCGAGCATAGCCGATGCGCCTTGGGCGCAGCGTGTGCGCAGCGCGCGTGCAACAGGCGCGCAGGGAGCCTCCGGCGCCCCCCGTGAGCGGTCAATTGGGAGCGCTGATCTGCCGATTCACACGCTACGGAGGACCACCGATGGGGATGTCGGCACGCGTCTCGTGTGCTGCCGTTCTGTGCGCCCTCGTCTGGGGTGCCACGGCGGCGGCCGGCGAGATCTACCGCTGGACGGACGCCGAGGGTCGCCTGCACTTCACGCAGAGCCTCGAGCAGGTGCCGCCCGAGCATCGCGCCGAAGCGATGCAGCGCGTTGCAGCGCCGGCGCCGAGCCGCTTTCAGACGTACTCCTCGTCCGCGCGCTCGGAGGCCGGCTCGCGCAGCGAGCGCTTCGACGAGCAGATCCGCGTGCCGTTCGTTCGCGACGGAACGCTCATGCGCGTGAACGTCCTTCTCAACGATCGGATCTCTGCGCCGTTCTACATCGACACCGGCGCGAGTGGCATCTCGCTGCCGAGCCACGTGGCGGATCAGCTCGGCATTCGCGTCGGCCCAGATACGCCGCACGTCCAGGTGACCACGGCTGGCGGCGTGGTCGCGCGGGCCGTCGTCACGCTGCACTCGGTCGAGCTGGGCGCGGCCCGGGTGGAAGGGCTCGAGGCGACGGTGAATCCCGCCATGCAGATCGGGCTGCTGGGCGGCACCTTCTTCAACAACTTCGTGTATCAGGTGGATGCTGCGAAGAGCGAGATCCTGCTGCGGCAGAACGAGGCGATCCGCGGCGGCCTCGATGAGCATGCCTGGCGCGAGCGCTTCCGCGGCCTGCGCGATCCCATCGAGCGCATCGACGCCTATCTCGCCTCCGAGGAGTCGCTGCGCGACGCGGATCGCGCGCGCCTCGAGGGCAACCGGGCGGCGCTCCTGGCTCAGCTCGACGAGCTCGAGCGTCACGCCAACCGCTTCGACGTGCCCCAGCAGTGGCGGCAGTGAGCGAGGGGGGGCCGCACATGCGGAGGAGACGCATCGCAGCGCACGGATCGGGCTGCAGGGGATGCGTGCTGGCGGCCGCTGTCGGACTGGCGCTGCTGGGCACCGCGCATTGGGCGGGCGCCGATCTGCTGCGCTGCACGGGCCCGGATGGTCGCACCGTCTTCACCGACGATCCCGCCGTGTGCCCGGGCGCAGCGCCTTACGAGCCTTCGGGCCGGGTGGAGAGCGTCGATCCGGTGGAGCCCGCGGCCTCCGGCCTCGAGAATCGCCTGCGAGCGGTCGAGCGCCGGCGCCTCGCCGATCAGGCGGCGGCGGGGGAGGCGAAGCGCTGGCAGCAGAAGAAGCTCGAGAAGCAAGCCGAGCTGCGCGAGGTCGACGCGCGCCGCGGCGATCTGATGCAGCTCATCACCTGGTGCAACCGCGGGGGGCGCGTCGTCACCTACGACAACGCGGGCATCAAGCAGGCCATGCCGTGCTCCGATCTGCGCGCGGAGCTGAAAGAGCTCGACGTGCGCGAGGCGTCGATCCGCGAGTATCTCGCGAACACGCTTCCGGAGGAGTGTCGGCGCGCGGGATGCCAGCCCGGCTGGATCCGCTGAGCGCGCCGCCGCGCGCGTTCCGCTCTGCGTTAGGATTCTGCCGTGGCCGAGTCGATCCGCGCCGACGACCCGAGCGCGTCGCCGCCCCGGCGCGAGCGCGATCCGTGGCGGCGCTTCGCGCTGATCTTCGCCGCGCTGGCCGTGGCGTCCGAGCTCGTGTACTACGGCGTCGCGCTCGAGAGCGCGCTGTTCCAATCCTATCTCGCGGCGCTCGCGAAGATCAGCGGATTCATCCTCGGCTTCTTCACCGAGCGGGTCTCCGTGCGCGGCACCTACATCAGCAGCGCGCTGTTCTCCGTCGAGATCGCCCGGGGCTGCGACGCCTACCGCATCTGCTCCCTGCTGAGCGCCGCCATCCTCGCCTTCCCGGCCCGGCTGCGCACCAAGCTCTGGGGGCTCGCGCTCGGCCTGCTCTGGCTCAACTTCCTGAACTTCGTGCGCATCATCGGCCTCTTCTTCATCGGCGGCTACGCCGTCGAGCACTTCCAGGCATCTCACGAGATCTACTTTCCCATCTTCCTGATCTGTATGACCATGGCCGCATGGATCGTCTGGGTGCGGCAGGCGACGCGTGACGCAATCCACCGCGAGCCGACCTCGGCCTAGGTCCGCGCTGCTCTTCGCGGCGCTGGCGTTGGCGCTGTCGCTCCTGCTCGGGCATTGGAGCGCCGCGAAGCAGCGCTTTCCGGCCCTCTTCCAGGCCCACGCGACGCCGATCCTGGCGGCGGCGACCGGGCGACCGGTGCGTCTGGGCGCGCCGGAGCGCGCCGCGCCGGGCGAGGTCGATACCGTGCTGCGGGGCTACGCGCAGGGCGTCATCCGGCCGGTCTGGACGTCCCGCTTCAGCCTCGTGCGCATCGGATACTGGCCCTGCGCGGTGCTCGTCGCGATGATCCTCGCCACGCCGATGACGCCACGGCGCCGTGCGCTGGCGCTGCTGGGTGGCCTCGCGCTGCTCGACGCGGTGACGCTGGGGCGCATTGGCATCGAGATCGCGTATGCCTATCAGGAGTTCGAGCACGGGCCGGGGCAGGCCCTGCGCGGCCCTCTGCACCTGCTGCTCCGCGTGGGGTCCGAGTCGCTCACGGCGACCATTCCGAGCGGCGCGGCGGTGTTCGGCATCTGGGTGCTCGTCTCCGACCCCCGCCGCGGTCTCGATCTCGGCGGAGTCCGCGTCCTGCTGGGTTTCGCCCCTGCGCCGGCGCCGCCGGGCGCGCCGGAGACGCAATCGGACGCCTCACAGGATCCGCCGGGCGCAGCGTAGCCACCGCGTCACGCGAGAGTCCGGTACAGTCCGGTGCGACGGAACGGTGTCGCGCGCCGCCTGGCGGCGGCGCGCGGATCGAGCGGCGCGGACGGAGATCCCGGCCGAGGCCGCCTCGGTGGCCAGAACGCCGGATCGTGCAAGGAGGGGGGTTCATGAAGAGATCTTCGAGCTCGATCGGAATCCGCGCCGCTGTGGCGCTCGGCAGCCTGCTCTGGGTGGCGACGGCGGCGTCCGCAGCCCGCGCGATTGCCGAGGCCGAGCCCGCGGAGGACGTGCAAGCAGAGGTTGCCCAAGCGGAGGTCGCGCAGCCCGAGAGCGCGGCCGCGGAAGCGGCGGGTAGCGTGGCGCGCGGCGTGTTCACCAGTGGGATCGTCGATCGCGAGCCGATCGACGAAGTCCGCGTGCTCGAGAACGACGCGACGCAGATCTACTACTTCAGCGAGCTGCGGGACCTGGCCGGGCAAAGCGTCGTGCACCGCTGGGAGTTCAACGGAAGCGTCATGGCCGAGGTGCCCTTCGATGTCGGCGGATCGCGCTGGCGGGTGAGCTCGAGCAAGACGCTGGATCCCAGCTGGCTCGGGGACTGGACGGTGTCGGTCGTGGATGGCGCGGGCCGCGTGCTCCAGCAGGACACCTTCACGTACATCCGCGCCGTGGCGGACGCAGCGCCGGCGCCGCCAGTGCTGAGCGTCGAACCGTAGGCGGCGCAGCCGGGCGCGCGGCGGGTCCGCGCCGCCGCCGGCGGCTCAGTGCCGCGCGCGGGAGCGCAAGGCCACCACGCCCGCCGCCCGCTCGCGCGGTGCGGGCGCCTCTTCCGGACGCAGCGCGGCGCGCAGCCAGCGCCAGGCCGCCGCCAGGCTGCGGTCCAGGCGGAACTGGGCGCCGCGCACGCGGCGCAAGGGCTCGCCGCTCGAGCGCTCCGCCAGGCCGTCGAGCAGCATGCGCGCCTCTTCTCGCTGGCCGGCGCGGGCGAGATGGCGACTCAGCTCGAAGACGGCGTCGAAGTGCCAGGCATCGATGCAGCGAGCTCGGCGCAGCAGGTGAATGGCTTCCGGACGCAGCGAGCTCCGGCGGAAGTTCTGGCTGCCCTTGAGCAGCACCGCCACCGCTTCCGATGTGTTGCCCTGCTTGGCCAGCAGCTGGGCGAGGCCCTGCCAGGCCTGCAGCTCGCGCGGCAATCGCTCCGCGGCCTCCCGGTAGATGGCGAGCGCCTTGTCGTCGCGCGCCTCGCGCAGCGCCGCGGTCGCCGTGACCCGGTAGCTGCGCCAGGCGTCGAAGGACTGGCCCGTCTCGGCGAGCAGCGGCGCCAGCTTGGCGTGCAGCTCGGCGTTGTTCGGCTCGACGGCGAGGATCCAGCGGTAGAGTGCGATGGCCTGGCGCCGCTTGTTGCGCGCGCGTGCGCGCTCCGCCTCCTCGAGGACGCGCCGTCGGTCGTAGCCGCGCTTCTTGCCGAACAGAGCCATCGGATCTCTCCCCCGCCACGGATCGCTCGAGGCGACGCCATGGGGGCGTTCGGCGCAACGCGCCGAACGGGCCGTGATCCGCGTCACAACGGGCCGCCATCCGTGCGCGACGCCGGAGCCGTGGCCTGGTGGACCGCTTCCGGATCTCGTCAGCGCCGCCACCAGAAAGCGTGGAAGCTTCCGCAGCCGAGCTTGCCGAAGGGCGCGCCTTCGATGCGGCTTCCGGGCGCCACGTCCACGGGCCGATCGCCCTCGAAGCGCTGGTCGATCACGCCGTCGTAGTTCGTGTCTTCGTCCTGGTAGCGGAGCGCGCCGTCGCGGAAGGTCTGGACCACGTCGGGCCTGCGGTCGCCGTTCGTGTCCGCGTCGAGGCGCACGAGCTGGCCGTTCGAGAGGATCTGGCGCGTGTCGGCGTAGAGGTCTCCGCTCGTGTCGATCAGCGCCTCGGTGACCACGCCGCCCTCGACCACGGCGCGCGTATTCAGCTTGTCGCGCGCTTCGTTGAGCAGACACTGGGAAGTTACGGATCCGTCCGCGGCCAGGAAGAGCTTCTTGTCCGGATTGTCTCCGTTCTCACCGCTCACGAGCTCCTGGGCCTTCACCGAGCCGTCGCCGCGGAAGTGATTGAGCAGGTCCGGGCGCCCGCGGTTCTGGGAGTCGAGCCCCTGGCGCACGAGCTTTCCGTTCTCGTAATAGCTCCACACGTCGGTCTTGCAGTTGCCGCTGGTATCCCGCTGCTCGCTGCGCACCCGCTCTGCGGCGTCGAACCACTGCTTGAGATCGATGCAGCCTTTTCCGCGCGTGTCCTGCTCGAGCCGCGCGAGCTTGCCGCCCTCGAACCAGGCGGTGAGGTCGACCGCGCCGTCGCCGCTGCGGTCTTCGCGCTTCTCGAGCACGTTGCCCTGGGCGTCCATCACCAGCCAGGTATCGATGCGTCCGTCGCCCGAGGTGTCGGCCTCCTGGGTGCGCCGCCCATCGGAGGCGACGTTGCTGCGCCGGTCGATCACGCCGTCGAAGTCGGCGTCCTCCTCTTGCCGAACGATCTTTCCGCCCGCGTAGTACGCGAACAGATCCGGTTTTCCATCCCCGTTGCGATCGCGCTCCGTGCGCTTCTTCTGACCGTCCTCGAGGAGCGTGCGGGTGTCGTATCCGCCCTGGTGATCCGAATCCTCGTGGATCTCGACGGCGCGCTCCTTCTCGTCGAACTTCGTCAGCACGTCATCGGCGCCGTCGAAGTTGCGATCCTCGCGCTGCTCGCGCTTCACGCCGTTCCGATACACGATGCTCAGATCCGCCTTGCCGTCCCCGTTCATGTCGGCTTCGGATTCCACCGGCAGATCCCGCGCGTAGCGCGTCGAGAGCTCGAGGCGCCCGTCGAAGTCGCGGTCGGTCTTCTCCCGCACCAGCACGCCGTCTTCGTAGAGCTTGACGAGATCCGGCTTTCCGTCGCCGTTCGTGTCGATCTCCTCGCGCTCCGGGCGCTGGGCGGAGTCGAAGATCACCACCACGTCGACCTTTCCGTCGCCGTCGGTGTCGCGCTCCTGGCTGCGCTGCCGGCCCGCGTCGAAGGCCAGCACCGAGTCGTACTTGCCGTCGCCCGTGGTGTCCTGGCGCTGGCTCACCGCGACGCCGGCCGCGAACACGGTGACGACGTCGAAGCGCCCGGCGGCGCGGGTGTCGCGTTCCTCGCGCACCTTCTGGCCGTGCTCGTAGCTGGTGACCAGATCGAACTTGCCGTCCCCCGTGGTGTCGGCCTCCTCCCGCGCGACGCGCCCCGCCGCGTCGAACTCGCCGCGCAGATCGATGCGCGCGTCGAAGTTCGTGTCCTCCTCGAATCGCGCGGGCTTTCCGTTTGCGAAGGTCACCGTCCGATCGGGCTTTCCATCGGCGTTGTGGTCCGTCTCCAGGCTGCGGGTCACGCCGTTCGAACCGTTCTTTTGCCAGGAGTCGACGCGGCCGTCGGCGTTCTGGTCGCGCCGGATCGCGCGCTCCTTGCCGGTCTTCGGGTCGAGCTCGATCCAGGTGTCGATCTTTCCGTCGCGCGCGCTGTCCTGCTCCTGGCGCAGCAGCACGCCCTGCGCCCCGTAGTAGTTCCAGAGGTCCGTCTTGCCGTCGCCGTTCTCGTCGAGCTCGGCGCGGGCGAGGCGTCCGGCTTCGAAGAATTCCCTGCGCGCCGCTGCGCCCTTGCGGTCGGCGGCGACGCTGCGCCGGGCGATGATCCCGTTCTCGTGCTCGTTCACGATTTCGAACGTGCCGTCGAAATCCGCGTCGAGCTTCTCGATGCCGACCTGCTCGCCGGGCCCGAAGGTGTACTTGGCGTCGATCTTGCCGTCGCCGTTCCGATCCTCTTCCTGGGCGATCTTTGCGCCGTCGCGGAAGGTGATGGTGGTGTCCATGCGCCCGTCGCGGTTGCTGTCGGCTTCTCTCTGCAACAGGGTGTCGCCGTCGTAACGGGTGATGACCTCGGGCTTGTCGTCGCCGGTCTGATCCTCCTCTTCGCGCACCCGCACGCCGCGCTCGTAGAAGCGCTGCAGCTCCGCGTGCCCGTCTTCGTTGGAGTCGATCTCTTCGCGTTGCTTGCGTCCGGCGGCGTCGAGATGGACGACGAGCTCCTGCACGCCGTCCCCGTTGCGGTCGCGTGTCTGGCGGCGCTCCTTTCCCTTCTCGTAGATCGCGACGGTGTCGAAGTGGCCGTCGCCGGTGGTGTCGGCTTCGCGGCGCGTAATCTCACCGTTCTTGGCGTAATGGGTGACGACATCTTTCGCGCCGTCGCCGGTCGTGTCCTCTTCGAGCCGGACCTTGACGCCGCCCTCGAAGGTGATGGCGGCATCGAGGCGCCCGTCGCCTGTCGTATCCTGCTCCTCGCTCTGCTTCTCGCCGCTCGGGGCGAAACGCGCGCGCACGTCGACGCGCCCGTCGAAGTTCTTGTCGAGCTCCACGACCTCGGTGGCGCCGTTCCGGTAGGTGGTCCAGCGATCGGGCTTGCCGTCGAAGTTCCGATCCTCGTCGAGCTTGCTGGGCTGGTCGCCCTCGAAGAGCAGGGTGGCGTCGGGCTTTCCGTCCGCGTTCCTGTCATCGAGCTGGATGCTCGGCCGACCCGCGCGGAAGGTGACCCAGCGGTCCTTCTGGCCGTCTGCGTCGACGTCCTGATCCTGACGCGCGGGGGTCTTTCCGTCTGCCTCGAAGAAGAGCCAGACGTCGATGCGGCCG
>JAOUNA010000133.1 GCA_029881215.1 Myxococcales bacterium | reverse complement strand
ATGTTCTTGGCCGTGAGCTCGCTGCGCTTCGGCATCGTCTTCGATCTCCTCGGGACCCATCCGTCTCGCCCCGGCGACCCGGCGGATGTCGATGCGGAGTACGAGCCCGAAGCCACGGTCGAGGTGCTCGAAGCCGCGGTGCGGCGCCTCGGCCACCGGCCCGTGCGTCTCGGCAATCCGCACGCGCTGCTGGCCGCGCTCGGCAAGGGTGAGCTGCCGCAGCTCGACGTCGCCATGACGATCGCGGAGGGCTACGGCAGCAGGAATCGCGAGGCCTGGGCGCCGCTGCTGCTGGAGATGGCGGGCGTGCCGGCGCTCGGCTCCGATGCGCTCACGCTGTCGACCACGCTCGACAAGGTCTGGGCGAGCCAGCGCGTCGCCGCGGCGGGGGTTCCCGTGCCCGAGTCGCGCGTGTTCCGCTCGGGCGCCGCGGCGCGCCGGTTCGCTGCGGGCAGCGCCTTTCCGCTCTTCGTGAAGCCGCGTTGGGAAGGCACGGCCAAGGGCATCGGCCCGACCTCGCGGGTCAGGGATGGGGCGGCGCTGGTGCGGGAGGTCGAGCGCATCGTGCGCGACTACCGCCAGCCGGCATTGGTGGAGGAGTTCCTGCCCGGCCCCGAGTACACGGTGACCGTCGTCGGCAATGCGCCACCTCGCGCCTTGCCCGTGCTCCAGCGCGCGCTCGAGGAGACGACGCGGATCGGACTCCACGCCGTCGAGCGGTACCGCGCTCCCGCGGCGGGCTGGCGCGGCGTGACGCCCGGCCACCTGGATGCCGCGCTCGAAGCCGAGCTCGGGGCGCTCGCGTTGCGCGCCTACGTCGCGCTCGAGTGTCTCGATTTTTCACGCGTGGACTTCCGCCTCGACGCGGCGGGGCGCCCCCGCTTCCTCGAGATGAATCCGCTGCCGACGTTCGCGCCGGATGGCTCCTTCGGAATCCTGGCCGAGCTCGAAGGGCGTCCACTCGAGGCGCTGCTCGCCGACGTGCTGGCCGAAGCTCTGGCGCGGCTCGGGCTCGCCTGAGCCGGGAATCGGGCTGCCGCGGTCGGCGCGCTGCTCCATACTCCGGGAGCGGGGGGTGGCGTGAGCGAGAGTGGGAGTGGAGGGCCGCACCGCGGACAGCTCACCGCGGTGGCCGCGGTGCTCGCCGCGAGCGTGCTGCTCTCGCGCGTGCTCGGCTACGTGCGCGATGCGGTGCTCGCCTGGCGCATCGGCGCCACGGCGGAAGCGGACGCGTACTACGCCGCATTCATCCTGCCCGATCTGCTCAATCACCTGCTCGCGGGCGGCGCGCTCGCCATCGCCTTCATCCCCTTTTACACGCGGTTGCGCAGCAGCGCGGGCGAGGACGGGGCGGCCCATTTCCTCGCCGGCGTGCTCGGCACCACGAGCGCCTTCGCGGTGCTGCTGACCGGGGTGCTCTGGTGGCAGGCGGATGCGCTGGTCGCCGTGCAGTTTCCGCGCTTCGCGCCCGAGACCCGCGCGCTCGCCGCGTACCTCACCCGCATCCTGCTGCCCGCGCAGATCTTCTTCATCGCGGGCGGGGTGATCCGTGGGGCGCTGATGGCGCACGGCTGCTTCACCACGCAGGCGCTGGCGCCGGTGCTGTACAACTTCGCGATCATCGTCGGGGGGCTGGCGCTCGGCGGAACGCTGGGCGCCGAAGGCTTCGCCTGGGGAGCCCTCGCGGGTGCGATCCTCGGCCCCTTCCTGGCGCCGCTCTTCGAGGTGAGGCGGGCCGGCATCTCCCGCATCCGGCTGCGCTTCGCGCCCTTCGACCGGGACTTCGTGCACTATCTGGTGGTGGCGCTGCCGCTCATGATCGGCGTCTCGCTGATCACGGTCGACGAATGGTATGGCCGCTGGTTCGGCGCGCTGCTGCCGAGTGGCACGGTGGCGCACCTCGCGTACGCACGGCGACTCATGCTCGTGCCGGTGGCGATCGTGGGCCAGGCCATCGCGACCGCCGCGCTGCCACTGCTGGCGCGCTTCTGGGCGGAGGGGCGACCGGATGAGATGCACCGGACGCTGCTCGAGACGCTGCGCGCGGGCGTCGGGCTGTCCGTGCTCGCGAGCGTCGCGTTCCTGGTGTTCGCCGAACCCCTCGTGACGCTGCTCTACGAGCGGGGTCGCTTCGGCTCCGCCGACACGCTCCAGGTGGTGGCGCTGCTGCGCATCTTTGCGTTCGCCGTGCCGGGCTGGGTGGTCCAGCAGATCGCCGTGCGCGCCTTCTATGCGCGGGGCGACACGTGGCGGCCGATGCTGCTCGCCACCGGCATCGCGCTGGCGGCCGCCGCGCTCTACTGGTTCCTGGGCGAGCGCTACGCAGCGCCGGGGCTCGCCTGGGCCGGCGTGCTCGGCATGAGCGCGAGCGCGCTGGCGACACTCGCACTCGCTCGTCGCCTGCACGCGGGACCGGCGCTGCGACCGCTGCTCGCAACGGCGCTGCGCGCGACGGCGAGCGCCGCGCTGGCCGGGGTGTTCACCGCGGCGTCGATTCGCGCGCTGCCGCTGCCCGCCGCGGGCGCGCTCCGCGCCCTGTGCGCGCTCGCGGCCGGCGGGGCGATCTACGCGGCCGTCACGCTGGTCGCGGTTCGATGGATCGGGGATGCACCGCTGCAGGCGGCCGTGCGCCGCGCGGTGCGCCCGCTGCGGCGCCGCGCCCGATGATCTGGGAGTTCTGGATCGACCGCGGCGGAACCTTTACCGATTGCATCGGCCTCGCGCCGGACGGGGCGTTGTACACGACGAAGCGGCTGTCGTCGGATGCGGCGCCGGTGGAGGCGATCTGCAGCATCTTCGAGCGCGCGGGCGTGTCGGGGGCGGGCGCGGCGCTGCCGCCGTGTCTGGTGAAGCTGGGCAGCACGGTGGCGACCAATGCGCTGCTCGAACGCCGCGGCGTGCCGACCGCGCTGCTCGCGAACCGCGGTCTCGGCGACGTGCTCGAGATCGGCACCCAGGAGCGGCCCGAGCTGTTCGCTCTGCGCATCGAGAAGCCGGCGCCGCTGCACCGCGTCACGCTGGAGGTGGACGGGCGCGTCGATGCGGCGGGGGCGTGGCTCGAGCCGTTGGACGAGCGCGCCGTCCGCGCGGCGCTGGAAGCCGTGCGCCGCGACGGCAACCGCGCGCTGGCGATCGTCTTCATCCACGCCTACGCGCATCCGCAGGGCGAGCGCCGTGTGGCGGCGCTCGCGGCCGAGCTCGGCTTCGACCACGTGGTGGCATCGCACGAGATCGCGCGCGAGCAGGGGCTGCTGGCACGCGGTCAGACCGCGTGTGTCGACGCCTATCTCACGCCCCTGCTGCGCGGGCACATCGCCGCGCTGCGCGAGGCACTGCCGCGCGCGCAGCTGCGCTTCATGCAGTCTTCGGGAGGGCTCACGGATGCCGAGCGCTTCCGCGGACCCAGTGCGCTGCTCTCGGGTCCGGCGGGGGGGGTGGTGGGCGCTGCGCGCGTGGCCGCGCTCGTCGGCTGCGCGCGCGCGGTCGGCTTCGACATGGGCGGCACCTCGACGGATGTGTCGCTCATCGAGGACGGCGTGGCGCAGCGCGCCTTCGAGACGCTGGTGGGCGGAGTGCGCGTGCGCGCGCCGATGCTGCGCATCCACACCGTGGCTGCGGGAGGCGGCTCCCTGTGCCGATTCGATGGCTTTCGCTTGACCGTCGGGCCCGAGAGCGCCGGCGCCGATCCCGGCCCGCTGTGTTACGGCAAGGCCGAAGCGGACACGCTCGCGCTCACCGACGCGAATCTGGCGCTCGGCCGCGTGCAGCCCGATCGCTTCCCCTTTGCGCTGCGCCACGCGCCGGTGGAGCAGGCGCTGGCAGCGCTGCAGCAGGCGCTGCGCGTGGCCGGCCACGCGCTCTCGCCCGATGAGATCGCCGCCGGCTTCGTCGAGGTTGCCAACGCGAACATGGCGCAGGCGATCACCCAGGTCTCCACGGCGCGCGGCGTCGATCCTCGGGACTGCGCGCTCGTCGGCTTCGGCGGGGCGAGTGGGCAGCACGTCTGCGCGATCGCGCGGGCTCTCGGCATGCCGCGCATCGTTCTGCATCCGCTGGCGGGCATCCTCTCCGCGTACGGCATCGGGACCGCGGATCTCAGCTGGGACGGTCAGCGCGACGCGGGCCGCGTACCCCTGCCCAGCCCCGCGCGCACGGGGGCCCTGCCCGAGCCCGTGCGCGAGAGCTTCGCCCAGCTCGAGCGCGCGGGGCGCGCGGCGCTGGAGCGAGAGGGCGCGGAAGCGGGCGCGCTCGAGGTCGGGCGCGTGCTCGACCTGCGCTACGCGGGAACCGAGATGCCGCTGCCGATTTCCGAGCCCCGCGAGGGGATGGCGCCCGACTGGGCGGCGGCATTCGCCCAGGAGCACGCGCGCCGTTTCGGCTACACGCGATCAGGACGCGCGATCGAGATCGTCACCGCCCGCGTGCGCGTGGTGGCGCGCGTGCGGCATCCTGCGCTGCCTCAGGCGCCGCGCGCAGCGGAGACGTCTGCCCCCGTCGCGCTGCGGTGCGCGTCGGTGTGGTTTCCCGGGGCGGGCCGCCTCAGCGCACCGGTCTACGCGCGCGAGGCGATCGTGCCGGGTGTGATGCTGGAGGGGCCCGCGCTGATTCTCGAGGACACGGGAACCGTCGTGCTCGATCCGGGCTTCCGGCTGCGCGTCGGGCCGGAGGGTGCGCTGATCCTGCACGACGAGACGGGCCCGCCGCGACCGGCCCACGACGACCTGGCGCGCCCCGACCCGATCCGTCTCGAGGTCTTCGGCAACCGCTTCATGTCCATCGCGGAGCAGATGGGCGCGGTGCTCCGCAACACCTCGGTTTCGACCAACATCAAGGAGCGCCTCGACTACTCCTGCGCGGTGTTCGATGCCGAGGGAGGGCTGGTGGCGAACGCGCCGCACATTCCGGTGCACCTGGGCGCCATGGCCGAGACGGTTCAGGTGGTGCGCGAGCGCTTCCCGGACCTGGCGGCCGGCGACGTCGTCGTCACGAACGACCCGTTCGCGGGCGGCTCCCACCTCCCGGACGTCACCGCGGTGACGCCGGTATTCAGCGGCGCCGCGCACCCCGCCTTCTTCGTGGCGAGCCGCGGGCATCACGCGGACATCGGCGGCGTCACGCCCGGATCGATGCCGGCGGATTCGCGCACGCTCGAAGAGGAGGGTGTGCTGCTCGAGCCGTTCCGGCTGGTGCGCGCCGGGCGCTTCGAGGAGGCGCAGCTGCGCGCGCGGCTCGGTGGGGCGCGCTATCCGGCGCGCATTCCGGACGACAACGTGGCCGAGCTCGAGGCGATGGTGGCGGCCAATCGCTGTGGCGTGGAGCTGCTGCGGGCGATCGTCGCGGAGCAGGGGGAGGAGGCGGTGGCGGTCACGATGCGGCAGCTGCAGGCGGCGGCCGCGGGCAAGGTGCGCCGCGAGATCGCGCGCCTTCCGGACGGCACCCATGCCTTTGCAGATCGCATGGACGACGGTACTCCGGTTTGTGTCACGCTGCGCGTGGAAGGGGAGCGCATGGTCATCGACTTTGCCGGCACCGGCCCCGCGGTTGCCGGCAATCTGAACGCGCCGCGCGCCGTCGTGCGGGCCGCCGTCCTCTATGTGCTGCGCGCACTCGTGGCCGAGCGCATCCCCCTGAACGGCGGCTGTCTCGAGCCGGTCGAGATTCGCATTCCGCCCGGCTCGCTCCTCGATCCCCCGCCCGGTGCCGCCGTCGTGGGAGGCAACGTGGAGACATCGCAGCGCGTGGTCGACGTGCTGCTCGGCGCGCTGGACCGCGTGGCGGCGAGCCAGGGCACCATGAACAACGTCGCCTTCGGTGACGCGCGCTTCGGATACTACGAGACGATCGGTGGCGGTGCGGGGGCCGGCGACGGCTTCGACGGCGCCTCCGGTGTGCACACGCACATGACGAACACCCGCATCACCGATCCGGAGGTGCTCGAAGCGCGCCATCCCGTGCGACTGCTGCGCTTCGCGCTGCGCCGCGGCTCCGGCGGCGCGGGGCGCTGGCGCGGCGGCGACGGACTGGTGCGTGCCTACGAATTCCGGGCGCCCGTCACGGCGTCGCTGCTGAGCGAGCGTCGCGCCGTCGCGCCCTACGGTCTGCGCGGCGGCGCCGCCGGGCGCCCGGGCGAGAATCGGGTGGAGCGCGCCGACGGCCGCAGCGAAGTGCTTCCGGGTGCCGTGACGTTGCATCTCGATGTGGGAGATCGACTCGTCGTGGAGACGCCCGGCGGGGGAGGCTTTGGCGCGCCCGACGGGACGCGTGACTGATCGTGGGCCCCTTGCCACCACAGATTTCCCACCCTAAGGTCGGGCCGGGCGCGTAGCTCAGTTGGTAGAGCAAGGGACTCTTAATCCCTAGGTCCGGGGTTCGAGCCCCCGCGCGCTCACCACTTCCGGATCGCGTCGACGGATGCGAGGGACGAGCGAGCCGCGCGGCGCGCGAGTTGCCGTCGGCGGCGATGGACGCCATCCTCCTGCGGGTCGCGGGCCGCGGGCTCGGATCGTCTGGTTCGGAGCCGACGCAGTCGCGGCGCGCGCGAGGAGTCGGCCATCACGTTGCGCCGGGGTGGCGGAACTGGTAGACGCGGTGGCCTTAGGAGCCACCGCCCGAGAGGGCGTGCAGGTTCGAGTCCTGTCCCCGGCACCACCCCGAAGCCAGATCGAAGCCAGCCACGCAGCCGCGAGCTCCACCCTCCCGCGAGATTGCCAGATCTTCCACCTCCATGAACTCCGAGACGAACGTGCAGACCGACACGAATCCCGAATCCAGCGAGCGCGGCGCGGCAGACACCTCCATCCGCGCCACCGCCACGCAGGAGAATCCGGTTACGCACCGCGTGGAGGTGCGCGTCGACGCGCAGCGCGTGCGCAAGGCATTCGAGCGGGCGTATCGCGATCTCGCACGAAACGCGCGCGTGAAGGGCTTCCGTCCCGGCAAGGCACCGCGGTCGGTGCTGGAGCGGCTCTACGGCGCCTCGATCGTCGAGGAGATCGAGACTGCGCTGGTGCGAGAAACGCTCCCCGACGCCATCGAGCAGACGGCGCTGAAGCCCGTGGCGCCGCCCGCGATCGACGCCAAGCCGCCGCGACCCGACGAGGCGTTCCACTACGTGGCCCGCGTCGAGGTTGCACCGAGCATCGCGCTCGGCGAGCTCGCGGGGCTCCCCGCGCGGCGTCCTCGGGTGGCGGTGGCCGACGACGAGGTGGACGCGGAGCTCGAACGCCTGCGCCTGCGCCAGGCGCCGGTGGTCGAGGAGCCCGCGGGCACGCAGGCTGCGGCGGGGCACGTTCTCGCCGTCGACTTCGTGGGCCGCATCGATGGCGAGCCCTTCGAAGGCGGCAGCGGCCGGGACGTGGAGGTGGAGATCGGCGCGGGTCGTTTCATCGCGGGCTTCGAGGATCAGCTGGTGGGCGCGGTCGCCGGCGACGATCGCGAGGTGCGCGTGACCTTTCCGGACGCATACGAGAACCGCACGCTGGCTGGCAAGGAGGCCGTGTTCGAAGTGCACGTGGCGGAGATCAAGCGCCGCCAGCTGCCGGATCTGGACGACGAGTTCGCCAAGGATCTGGGCGACTTCGAGACGCTCGAGGCGCTGCGCGAGCGGATTCGGAGCGATCTGCACGAGATGCGCGAGAACGCCGCGCGGTCCGAGCTGCGCCGCTCGCTGCTGGACGCGCTCATCGAGCGCACGCCCTTCGACGTGCCGCTCGGACTCGTGGAGCGCCAGCTCGAGCAGGAGCTGCGCGCCGCCGCCGAGCGCATGCACGGTGCGGTGCCGGAGGCAGCCCTGCACGCACAGCTCGAACGCTGGCGCGAGGAGTGGCGTCCGGCGGCCGAGCGCCGGGTGCGCGAGCGGCTGCTGCTGGAGGCGGTGGCGAAGGAGCAGGAGATCCAGGTCTCGACCGAGGAGATCGGCACCCACCTGCAGTGGCTCGCGGCCCAGGAGGGGATGGACGTGGCGCAGCTGCGCCAGACGCTCGGAGAGGAAGGCGCAGCGCTGCTGGCACGCAGCCAGCTGGTTCCCGAGAAGGCGCTTGATTTCCTCGCCTCCATAGCTAAAGTCGAAGAAACGGCGGGTAGTTAGAGCTGGTTTCACACGCCGCGACCGCATCCGAGGCACCCCCCCGGCTTCGGAAGCAAGCGAAGGCTCTCGCCAACGGATGGAGCAGGCCGCGTCGAGAGCCGATCCAGCCTGCATCGAAAGCGATCGAGACAGCCGCTGCGGCTGCGCTGCCCGTGGCGCCGCAACGAGGCATCCAGGGGGATTTCCCGAAATCACGATTCGGCCTGAACAGCGCTCCGCAGGCGCGTGCACGCGCTCCCGACGGACAGCGTCGCGCCGCTGCGCTCGTGTCTGCGCAGCGGTTGGGTACTCTGTTGGATGGGGGGCGAGCCGCGCGGGAGAGTTGTCGTGCGCCAGTGGGAGGCCAGCATGCCCTTGATCCCGATGGTCATCGAGCAGAGCCAGCGGGGCGAGAGAGCGTTCGACATCTACTCGCGGCTGCTGCGGGATCGGATCGTCTTTCT
>JAOUNA010000132.1 GCA_029881215.1 Myxococcales bacterium | reverse complement strand
ACCGCGACGGTTGCGTCGAATTGAGTGGGCTCGACGCCGCTGTCTGCGGAATCGCGCGTTTCGAAGAGAAGCGGGATGTCGATCACGATCACGGCGGCGCCCTGGGCTCGCGCTGCGGCGACGCGCCGCGTGATCTCGGCGGCCACGCGGGGGTGCACGATCGCGTTCAAGCGCCTTCGGGCGCCTTCGTCCCCGAAGGCGATCGCGCCGAGTGCCTCGCGATCGAGGCTGCCGTCGTCGCGAATCAGCTCGCGGCCGAAGGCAGCGGCAATCTCCTCGAGCACCGGCGATCCGGGAGACTGCAGCTCGCGGACGATGGCATCCGCATCGAGCACCGTCGCGCCCAGCTCTTCGAAGATTCGAGCCACGCTGCTCTTGCCGCTGGCGATGCCGCCCGTCAGGCCGATGACGATGCTCATGGGGAGAGCATTGCAGATGCATGCGGCGCGTTCACGGCTGGGCAACGGACGCGCCGCCGCCGGGCTCCGGCACCGGGTCAGGCCTTCTTCTGGTGCTGCTTCTCGGCGTCTTCGTGAACCACGACGCAGTTCTTGCCGGCCGCCTTTGCGCTGTAGAGCGCCTGATCTGTCTGATCGAAGAATCGCTTGCGGTTCCCCATGAACTGCGCGACTCCGACCGAGACCGTGACCCGCAGCGGGCGCAGGGAGTCATCCAGGATGAACGAGCTCTCGGCGATCTCCGTGCGGACCTTTTCGGCGAGCTGCTCGGCGCCCTCGATCTCGGTGTTGGACGCGAGAATGACGAACTCCTCGCCGCCATAGCGCGCGAGCAGGTCGGATTCGCGGACCGCGTCGTTGAGGATTCGCGCGATTCGCGAGAGCAGTTCGTCGCCCGACGCGTGGCCGAATCGATCGTTGAGCTGCTTGAAATCGTCGATGTCGATGAGAAGCATCGAGAGAGGTTCGCGCGTCCGGTTGACGCGCTTGATCTCCCGCGTGAGATGGTCCTGAAAGAAGCGGTGGTTGTGGAGCTTGGTCAGTCCGTCGGTGATCGACAGCTGATTCAACACTTCGTTGAGCTGCTGCAGGCGGATGTTGCGATCCGTCAGGTTTCGGTTGGCCGTCTCGATTTCATCGTGGTTTCGACGCAGCTGCTGGATCATGTCGTTGAACGTGCATGTCAGAAGGCCGATTTCGTCGTGCGTATCCACTTCGGGAATTTCGATCTCGATCTGGCCCTGGGCGATGCGCCGAGCGCTCTCGGAGAGATTCTCGATCGGACGGATTACCTTGGCCGTGACGCGATAGGCCAGCACGCTGAAGAAGAGGATGACGATCAGATCGACGAGAAAAATTCGCGTGACGACAGTGAGCATGGGTGCGAATGCCGCGTCGAAGGAGGCCTGGATGGCGATGTGCCAGTCGCTCGCTTCGAGCGGTCGCGAGACGCCGATGATGCGCTTCCGGCCCACGTCGTAGCCCTGGATGTGCTCCTCGTCGCGTTCGGCCATCGCGGCGAGATCGACCTGCGCCGGCGGATTGGCCCCGGCTGCAACCAGCACGCGGCCCGCGCCGTCGACGATGGCGAGCGCGCTCGCCGCGTCTGGAAGCTCGGTTTCGAGCAGGGAGGCGAGCTCGCTGCGATTCAGCAGCGCGAAGAAGCCCGAGTTGCCGGCTGCGCGGGATGGGACGGACCAGACGGCGAGCGCGCGAGACCCGTCCGGCAGGTCGACGCTCTGCAGCCCCGGTTCTGGCCGCGCACGGCTGGCGGCGAGCTGGCGCCACGACACCGCGTCGGGCGGGGGTCCACTCTGGGCGCGGACCGAGCCGTCCGCTGCGAAGGCGACGATGGCGTCCAGGAACAGCGAATCCCTGGCGGCATTCGCGAGCGCGCTGGTGAGCAGATCCGGCGCGTCGCTCGGGTCGTATCGACGCGCCAGGCCGAAGACCTCGAGCTCGGCGGCGCGCAGCCAAGAGTTGGCCCGGGGCGCGGTGTGGTAGAGGGCCAGGGGATACATGTGATCCACGACGCCGCGCAGGGACTTGTGCGTCGATTGGATCGCGATCCAGCTGACGGCCAACGCCGTGGCGAACGTGGACAGGAAGACGAAGAGGATGATCTTGGTCGCCAGGCTGTTCAGGGGCGTCCGGTTCTGCTCGAGCTGGGCTTCCACCATCCGAAATCGTTTCCCCCGCGATGCTCCTTATCGACGCGCCCACCCTGCGTCTTGACGCTCCATGCGCGCGTCTCAGCAGTGAAAATCCTTTTGACTTCGATGAGTTAGGTGAAAATCTGTCCCGAGGGGCAGCCGCGTGTGGGAAACGAGATAACTGGCCGCAATTTCACGGAAAATCGCTTCCAGGGCGTTTGCACAGGGGGATGCCCTCAAGTATATTGCCCAAGCTTTTTCAGGGGGTTAGCGCATCTGTTGATTTGCGGGGCACCCGGCTGCGGGGGCCCCGTCACGACCCCCGTGTGTCGAAGAGTCGGGTGTTCGATCGGAGTCCGTGGCCGCGTGTTTCCGCATCCGTCCGGGTTCCGGCGTCGTCTGGCGGAAGAAATCAGCCGCGCGATCCGCGGGAGCGCAGCGGCGCAGACGGGAACCGAGCATGGTCCAGCCGGAGAAAACGAGCCCCGCGCGCACATCCGCGGATGTGGAGAGCGAGCTCGTCCGGTTGCGCGAGCAGATCGATGCCGTGGATCGGGCGCTGCTCGAGCAGCTGAACCAGCGGGCACAGCTCGTCCGGGCCGTGGGCGATTTGAAGCGGACGAGTGGCGCGCCCGTCTACGAGGCCTCCCGAGAGCTGCGCATCGTGGAGGCGCTGGTTCGCGCCAACCGCGGGCCGTTTCCGGACGCGGGCCTGGCGCCGGTGTTCCGCGAGATCATCTCGGCGACGCGCTCGCTCGAAGAGCCGGTGCGCGTGGCGTACCTCGGCCCGGAGGGCACGTTCAGCCACGAAGCGGCCCTGCAGAAGTTCGGCGAGCTCGCCTGCCTGAGCGGTGTGGCGACGATTCCCGAGGTGTTCTCCGCGGTGGAGAACGGCAAGGCAGAGCTCGGCATCGTCCCCGTCGAGAACACCACCGAGGGCGTGGTCACCCAGACTCTCGATGCGCTGGCGGAGTTCGAGGTCACGATCTGCGCCGAGGAGGTGTTGCGCATCTCGCACGATCTGCTGTCCAAGAGCGGACGCATCGAGGACGTGCGGCGCGTGGCCTCGCATCCGCAGCCGCTGGCCCAGTGTCGCCGCTGGCTCGCTGCCCACCTGCCCGACGCGGAGCGGGTGGAGACCGCGAGCACGGCGATCGCGGCGCATTTGGCCGCGGGGGACGCATCGGTTGCGGCGATCGGCAGCGGCGTCGCGGGTCGGGTCTACGGCCTGCGCAGCATCGAGACTGCGATCGAGGATCGCCGCGACAACAGCACGCGTTTTCTCGTGATCGGGACGGAGCAGTCGCCGCCGAGCGGCAGCGATCTCACGTCGGTCGTGTTCACCATTCGCAAGGACGAGGCGGGTGGGCTGCACCGGCTGATCGAGCCGATGGCCAGCCGCGGCGTCAATCTGACCTCGATCCAGCTCCGGCCGATCCAGGGCAAGCCCTGGGAGTATCTCTTCTTCCTCGACCTCGAGGGACATCGCAGCGAGGCGCGGGTGGCGGAGGCGCTCGCCGCGGCCTCTGCGGTGGCGAACTCCACGCGCATTCTCGGATCGTTTCCGCGCGCCGACGTCGCGCCGAGTGCGGGGGGCCGATAGGGTGGCGCTCGAGCGCATCGTCAAGCCGCACATCCGGTCGCTGCAGCCGTACCAGCCCGGCAAGCCGGCCGAGGAGCTCGAGCGCGAGCTGGGCATCTCCGGTGCGATCAAGCTCGCTTCGAACGAGAGCCCCGTCGGACCCTCGCCGAAGGCGCTCGCGGCCGTGCGTGCGGAGTTGGGCAATGTCCACCGGTATCCGGACGGCGCGTCTTTCGGCCTGCGCTCGGCGCTGTCGCGCCGGCTCGGCGTGCACGCGCGTCAGCTCGTTTTCGGCGCGGGCGCCGATGAGATTCTCGAGTTCCTGGCCAAGACGCTCCTCGGCCCGGGAGACGAGGCGGTCTTCGCGTGGCCGTCGTTCGCGATGTATCCGATCGTGGTGCAGGGCATGGGTGCGACACCGGTGGGCGTGCCGCTCGACGCTTCGTACACGCACGATCTCGATGCCATGCGCCGCGCCGTGACCGAGCGCACGCGACTGGTGTTCGTGTGCAACCCCAACAACCCGACCGGGACGAGCGTGGGCGCCGCTGCCTTCGACGCCTTCGCGGCGTCCCTCCCCGAGAGCGCGGTTCTCGCGGTGGACGAGGCGTACGTCGAGTACGTGCGCCGCAGCGACTTCCCCGATGCGCTCGCCTGGCTCGAACGGCGACCGGGCACGATCGTCCTGCGCACCTTCTCGAAGATCTACGGCCTCGCGGGTCTGCGCATCGGCTATGGCATCGCGGATGCAGAGCTCGCGGACTATCTGCAGCGCGCACGCCATCCGTTCAATGTGAGTCGCGTGGCAGAAGTCGCGGCGCTGGCCGCGCTGGACGACCGCGAGCATGTCGAGCGTTCGCGCCGGGTCAACGATGAGGGCGTCGAATACCTGGGGCGCGAGCTCACGGCGCTGGGCATCGAGGTATGGCCGACGGATGCCAACTTCGTGCTGGCGCGCACGGGCCCCGACCTGCACGATCGGCTGCTGCGCGAGGGCGTGATCGTGCGCCCCCTCGCGACCTTCGGCCTGGCGGATTGCGTGCGGATCAGCGTGGGGCTGCCGGAAGAGAACGAGCGGCTGATCAAGACGCTGCGACGTCTGCTGGAGAGCGCACCGTGAGTCGTTCGTTCGAATGCGTGGCGGTCGTGGGATTGGGGCTCCTGGGTGGCTCGGTTGCGCTGGCCGCGAAGCGGCGCGGTGTGGCTGCGCGGGTCGTCGGCGCCACGCGTCGGCAGGATGTGCGCGAGCGCGCCCTGCGCGAAGGTGCGGTGGACGAGATCGCGTCGCTGAAAGACGTGGCGAGAGGCGCGGAGCTCGTGGTCCTCGCGACGCCGGTCTACGCCATGGCCGATACGCTGCGCCAGCTCGCGCCGGGCCTCGGCGAGGGCGCGATCGTGACCGATGTGGGCAGCGTCAAGTCGCCGCTGATCGAGACATTGCCCGGGCTCCTGCCGCCGGGCGCCGTCTACGTGGGCTCCCACCCGATGGCGGGAAGCCACGAGCGCGGCATGAATCACGCGCGCGCCGACCTCTTCGAGGGCGCGACGTGTGTCGTCACGGAGGCGCAGGACGCTCGCGCGGTCGAGCGCGTTCACGAGTTCTGGCGCGGGCTCGGCGCCGTGACGGTGCGGCGCGAGGCCATGACCCACGACGTCGAGGTGGCCTGGGTGAGCCACGTGCCTCACGTGCTCGCATTTGCCTTCGCCCGGGCGCTGGAGAACGCGCCGGCGGGAGCGGGGGCGGTGGCGGGATCCGGATTCCGCGACTTCACGCGCATCGCGCGCAGCGACGCGGAGCTCTGGGGCGACATTCTCACGGCAAATCGAAAGGCCCTGACCGCTCCGCTCCAGCGGGTCGGGGCGGCGCTGACCGAGATCGCGCGGGCCATCGAAGCGGCGGATGCAGAGGTTCTGGAGCAGATCTTGGCTTCTGCGCGAGAGACACTTTCCCGCACGTCACCGCTGCCAAGTGGTGAGCACACGGCGTGCACGGAAACCAACACACCCTCTTCGACTCGAGGGGGGGACGGAACAGGAGATCGAAGTACGGATCATGAGTGATACAGCCACCGAAACAACCGGCGAAGGGTTCGCCGCGCTGTTCGAAAACAGCATCAAGTCCTTGAAGGAGGGGGAGGTCGTTCGCGGCAAGGTCCTCTCCATCGACGACGAACACGTTCAGATCGACATCGGTTTCAAGTCCGAAGGATTGGTTCCCGCGTGGGAGTTCATGGCCGACGACGGAACCGTCCTGGTGAAGGTTGGCGACGAAGTAGACGTCCTGCTGGAAGAATCCGAGGGTGAAGACGGGCGCATCATTCTGTCGAAGGAGAAGGCGGATCGACTCAAGATCTGGGACGAGATCAGCCGCGCCTACAAGGCCGACGAGGCCGTGGAAGGCGTGGTGATTTCGCGGGTCAAGGGCGGACTCGCGGTCGACATCGGAGTGAAGGCGTTCCTGCCGGGATCCCAGGTCGATCTTCGTCCGGTGAGAAATCTCGAGCAGGTCGTGGGACAGAAGCTCAAGTTCAAGATCATCAAGTTCAACAAGCGCCGCGCGAATATCGTGCTGTCCCGCCGCGCGCTGCTCGAAACGGAGCGCAAGAAGCTCCGCGAGAACACGCTGCAGACGCTTGCCCCGGGGCAGATCGTCGACGGCGTCATCAAGAACCTGACGGATTACGGTGCCTTCATCGACCTCGGAGGCATCGACGGCCTGCTGCACGTGACGGACATGTCCTGGGGTCGCGTCTCCCACCCGAGCGAATTGTTCCAGGTGGGCGACGAGATCAAGGTCAAGGTGCTCAAGTTCGACTCCGACAGCGAGCGCGTCTCTCTCGGACTCAAGCAGATCCAGCCCGATCCGTGGATCGATGCGTCCATGCGTTATTCGATCGGCAAGCGCGTGGAGGGCCGCGTGGTCTCCCTGGCGGAATACGGAGCGTTCATCGAGCTCGAGCCGGGCATCGAGGGCTTGATTCACGTCTCCGAGATGTCGTGGACGAAGCGCATCAAGCATCCCTCGAAGGTCGTTACCGTTGGCGATACGGTGGAATCGATCGTCCTCGACGTGGACGAGCGCGAGAGAAAGATCTCGCTCGGCATGAAGCAGATCGAGCCGAATCCGTGGAGCGTGATCGAGGAGAAGTATCCGATCGGAACGCGGGTTTCGGGCGCGATTCGAAACATCACCAACTTCGGGATCTTCGTCGGTCTCGAAGAAGGGATCGACGGCCTCGTGCACGTCTCGGACATCTCGTGGACGGAGCAGATCAAGCACCCGGGTGAGAAGTTCAAGAAGGGCGACGTGGTCGAGGCGGTGGTGCTCAAGATCGACAAGGAGAACGAGAAGTTCTCACTCGGAATCAAGCAGTTGGAGAAGAATCCCTGGGACGAGATCCTGAAGAAGTATCCGGTCGGATCGGAGATCAAGGGATCCGTTTCGAGTCTTGCCGATTTCGGTGCATTCGTGAAGCTCGAAGAAGGAATCGAAGGCCTCATCTACAACTCGGAGCTTTCCGGCGATCGCGTGGAGAATCCGTCGGAAGTGGTGCAGGTCGGGCAGGAAGTGACGGCCCTGATCACGAAGGTGGATCCTGTCGAGCAGAAGATCTCGCTGTCGATTCGGGCGCTCACGGACAGGGAGCAGAGAGATGCTTTGAAGAAGCTCGCGGTGCAGCAGGCGACGAGCCAGACAACGACGCTGGGCGATCTCCTGGCTGAGAAGCTCGCGCGCAAGGCCGGCGAAGAAGAGGAGGGCTGAGATGACGAAGAGCGGACTGATCGAGGCCGTCGCGGAGCGGACGCCGCACATTTCCAAGAAGGACACGGAAATCGTGGTGAATACGATTTTCGAGTCGATGGCGCAGGCGCTTCGCCAGGGAGAGCGGATCGAGATTCGGGGGTTCGGCAGCTTCCAGGTCAAGATCCGCGAGGCTCGGGAGGGTCGCAATCCCAAGACGGGCGAGCCGGTGCACATCTCGGCCAAGCGCACGCCGTTCTTCAAGGTGGGCAAGGAGCTGAAGGAGATGGTCGACGGGCGTGAGCAGGAAGACACTCGAGGTCACGGCGGATTCTGATCGCGACAACCTCCCCCCCGAGGAAGGACGAGCGGGATGCGCCGGATCCGATTCTTGCTGGTACTCGCGCTGTTTGCGGGCGCGCTGTACATCGGCTGGCAATTCGCTGCGCAAAACGGCACTCCCGTGCGCGTGCACTGGGTGATCGGTGAAACCGCTGAAGTTTCGCTGTGGAAGGTGCTCCTGGTGACGTTCGCCGCCGGCGCCGCCTGCACCGGAATCGGCTGGATGTATCTCGCGTTGAAGAGCGGATTGATGAGGCGACGCTATCGGCGCGTGTTGGCTGGCCTCGAGTCCGAGATTCATCAGCTTCGCAATCTTCCCCTCGCCCCCGACCCTCCCGCACCGGGTGAGCCCCGCGAGGCAGCGTCCGAAGGACTGCCTGCGCGGGAACCACTCGGCCGCGGCGCGTAGAAGACATGCGTTGGTGGAGACGCGCGTTCCGTAAGGAGCGCGGTGTGCCGCGCGACGTCGAGGCGGCGCTTCATGGGGCATTGCTCGCTGTTCTCGAGCGCGATCTGGATCGGGCGGAGGATCTCTTGAGCTGCGCGGTTCGTATGGATTCGAATGCGGTCGAGCCCTACCTCGCACTGGGTCGGCTGTATCGGATGCGCGGCGAGATCGGACGCGCCATTCGCATTCACCAGAATCTCCTGCTCCGCGCCGATCTCGATGCCGGGGAATCCGTCGCGGCGCTCGCCGATCTGGCTGCGGACTTTCGCCAGGGCGGCTTTCTGCAGCGGGCCATCGCTTCCTACGAGGAAGTGCTGCAACGCGCGCCGCGCCACCTGCCT
>JAOUNA010000354.1 GCA_029881215.1 Myxococcales bacterium | reverse complement strand
TCCACGAGCAGCTCGCAGATGCGCCGGAACAGCGCCCGCTCGTCGTCGATCTTGATGATCGCTTCGCTCGCGCTGCTCAGCGCCAGGTACATGCGCCGCACGCGCGCGGTCGCGAGCTCGGCATGCTTTCGCGCGGTGACGTCTCGCGTGATGCTCAGCGCGAGCGTCTTTCCCGTCGCTGCGTCCTGCAGAGGCACCGCGTGCATTTCCATCCAGCGGCGTGCGCCCTTCAATCCCACGATCTCGAACTCGAGCTGACCGCGCTCGCCGCGGCAGACGCGGTCCGTGAGGTCTTTGTAGCGCTGCCGACACTCCGGCGCCACCAGCGCATACACGCACTGCCCGGCCACCGCTGCCAGGCTCTCGGCCTCGAACATCGCGAGCCCGGCGGGATTCACCTCCAGTAAGGTGCCCTCGCCGTCCATCAGCATGAGGCACTCGGGCTCGGCGCCGACGATGGCGCGCAGTCGGCTCTCGCTCGCGCGCAGGCGTTCCTCGGCGCGCACGGCCTCACTCACGTCTTCGAAGGCCGCGACGTCGTACATCGGCACGCCCAGCGCGTCGCGCTCCAGAGATACTGTCAGCTGCACCCAGACTGTAGCGCCGTCCTTGCGCAGGTAGCGCCTGCGTGCGGTGAACTGCGGGATCACACCCGCGCGCAGCTGCCGGTGCAGCTCGTCGGCGGCGGCGATGTCCGCGGGGTGCAAGAGCTCACGCATCGTGCGTCCCGTGAGCGCCGCCGGCGTGTAGCCGAGCATGGCGCACAGGCGCCGGTTGACGAGCTGGAAGCGCCCCTCGAGGTCCACGTGCGCCAGGCCGACGGGCGAGTTCTCGAACGTGGCGGCGAAGCGCGCGCGGTGCTCCTCTTCCTGCGTCACGTCGCGATAGCTGCAGACGATGGCGGCGACGTCGGCGTCGCCCAAACGGTTGGCGAGCGAGCTCTCGAGGACGCGCTGCCCGCCGTTCTTGTGCTGGAAGCGCACCCGCAGCGTGACAAAGCTTCCCGGCTCGGCGCCCAACGCCACGAACGCCTTCTGCACGGCGGGCCGGTCGTCGGACAGTACGAAGCCCAGGCCCGGGCGGCCCAGAATCTCCGCCGTGTTGAAGCCGAGCACGCGGCGCATGGCGGCGCTTGCGTACTGGATGCGGCCCTTGGCATCGAGCAGCACCAGCGCCTCGGAGCTGGACTCGAGCAGCGCGCGGTAGCGTGCTTCGCTGGCGCCCTCCTCGCCCCCCGTCTGCGGGTGCCGGATGGCGAGGCGCAGCACGCGCCGCAGCGTGGCCGCGTTTAGCTCATTCTTCGGGATCACATCGTAGGCTCGACGCTTGAGCGCCTCGTCCACCAGCGATGGGTGGCCGTTGCCGGAGACGACGATGACCGGCCCTCGCGCGACAGCGCGCACGCGCTCCAGCGTATGCAGTCCCTGGCTGTCAGGCAGGTCGAGATCGAGCAGCGTGATCTGCACGTCATGCGATTGCAGCAGCGACAGCCCCTCGGCGAGGCTGCGGGCATGCAGGATCTCCGTGCCGCCGAGGCGCGCGCCGGCCAGGTGCGCCTGGAGCAGCTCGGCGTCGTTCGCGTCGTCCTCCACCATGAGCACGCGCATTGTTGCCGCGCGTGCGCTTCCTGCCTTCAGCGCGGCGACCGTGCTCATGCGGCGAGGCTGGCGCGGGTGAGCCAGTCCAGGATGCGCTCCGCGCCCGCCGGCCGCGCGTAGTGGTAGCCCTGCGCTTGGTCGCATTCATGCCGGCGCAGGAAAGCGACCTGCTGCGCGGTCTCGACGCCCTCGGCCACGACAGTGAAACGCAGGTTGTGCGCCATGTCGATCACCGCGCGCACGATCGACGCGGCTTCGGCGTTGGTGACCGCGTCGCGCACGAAACTGCGGTCGATCTTGAGCGCGGTGATCGGCAGGCGCGTGAGATAGGACAGGCTGGAATAGCCGGTGCCGAAGTCGTCGACGGAGATGCGCACGCCTGCATCGCGCAGGCGGTGCAGCAGCCGCACGGCCTGCTCCGGATCCTCCATCAGGCAGCTCTCGGTGATCTCGAGCTCGAGCAGCGCCGGTGCCACGCCGGCGGCGGCGAGCACGCCGGAGACCACCTCGTCGAGGTCGCGCCGGCGGAACTGCCTGCCCGACAGGTTGACCGCCACGGGCACCGGCACAAACCCCGCCCGCTGCCATCGCGCGATCTGCGCGCAGGCTTCCCTGAGAACCCACTCCCCCACCGCTA
>JAOUNA010000016.1 GCA_029881215.1 Myxococcales bacterium | reverse complement strand
TCGGTCTCGGTGATGTTCGAGACGGCCATCAGATTGGCGGTGGTCTCGTAGCCGAGGCTGTGCGCGTGCTCGATCATCTGAACCGCTTCCGAAACCTGATGCGCGTAGAATGCCACGCGAATCATGCTCAGAACGCTTTGCTCCGCGGGAACGAACTGCTGCTTCCAATCGCTCTTCTCGGCGTCGGCCATGGCTGCCAGCTTGAGGCCCGTCTTCTCTGCGTCGTGTCCGCCGACGACTCGATTCAGATCGTCTTCATCGCAGTGTCTCCACGGACCGAATTCTCCCTTGGGAAACAGGCGCGGCGTGTTCTTGTAGCCGATCTCCATATAGTCGACGCCCGCCTCGACACACGTGTCGTAGACCTCGCGGACCAGGTCGTCCGTGAACCGGTGATTGTTGATCAACCCGCCGTCGCGAATCGTGCAGTCGAGAACCTTCAACTCCGGGCGGTAGGTGATCCACGGGGCTCTTTCACTCATTTCGAACCTTTCACGCCACGCTCCATGCGCTGACAGCTGCGTGGTCCATGGCCGCGATTCGTCGCTCGATCGAACGGGTCAGACAATGAATCGCTGCACAGAATTTGAATGCACGACGGCTCGCCGGAATGCAGAGACGAGAGCCTGGTCGAGACGGCGCGACCACATGCCGGGAGTCGCGTAGTGCGCGCAGCGCCGACACGGATCGCGGAACTCGAGGCAACGCTTTCCTGGGACGATTCTCCCGCACCGGCCATCCTCGCAATTGCCGATGCCCGGCGCGCGGGCCGCTCTTGCGGATGCCGGACGGTACCGCATCCGGTCGCCAGCGGACCAGCGATCGCGGGCTCCGCGCCGAACCAGCGGCTCTTCCGGTGGAAACCGAGGCGCCGGCTCGATTCGGGGCAACGCGCGGCGAAGACCCCTCTCGGGTGCGGAAAGACGCCCTCGATCCTGCGATTTGCCGAATACTTGCGCATCGGCCGCGGTCGGAGCGACGGCGCGGTCGATGGGCCGCGCTCGGTTGGCGCAGCCCGGCTCGATTGGCCATCTTTTCGCGAAGGCGGCAGCCTGACAGACCGAGACGAGCGAGATCCTCGGCGATGAACGCCGTTGTGTTGCGTGCGAGCGCACGCCGCGGCCGGGGGGAGAGGATCGGGTGAGCTCTGCGACAACGCCCCGAAACGAGCGGTCCGCGGGGGCAACGGTCGCCGTCGGCCAGCAGCGGCTCGCGACACTCGCCCTGCTCGCGCTGCTGCTCGCGGTCGGCGGGATCCCGCTGCTCGCGTTCGAGGGCGCAGCGTGGGCGTTCTGGTGGTCCGACTTCTTCTGGGTGCTGGTGATCGGCGCAACGGCGGCGAAGTGCTTCCGGACCACCCGGCTGCTGGCGGGCTACGAGCGAGCGGGTTGGCTGTGGATCAGCTGGGCATGCCTGATCTACATGGCCTCGCAGCTGATCTGGGCGTTCTACGAAGTGGTTCTGGGCGTTCCCAACCCGATCCCCTCGCCTGCTGATCTGGGCTACTTCGCGACACCGCTGTGTCTCATGGTCGGAATCTGGCTGTATCGCACGCAGAACCCCGCAGCCGACGTGATGCTCGTGCAGCTCGGCAACTTCGGGATCATCGTCGCCGCGATCCTGCTCGCCAATCTGATCCTCTTCCTGCAGCCCATCCACGCAGCGAATCTGGGTGCGGAAGGTCCGCTGCTACTCGCCTACGTGGTCATCGCGACATCCGTCTTTGCCTACGTCTTGTTCAACGTCTGGTTCTATCTGCGCGGCTACAAGCGGCTCGTCTTGATGCCGCTGCTCCTCGGCGTGGGCACGCTTGCAGCCACGGACTATCTGACCACCGCCGAGTATCTCTCGGGCCAATACGCGTCTTCTGCGTTCTCCAACTGGGGCTATCTCCTGGCATTCGCTTTCATCTACTGGGCCGCATCCGAACAGGATGCACTGGCCCGAACGAGCCTGGAAGACGTGCCAGCGCGAGGCATCGAGGAGCGCGCACGCCAGTGGGAGACATTGCTGCCTCCCATCGCGACGGCGGGCGTGCTGGCGGTCGCCCTGACCCACCGCGATCGTCTGGACGCAGAGCTGGTCCCCTACGCCGCGAGCGCACTGACGCTGTTCATCGCCTCACTGGGCGTTCGAGACTGGTGGAGCCACCGCGTCGAAGCGCGGCTGCGGGAGCAGACGAGATCCGGCGAAGAGAGACTGAAGGAGAGCGAAGCGCGCCTGATCGAGAAGAACGAGGAGCTGGCCCGGGCGAATCGCGAGCTCTCGGAAGAGATGCAGGCGCGCATGCGCATCCAGGAAGAGCTCCGCCAATCCCAGAAGATGGAGGCATTGGGCCACCTCACGGGTGGCGTGGCCCACGACTTCAACAACCTCCTCGCGATCGTGCTCGGCAACCTGGAGCTCCTGTCCCAGCGCCTCGCCTCGGACAGCCCGGAGCAGGCGCTCGCCAGCGAGGCGAGCAGCGCGGCGGAGCGCGGGGCCGCGCTGACCGGTCGCCTTCTGGCGTTTTCTCGCAAGCAGACGCTGAGCCCACACCCGATCGACGTGCGCCGTCTCCTCGAAGGCATGCGCGGGCTGCTCGAAAGCACGCTGAGCGAGGCCATCCGGGTGGAGATTCGCGTCGAAGAGGATCTGTGGAACTGCATGGCCGATCCCGCGCAGCTCGAGAATTCGATCCTGAACCTCGCGATCAACGCACGTGACGCGATGAGCGGTGGCGGCAGGCTGGTTCTCGAAGCCTCGAACCTGAGGCTCGACGAGGCGGGGGCCGCAGAGCAAACCGGCGCCCGCCCCGGCTCCTACGTCGCGATCTCGGTCCGCGACTCGGGCGTGGGCATCTCCGGCGAGATCCTCTCCCGGGTCTTCGACCCCTTCTTCACGACCAAGGAGGTGGGCGCCGGCAGCGGCCTGGGCCTCAGCATGGTCTATGGCTTCGCCAGACAGTCGGGTGGATACGTGTCGATTCACAGCGAAGTGAACATGGGCACGGACGTGCGCATCTGTCTGCCGAGGACGCAGGCGCCGCCCCTCTGCGTCGATGCCGCGGATTCCGATCTGATCCCGAGCGGTAACGGCGAGTCCGTGTTGCTGGTGGAGGACGAGCCCGCGGTGCGCAGACTGGTCGTGTCGAACCTGCACGACCTCGGCTACGACGTGGTGGAGGTGGGAGACGGCTCGGAAGCACTGGCGATCCTGCACGAGGGCAGGCACTTCGACCTGCTCCTATCCGACTACGTTCTACCCGGGGGATACTCCGGTCTCGAGCTGGCCCGCGAAGTCGTGCGCCGCCGACCCGGAGTGAAGATCCTGCTCATGTCCGGCTACGCGGCCGACGCCCCCACGCGAGAGGAGCTGCTGGCGCAGCGGGTGGCGCTGCTGCCCAAGCCCTTCCGAAAGTCCGAGCTGGCGCGCATGCTGCGATCGGCTCTCGAAGCGGAGCCCCAGAAGACGCAGCCCGTCTGACCCAGCGCTCTCCGGCGCCTCGGCGCCCGCCGCATGCTCTCCGCGCCACGCGCCTGAGCAGAGAATCTCCGGATGCTCGCGACATTCCGGGCCCGCCGCGCGTATTGGGCTGCGAGGACCCCGGGCTCTTCCCGGGGCGCAATCGCAACGGAGGAGCATCATGAGAATTGGCTACGCGACATTGCCGCCGGCGCTCGGCGCGGCGCTGATCTTGGCTGCGAGCGCGGCGCTCGGCGGGGAAATGCCTCGCTACGAGGTCCGCATCACGAACATCACGCAGGGTCAGACCTTCACACCGATTCTCGCGGTTACGCACGCGCACGACGTTCGGATTCTCGAGCTGGGCGCGGCGGCGAGCCCCGAGCTCGAGGCCCTGGCGGAAGCCGGGGATACGGCGCCGCTCTCCGACGCCCTGCGCGCGTTGGGCGACGCGGTCGGGGAGATCACCACCAGCCCGGGTCTGCTCGCGCCGGGCGAGACCCGGACGATCCCGATCCAGCCGGGGCCCCGGGCGCGCCGCTTGAGCCTGGCGGCCATGCTGATTCCCACGAACGACAACTTCGTAGCGCTCGACGGCGCGGTGCTCCCGCGCCGGGGACAGCAGACGCTGCACCTGCTCGCCTACGACGCCGGCACCGAGGAGAACGATCAGAACTGCGCGCACATTCCGGGGCCGCGATGCGGCGGCGCAGGCGCCTCGGCGCCCGCCGACGGCGACGAAGGCTTCGTCCACGTCAGCCGAGGATTTCACGAGCTCGGCGCGGAAGACGAGCTCGGAAACGAGATTCTCGGGCCGTTTTCCTACGACTGGCGAAATCCGGTGGCGGTGGTAACGATCCGGCGCATCGACGAGTGAGCGCACCGGTCGAGCCGAGAGGCGGCGCTGCGCCTCGCCTCTCGGCTCGAGCCGGCGTCGGCGCACATGTGCGGCGCGTCAACGAATCCGGGCGTGCGGGTGTGCTGCCGCACCACAGCGGCGATTCTGGAGGCCCATGAACGACACCGGATCGCCTTCGCGATGAAGCGGCGCCGTTCGGACGCCGGGGAACTCCAGGATCGGCGCGAGGTGGATGAGGAGCGCTGGGCCACGCTCATGCTGCGCGCGCAGGCGGGCGATTCCGCGTCGTATGCCGCGCTGCTGGAAGATCTCTACGCTGCGGTCGCTGCCTACTTGCGCAAGAACTTCGGAGCACTGCCGATGCTGGACGACTGTGTCCAGGAATCCCTGATCGCGCTGCATCGCGCGCGGCACAGCTACGATGCGAAGCGGCCGTTCCGACCCTGGTTGTTCACGATCGTGAGGCACAAGGCCGTCGATTTCTTGCGGCGCGCCCATAGCCGAGATCGGGGGGAAGCCGAGCGGCGCGCAGTGGACGAGCCGCGCGGCGACGACGCGGCTGAGCGCTTCGAGTTGCAGCTGGATACGTCCCGCTTCCTGACCGACCTCAACCCCGCCCATCGCGAGGCGCTGATCCTGACCAAGCTTCAGGGACACTCGGTATCGGAGGCCGCCCGCGTGGCGGGCATCAGCAGCACGGCGATGCGGTCGCGCGTGCACCGCGCGCTGCGCCTGGCGCGGCGGGCTCTGGAGCGTTCGAGCCCATGAGGACGCCGCGCGAGCAACGAACGACCGGTGGCGATCTGCAACGCGGAGGACGCGGTGCGTAGGCACGAGATCATCGAGCAGCTGAGCAGCGATCTGGAAGCGGTGCGCCCGCTCGCCGCCCCCTGGCAGGGAGCGGCGCTGTGGGGCGCGGCCGCCTGGGCGATCGTTCTCGCGCTGACTCTCGCCACGGGACCGCTGCGCGCGGGTGCGCTCTCCGCGCTCGGCGAGCACCTGCGCTACACCTTCGAGGCGTTCCTCGGTCTCGCGCTCGGCGCGGTCGCGATCCACTCCGCCCTGGTGCTCGGCGTCCCCGGAGCGGCGCGGCCCTTCTTCCGCGTGGCTGCCGTGCTGGCGCTGGCGGCAGCGTGGATGGGGGCGTTCGTCTACGGCCTGTGGCATCCGGCGTTCCCGCCCTCGATGCTGGGCAAGCGCGCGCACTGCATGGTCGAGACCTATCTCTTCTCGCTCGCCCCGCTGCTGCTGGGCATGATCGCGCTGCGGCGTCGCATCGCGCTCGAACGCGCCTGGGCTGGAGCGCTCGTGGGCGCCGCGAGTGCGGCGATTCCCGCCGTCGTCATGCAGATTGCCTGCATGTACGACCCTCTTCACATTCTCGTGTATCACTTCACGCCGGTCGCTGCGCTGGCGCTCGCGGGCGCCCTGGCCGGCGTGGTCGCGCTGCGCAGGCTCTGAACATTCCAATCGAGGCGAGCGGCACCGCCGCCATCGCGTCGGCGGCGACCAGACCCCGCACAGCCGGGCCGTCGAGAAACGGCGTGGGGCTCGGAGCCGGTGCGCCGAGGAAGCCGGCCGCGCGCGCGGCATGTCTTTCGGACGATCGATCGATACCTTGCGTCGCGTCGGTCGAGGGACGCATCGGCTTGCCCGGCGCTCGATTCGAGCGCGTCATTGCAGCGCTGCAACCCGAGCGTCGCAGCGGGATTCGCAGGACGCGCCTCGACCCACCAGGGGCTACCGTGAGTCCATGATCTCACTGCGAAGCGTCTCCAAGGTGTACGCCGGCGATGCGACCGGGAATGTCCTGGCCGTCGACAGCCTCTCGATCGAGGTGGAGCGCGGCGAGACGCTGGTGCTGCTGGGTGCGTCGGGCTGCGGCAAGACGACGACTCTCAAGATGATCAACCGACTGGTGGAGCCCAGCGCCGGCGAGATCCACATCAACGGTCGCAACATCGCCGATCTCGATCCGGTGTCACTGCGCCGCAGCATCGGATACGTGTTTCAGGGCGTCGGGCTCTTTCCGCACTGGAGCGTCGCCGCCAATATCGGCGCGATTCCTGCTCTGCTCGACTGGCCGCGGGCGCGCGTCGCTGCGCGCGTGGACGAGCTGCTCGAGATGATCGGTTTGCCGCCTGCGGAATACCGCGAGCGGCGCCCCCACGAGCTCTCGGGGGGACAGCAGCAACGCGTGGGAGTAGCGCGGGCGCTGGCCGCCGAAGCCAAGGTCCTGCTGATGGACGAGCCTTTCGGTGCCGTCGATCCGATCACGCGCGATGGCCTGCAGCAAGAGATCGATCAGATGCGGCGCCAGCTCGAGCTCACCATCGTGATGGTGACCCACGACGTCACCGAAGCCCTGCTGCTGGCCGATCGCGTCGGCGTGATGGACGCGGGCCAGCTGCTCCAGATCGGTCCGCCCGCGGAGATCTTCGCGCGCCCCGCCAGCGAGCTGGTTGCCCGACTGCTCGAGATGCCGCGGCGCCAGACCGATCGCCTGCATGCCCTGGCGCATCCGGATGCGCCGCAGGAGGAGACGGACCTGTGAGTGCGCAGCTCGAGAGCCAGCTCGCACAGCTGCCCGCCTACTTCGCGAGTCACGTGCTGCTGACCGTTGGAGCGCTCGCCGCCGGCGTGGCGCTCGCGCTGCCCCTCGTGGGCCTCGCCGTGCGAAAGCCCACCCTCGCCGGACCGTTGCTCGGCGCCGCCAGCGTGATCCAGACGATCCCCGGTCTGGCGCTGCTCGCCCTGATGGTGCCGCTGCTGGGACGCATCGGCGTCGCGCCTGCCCTGCTCGCACTCATTCTCTACAGCGTGCTGCCGGTGCTGCGAAACGGCGTGACCGGTGCGCTCGAGGTCGACCCGGACGTCCTGGAAGCTGCCCGCGGAATCGGCATGACGGAGTCCCAGCTGCTGCTGCGCGTGCAGCTACCACTCGCGGCTCCGGTGCTCGTCGCCGGCATCCGCACGGCAGCGATATGGACCGTGGGCATGGCGACCCTCTCGACTCCGGTCGGCGCCGCGAGTCTCGGAAACTTCATCTTCAGTGGGCTTCAGACACAGAACAGCGCCGCTGTGCTGCTCGGCTGCGTCAGCGCCGCCGTACTTGCCCTCGCTCTCGACGCCCTGATCCGCCTCGCGGAGGTCGCGACGCGCCGGCGCGACGCGCGTCTCGCCTGGACTTCGGGGCTGCTCCTCGCACTCCTGGTCGCGCTCGCGAGCTGGCCTCCGATCGCCGCCGCACAGCGCGCGGGCGATCGCCCGCGCGTCGTCGTCGGCGCGAAGACATTCACCGAGCAGTACATCCTCGCCGAGCTGCTCGCGATGCGGCTGCGCGCGTCCGGCTTCGGAGTGGAGAAGCGGGCGAGCCTGGGCTCGACCGTCATCTTCGACGCGCTCGCCGCCGGCGAGATCGACGTCTACGTCGACTACTCGGGCACGATCTGGGCGAATCAGATGAAGCGCCGGAACACGCCGAGCCCCGGGCTCGTGATGGAGGCGATGACGGAGTGGCTCGCGAAGACGCACGGCATCCTGGTCCTCGGACGCCTAGGTTTCGAGAACGCCTACGGGCTCGCCATGCGGCGCGATCGCGCCGAGCGCTTGGGAATCGCGACGCTGGCCGATCTCGCCGCGCGCGCTCCGCAGCTCGCCGTGGGCGCTGACTACGAGTTCTTCGCTCGACCGGAGTGGATCGCGGTGCGCGACCGCTACGGCCTCGCGTTTCGCGAGCAGCGGAGCTTCGACCCGACGCTGATGTACGCCGCGCTGGTCGAGGGGCACGTCGATGTGATCAGCGCGTTCTCGAGCGACGGCCGCATCGTCGCCTTCGACCTGCGCGTGCTCGAAGATCCCGAGCAGGCGCTTCCGCCCTATGATGCCGTGCTGCTGCTCTCCCCGCAGGCAGCGACGCGCGCGGAGGTCGTTCGCGCGCTGCGGCCCCTCGTGGGCGCCCTCGACGACGCGCGCATGCGCAACGCCAACAAGAGGGTGGATCTAGACGCACGCTCCATCGCGGAGGCGGCAGCCGAGCTCGCGCGCAGCCTGCCGCGCTGAGACCGACCGAAAATCGGAAACTTCCGACGCAGGCGGGGCGTGGACCGGCAGCGCCCATGGCCGCGCTGCGCGCACAGCGAGAGTGCTTCCCCGACCGATCCGAGCGACGACTGCCGCAGGCCTTCGCTCGATTCGAGCATGCGGGGGGCAATCCAATCCCGAAATTCTCGGACTCGTCGGCTTTCGAGGAATTCGCTGTTCGCGATCCTGCTGCTGCGCTGCGACGCAAGCATCGGTCGCTGACGGCACGCTCGCTTCGCGCGGAGCACCGGCGCTCCGCCCGAGAAGGCCCGGCTAGTTCACGCTGTAGCCACGACCCTGGAGGCAGGTCTTCGCGGCACTCTCCCAGGAGGCGCGCCCCTGGCCGTAGACCTGCTTCGCCTGCTGCTCCGCAGCCTCCTGCTTCGCCTCGTTCTCGCGGCGCGCGTCGCGCTTGCGCAGGGCGCCACCCGCGGCCCCGACACCAGCGCCCACTGCGGCACCCTTGCCCGCATCTCCCGCGATGGCACCGCCGATCGCACCCACCGCGGCGCCGCGCGCCGCCCCGCGCGCCGCACCTCCGCTCTGGGGCGCGAGCTGCGTCGGTGCGGACGCCACGTTCGGCTGCTGCATCGGGTCGAAGCCCGTCTGCTGCTTCGCCCACTGGTAACACTCGAACTTGTCCTTCTCCTGCTGATCCGCACTCTGGCCCTTCGCCGGATAGATGAAGATCTCCTGGGCGAGCACCGCCGGCGCGGCCAGGGCGAATGCGAACGCCAATGCGAAAACGTGGATGCGTTGCGTCATGAGAATCCTCCTCGGCGGCAAGAACCCGACAGGGGCATCCCGCGCTGCGGCCGTCACCCAGGTGGCAACGGTAACGGTCGCGCCTGATCCGTGCTGCTGTTCACGAAGTCGCGCGACTTGAGCGGGATGGCGTCTTGCGCGCGTCGCTCGGCGAAAACCCGAGCGGGTGCAGCCGCTTACGAGCCGCGCGCGGCTAGCGGCGCTGGCGGCGGCGCGCGTGGCCGCCGAGCAGGGCGAGCCCGAGCAGCGCGAGAGCGAGCGGGCTCGGCTCCGGCGCCGTGACCAGGCCGCCGCTGGGCGTGTAGGGGCTCGAGAGCGCGCCGAGCAGGTCCCAGGTGGTCGTGTCCGACCAGCCAGCGCTGGTGCCTCCGACGTCCTGGTTGAGCGCATTGGGCTGCGAGCCGGTTCCCATCACGTAGCGGAAGGTCGTGTTCTCGTCGATGCCGATGCCGAGCAGGGCGAGCTCCGCGACGATCTGATCGAAGGGCACCAGGAAGGTCAGGAAGTAGTCGTTGCCGTTGGCGCCGAAGTCCGTGATCGTCGCCGTCGGGTCGTTCACGGTGCTGACGGCGCTCCAGTCGTAGTTGCCCGTCGCGCCCGGCGCGAGCAACCAGGAAACGGACGGCGTGTTGGCGATGGTGGTGGTGGACGGCGAGACGTTGGCGCCGGCGCCGGGGTCGTAGATGCCGATGCTGTCGTTGCTGCCCTGGCCATCCACACCGAGAAAGAGGTCGATGTCGTTGAGCGCATCCTCGCCGGCGTCGATCCCGAGCGCCAGGAAGTTGCCGAAGCCGGGCGGATTGCTGTCGCCGCCCATGCGCACGCGGAAGGCCAGGGTGCCATCCGTGAGGGAGGGCGTCCCCGCATCGTCGAAGAGCGTATACAGGGCTGCGTGCAGCGCGTCGCCCACGATGTCGCCCTCGCGATCTCCGGTGCCCTGATCGCCGGTGGGATCGGGCGTGGACGCGGGATAGATGATCGCATCCCAGACGCTGGTGCTGGAGGTCGGGTCGATGGGCAGCGCCGCTGCGCCGCCCGCGGCGAGATGCAACAGCAAGAGGAGTGACCCGATCCCGATTCTGCGACTCATGCTGCACCTGTCTCTTGCAAGATCCATTTCGGGGCATCCATCCCGCTGGCCGCGCGCGCTCCGCCTGCGCGGACGGGCCCCGCTGAAGAGCTCATTTCTTGACGGGTGATCTATCGGATCGGCACAATCCCAGAACCCAGCCGCTACGTGAAGAGCCCGAATCGGCCGCTCGGCCGGAAGACTTGAGCGCTGCGCGCCGCGCTGGGCAGCGATTGGCGGCGCAGCCGAGCGCACGGATATCGTCCGGCCGCGGTCTCCGCCGCCTGTTCCGAGCCGCGCCCGCGCGGGGCTCCGGATGGGAGGTCGCAGGGCGTGAGCCACCAGAAGGCGCGGAGGCGCGCAGCACCCGGGGAATCCCACTCCCATGCACAACCTCGACCCGAAGCCTCCGGCTGCCTGTGCGCGCATCCGCGCCGCGCTCGCAGCGCGGGGTCGCGAGCCCGATGTCGCGCCGAGGCTCGGCGAGATGATCCGCGTGCTCGCGGCCTCGAAAGCGAGCGGGACCTTCTTGTCCCTCGGAGAAGGGGCTGGCGAGGTGGGGGCCTGGATCCTGGACGGCATGGACCTCTCGAGCGGCCTCGTGGCCCTCGTGCAGGATCGCGAGGAGGCGAGCGTGCTCGAGGAGGAGCTCGGCCAGGATCTGCGCGTCTCCGTGCACCGACAGGACGCGGAGGCGTTCCTGGTCGACGTCCGGGCGCACCGCTTCGACCTCATCGTGGACCGGATCGCCGGCGAGCACTCCGGAATCCTGCGGCTCGGGCTCGCGCAGCTGCGCAGCGCGGGGCTCTACGTCGCGTGCGATCTCCACGACCCGCTGCACACGGCCTTTGCACCGAACGCAAAGCCGTCGCATCCGCAGGCGCCGCCGCTTCGCCCGGAAGAGTTCGCCGTGGCGCCACTGGACGATGCCCGCGGTGTTTCGATCATCGTGCGGCGCGCGCTCCCGCCCGCCAAGCGACGCCGCAGAGCGTGAGCCAGCCCGCTCGCCCAGATCTCCGCTGGTCTTCGCAACGATGAGGCTTCGCTGGGCATCGACAGTGTGATGCATCGGCATCACGCTCCCGACACGTGCGGCTGCCCCACCGGACGCGCCTTGCGTCAACGGGGCTCGTGGCCACGTGATGCCACCCGGCGCCTGGTGCAACCCGCGATGTCCCGGCGCATGCCCGCTGCGGAACGCCGCGCGCGGCTCGCGTTCAAGCCTGCCGCCTGTTCGGTCGAAGGCGTTAGCCGGTGACGCAAAACACCCCATCGCCATCGATCACGCTCGCAATACGCGCGCAATCGATGGGTGGGTCGAATCGAGGCACGTGGAGCGCCATGAGCATGAACCACTTTCGCTGGACGGCGGCTTTCCTCTTGAGCCTGAGTGCCATCGCGCTGGCACGGGGCGACGCGCGCGCAGAGGCCTTCCTGGATGCGCGCCTCGGCGGCGCCTTCACGGACGACAGTCGGCTCGAGATCGTCGTGAGCGGCGTCCCCGCCAGCGCCAGCATCGCGTTCGACGATTCGTTCACCGCGGGCCTGCGCGGCGGGTACTGGCTCGCCCCCCTGCCCTGGTTCGGTATCGCCTTCGATGTGTCGTATTTCAGCCCCGACGAGAATGCGCTGTTGGCACCGCTCCGCATCGACGTCGTCCCGGTGTCGGCGCTGTTCATGGTGCGCGTTCCGCTGGGAAAGAGCCGCGCCTTGCCGCACGGGCGCATCCAGCCCTACGCCGGCGTCGGGCCGGCCCTCTTCGTGACCTTCGCCGAGGAGAACACGACCAACTTCGTGGCCGGATCGGTCGACCTCGGGCTCGACGTGCGCGGCGGTCTCAATGTCCAGATCCTGAGCTGGCTGGCCGTCTTCGCGGAGTATCGCTTCACGCACTACGAGGCGGGGCTCGACGACGATCTCTTCTCCGTACCGGTCACATTCAGGACCGAGATCGACACGCACCACATCACGGGGGGCGTGGGGTTCCATTTCTGAGCCGGTCGGAAGCCCGGATCGCTCGAGGCTCCCGCGCGGCCGCCTGCGCGGTTCAGTTGTAGTCGAGCCCGAACATCTTCTCGGGCGCGACGACGATCATCGCCTGCGGCTTCTTCGGCAGCCCATCCAGATAGCGCCGCGTCTCCTCGTCGCTCCCGCAGTAGCGACGCGTGATGCGCCAGCTCATCGCCTCGAGCTCCGGGCTCTCGCCTTCCCGCAGCTCGGCCCTGCCGTAGATCGAGACGAAGCGGGCATCCGGATGGCCGGCGTCGACGCAGATGCCGATGCGCGGATCCCGGCGCAGATTGCGGCATTTGGCCGTGTCGGCGAAGACCGAGATGTAGAGCCGACCCGCTTCGTAGAGGTACCACACGGGGCTGAGCAGGGGCGGCCCATCGATCTGCTCCACGGCCACGATGGCGTGTCGCGGCGCTTCCAGGAAGGACTCGATCTGCTCGGCACTCATTCGGCTAGCTGCGGACGACATGCCTTCTCCTCGTGCACGGCGCGTGCCCCCGATTCCAACCCGCTGTCGCGGCGGATCCGTGCCGCACACCACCTCGGACGGAATCGGCACAGCCGCCGCACCGGCTTCGAGCCCCACCCCGGCTCTCGGCTGCCGATCCGATTCCCAGTTCGCGCGACGCCGCCCAGCTTAGGGCAACTCCTGGCGCGCGGCGCGGCGATCGCGGAAACCTCGAAGAGGCGAGGACGCGCTCCAGCACCCACGCGGGGCGCGCTGCCCCGCTCGCGGACAGTTCGGGTCCTGCGTTTCCCCGCCTGCGCGCGGGCGCGGGGCGGCGCCGGCATCCGTCCGCAGGGGCGCGGTCCCGTGCTCCGATACACGCGCCCCTCCCCAGGCGCGGCACCCGCTGCGCAGCGGCCTCCGTTCGGTAATGATCTAGTGGACGCTGCGCACGGCGATCCGTTCGTCGCGCCACGCGCCTCGGCCGCATGGGCCGCAGGCAGCCTCGCGGCGCCTTCCCAGGCGGGGTCGCCCCGCCGCTCGATGCACAGGCCTCACGCAAGCATTCAGAGAGGACATCATGCTGATCACGCGCGAAGAAGCTTTGGCGTATCACCGCAACGGCCGCCACGGGAAGATCGAAATCCGCTGCACCAAGCCGACCTCCACGCAGCGCGATCTCTCGCTCGCGTATACGCCCGGCGTCGCCGAACCGTGTCTCGAAATCGCCCGAGACCCGACGCTCGTCGACGAGTTTACGGCGCGGGGCAACCTGGTGGCCGTGATCAGCAACGGCACGGCGGTGCTCGGTCTCGGCAACATCGGGCCCAAGGCGGGCAAGCCGGTGATGGAGGGCAAGGCGGTCCTCTTCAAGCGCTTCGCGGATATCGATGTCTTCGACATCGAAATCGACGCCGACACGCCCGAGGCCTTCATCGATACGGTGCGCCGCCTCGAGCCGACCTTCGGCGGGATCAATCTCGAGGACGTGCGCGCACCCGAGTGCTTCATCATCGAGAAGACGCTCGAGCAGATGATGGGCATTCCCGTGTTCCACGACGACCAACACGGCACGGCGATCATCTCGGGTGCCGCCATGCTGAACGCCTGCGAAATCGTCGGAAAGGATCCCGCCGATTGCAAGCTGGTGATCAACGGCGCGGGCGCGGCCGCGCTCTCCGGCGCGACGCTCTATGAGGCACTGGGCTTCCGTCACGAGAACATCCACATCTGCGACTCGCGCGGCCTCCTCTACGCGGGGCGCGAGGGCATGAATCCCTACAAGGAGCGCTACGCGCATCCCGACGACGGCCAGCGCACCCTGGCCGAGATCGCACGGGGCGCGGACATCCTGCTCGGCCTGTCGGTCGAGGGCGCCTTCACGCCGGAGATGATCCGCTCCATGGCCAAGGATCCCGTCGTCTTCGCCATGGCGAATCCCAAGCCCGAGATCATGCCGGAGCAGGCGCACGCCGTGCGGGACGACCTGATCATCGGCACGGGTCGCTCCGACTTCCCCAACCAGGTGAACAACGTGCTGGGCTTCCCGTTCATCTTCCGCGGCGCGCTCGACACCCGCGCGCGCTCGATCACCACGAACATGAAGGTGGCCGCGGCGCGCGCCCTGGCGGCGCTGGCCCACGAGCCGGTGCCCGACTCCGTGAGCCGCGCTTACGGCGGCGAGCGCTTCCATTTCGGGCCCGAATACCTGATTCCGAAGCCCTTCGACACGCGCGTCCTGGTGTGGGAGGCCCACGCTGTGGCCGAGGCCGCCATCCGCGACGGCGTGGCGCAACGCCAGCTCGATCTCGACGCCTATCGCGAGGAGCTGGCGCAGCGCCTCGATCCGACTCGCGCCTTCGTGGCCCACGCGGCGCGGGCGGTTCGCGCACACCGGCCCCGCGTGGTGTTCCCGGAGTCGATGAACGAGAAGGTGCTGCAGGCCGTGGCGACCATCGAGGCGGAGAAGCTCGTGCGCGTGGAGCTGCTCGGGAACCCGCAGGCGATTCGCAAACGCGCCGAGTCGCTGGGCCTCGACCTCGGCGACGCCGAGATCCTCGAGCCGCGCAAGATCCCCGACCTCGACGCGCTGGTCGATCTCTACCTGGCGAGCCGGCTCGGGCGCGCGCAGGGACAACCGAAGCGAGAAGCCGTGCGCGACGAGATCGTCGCCAACCCTCTGCTCTGCTCGATCCTGCTGCTCGAGGCGAAGCTCTGCGACGCACTGGTCGCGGGTGCGGAGGTCTCCTATCCCCAGGCCGCGCGGCAGGTGCTGCGCGTGGTGGGCATGGCGCCGGGACAGCGCCGCGCGGCAGGCATGCACCTGGTGCGCCTGCGCGATCGCAGGATCTTCTTCGCGGACACCACGCTCAACATCTCGCCCGATGCCGAGACGCCGGCAGGGATTGCCGAGGCGGCCGCGGAGGCCGCGCGACGACTCGGCGTCGAGCCCGTCGTGGGGATGCTCTCGTTCGCGAATTTCGGCGAGTCGGATCACCCGGAAGCGCGCAAGGTGGCGGAGGCCGTGCGCATCCTGCACGAGCGCGCGCCGCAGCTCCCCGTGGTGGGCGAGATCCAGGCCGACTGGGCGGTGCGACCGGAGGAGTTCGCGGACCTCATTCCGCCCGAGCACATGCTGGATCGCCCGGCGAACGTGCTGATCTTTCCCGACCTCTCGGCGGCGAACATCGCGTTCCGCCTGGTGCGCGCGCTCTCCGAGGGCGAAGTGGTCGGCCCGCTGCTGCTCGGCTTGCGCCGCGCGGTGGGTCTGCTCCCGCGCGGTGTCACGGCGCGCGAGATCGTGCACATGACGGCCGTGGTGGGCGTCGAGGCGAGCGCACACCCCTAGCGGACGAGCCGCCGCCTCGATGTGCGAGCGCGGCGGATCGCGCACCCATCCCTGGCGCAGCGCGCCGGGGCGCGGCGCGGATTCCCGCGCCCGGGAAAGGCCCTACGCCCCTTCCCGCGCGCGCTGGAACACGGATCCGGCCGGCAGGTTGAGCACCTCGCGGGGGAAGGCCTCCACCAGGAAGTTCACCACGTCGCGCACCGAGATCACCAGCACGGGCCGGTGCTCGTTATCCACGACCGGAATGTGCCGGAAGCCTCCAACCGACATCTTGTTGAGCACGTAGGCGATGTTCGCCTCCATCGGCAGCGCCTCCGGATTGGCCGTCATCACCTCGCCGACGGGCAGCGCCGCCGGATTGCGGCCCTTGTCCACGATCCGGAAGAGCACGTCGCGCTCGGTGAAGATGCCCGCGAGCTTGCTCCGCGGGGAGCCCTCGTCCGTGATCAGCACGCAGCCGCAGTGCTCGCGCTGCATCAGGCGCATCGCCTCGGTGACCGAGGCATCCATCCCCAGCGTGACGGCACGCTTGACCGGAAGTACGGTGAGAGGCTCGCGGAGCAGCTCCGCGTCGAAGCCGGAGGTCCGCCGCTCGCGCGGCCGGTCGAAATAGCTTTCGTCCCAATCTTGACAGGGGTGATCGACCATGGGAATCCCTCCCGGTGCGGGTTGTGGGGCCGTGAAAGCGTAGCTTGACCGAGGCGCTCGGCACCACCTGTGGAGCCCGGCCCGCTCGCACCCTCTTTGCAACTGCAGACATATCTCGCGCCCAGATCGACGCTTTTCGCGCGAGGCGGAAGCCGGCGCAGGGGAGCGGCGACTTGGATCAGCCTTCGACCGTCCAGGTGTCTCCGGCGTTCAGCAGCGACTCGAGACTTCCCGGACCCCGCGCCTGGATCGCGCGGCTCACCTGCTCGTCGAGCGTGCGCTCGTAGGTCGAGGTCTCGGTGGCACGGAATACGCCGATCGGAATCGGGAAGTCCGGCCGCACGAGGCTCGCCAGCACGAAGGCGTAGGCGGGGGTCTCGTAGCGCTCTCGGTGCACGGCGACACCCTTGGCCACCGGATCGTCCCCCTCGGCGAGCGGCACCACGGACGCAATGCCGTTCCGGATCCGGATGCCCCGTCTGCGCGGCTCCGCGCCCCAGACGAGCGGCTGGCCGTCCTCGAGAACCAGAGCCGCATCCACCCGCTGCTTGCGATCTTCGACCTCGATCCACTCGTCATCGTTGTAGACGGGGCAGTTCTGCAGGATCTCGACGAAGGCGGTGCCGCGATGCGCATGGGCACGCTTCAACACCTGCTGGAGGTGGGCGGCGTTGACGTCCACGGTGCGCGCCACGAACGTCGCGCCCGCGCCGAGCGCAAACGAGATCGGGTCCACCGGGTGATCGATCGAGCCCTCGGGCGTCGACTTGCTGCGCATGCCCACCCGGGAGGTCGGAGAATACTGGCCCTTGGTGAGTCCGTAGATCCGGTTGTTGAAGAGCAGGATCTGGAGATCCACGTTGCGCCGGATCGCGTGCAGCAGGTGATTGCCGCCGATGGAGAGGCCGTCGCCGTCACCGGTCACCACCCACACGGAAAGCTCGGGCCGGCTGCACTTGACGCCCGTGGCGAAGGCGGGAGCGCGGCCGTGAATCGTGTGCATGCCGTAGGTGTTCATGTAGTAGGGGAAGCGGCTCGAGCAGCCGATCCCCGACACGAACACGAAGTTCTCGCGCGGGATGCCGAGCTCGGGCATCACGCGCTGGATGTTCGCGAGAATCGAGTAGTCGCCACATCCGGGGCACCAGCGAACATCCTGGTCCGATTGGAAATCGCGCGCGGTGAGCTTGTCGTCGGGCTCCGGCATCGTCATGCGCTCTCTTCGCCCAGCATCGCATCGATGCGAGCGCGAATCTCGTGGATCTTGAAGGGCTGCCCCTGCAGCTTCGACAGCGACTTCGCGTCCACCAGGAATTCGGCGCGGAGCATCCGGGCGAGATGACCGCTGTTGAGCTCGGGCACCAGAACGCGCTCGAAGCGTGACAGGACCTCGCCCAGATTCGCGGGGAAGGGGTGCAGGTGTCGCAGGTGGACACTCGAGACGGACTGTCCGCTGCGTCGCGCCTCGTCGACCGCCGCAAGGATTGCACCGTACGTGCCGCCCCAGCCCACCACGAGCAGCTCGCCGCGATCGGCTCCAAAGACTTCGACCGGCGGAATCTGGTTTGCGATGCGCGCCACCTTCTCGGCGCGCAGGTCGACCATGCGCTGATTGTTCTTCGGGTCGTAGGAGACATTGCCAGTGAGATCCGCCTTGGCGAGACCGCCGATGCGGTGCTCCAGGCCCGGCGTCCCCGGAATCGCCCAGGGCCGCGCGAGCGTCTCCGGATCGCGGCGGTAGGGCTGGAAGCCGTCGGCGGACTGCGCAAAGGCAACCGGCGCGTGCGCCAGCGTGGCGACCTCCGGAATCCGCCAGGGCTCGGAGCTGTTCGCGAGGAAGGAATCCGACAATACGATCACCGGCGTCATGTACGTGACGGCGATCTGAAACGCTTCGAGCACCGTGTAGAAGCAGTCGCCGGGAGTCGAGGCCGCCAGGATCGGCACCGGACTCTCCGAGTTGCGGCCGTACATGGCCATGAGCAGGTCTCCCTGCTCGATCTTCGTGGGCATTCCGGTCGAGGGACCGGCCCGCTGCACGTCGATCACCACCACCGGCAGCTCCGTCATCACGGCCAGGCCGAGCGCTTCCTGCTTGAGAACCATGCCCGGACCGCTGGTGGTGCAGACGCCGAGGCTGCCCGCGAAGGCGGCGCCAATGGCCGAGCTCATCGCCGCGATCTCGTCTTCCGCCTGGAACGTCCGGACGCCGAAGTGCCGATAGCGCGCAACCTCGTGCAGGACCTCGCTGGCCGGCGTGATCGGATAAGCCCCGAGGAACACCGGTCGCTGCAGCTGGATACCCGCAGCGACGATGCCGAGCGAGAGCGCGCCGTTCCCGGTGATGTTCCGATAGACACCGGGCTGGATCTTCGCGCGGGGCACGATGAATGACACGGGAAAGAGCTCGGACGTCTCGCCGAAGGCGTAGCCGGCCTTGAGCACGCGCACGTTGGCTTCGCAGATCTTTCCCTTGAATCGCTTCTCCAGCCATTGAATCGTGCCTTCCAACGGCCGGTGGTAGAGCCAGTACATGAGGCCGAGGGCGAAGAAGTTCTTCGAGCGCTCGGCCTCCCGCGAGCCCAGCCCGATATCGCTGATCACTTCCCGATTGAGCGTGGAGATCGGAATCTCGACGATCTGGTAGCGATCCCGCACCGCGACCAGCGGGTCCTTGGCATAGCCCGCGCGTTGCAGGTTCTTCTCCGTGAACGCGTCGCGGTTGACGATGATCATGCCGCCGGGCCGCACGTCGTCGATATTCGCCCGGAAGGCCGCGGGATTGAACGCGACCAACACGTCCAGCTGATCCGCGGGCGTATGCACTTCCTGGGAAGAGAAGTGGATCTGGAAGCCCGAAACCCCCGCGAGCGTGCCAGCGGGGGCGCGAATTTCTGCTGGGAAATCTGGAAGTGTGGAGAGGTCGTTTCCCGCGAGAGCCGTCGACTCGGTGAACTTGGTCCCGGTGACTTGCATTCCGTCGCCGGAGTCTCCGCAGAAGCGGATCGCGACCTGATCGACCTGTTGGGTGTGCTTGTGCGGCATCTACTCTCTAGCCTTTCGGCCTTTTCCCGCCGAACTCGAGCAGATTGTATCCGGCGCTGGGCACCGCGAAAGACCCGCGGCGGGCGTGCCCGACTCCGAGAACGCTCGGGACGCCAGGCGCTTCGAACCTCCTCCTGCATCCCCGCTGCACGGTGCGCGGGCGACCTCCTCGCCCTGCCCGGCTGGCCTCGCCCCATCGGGCCCAAGGCTGGCGTCCCGGCGGCGGCGCGGCACAGCGAGCCGAGGCGCGGCCCGCCGCACGCCCGGCCCCCGGCTCAGACGTCGAGCTCGGCTTCGAGCGCCCGCTCCACCCGCTCGTTTTCGCGCTCGATGGCGTCGACGAGTTCCTTGGCGCCCGCGACGTCCGCCTCGCGACACAGGGTCTCGAGTCGCTCGCTGAGCTCTCCGAGGCCCCGGGCGCCGACGTTGCGGCTGCTCGACTTGAGGATGTGGGCGGCGCGTCGCATGGCTTCGCCGTCGAGCTGGGACGAGGCCGCGCGCAGCTCCTCGACCAGCGCCGTCGCGCTGTCCAGATACGCCGCCACGACGTTCGCCAGCACGTCGGGACCGCCCGGACGCTGCAGGGCACGCAAGGCTTCGAGCGTGTCTCGATCGAGGGGCTCCTCCGCAGCGGGCGCCGGCCCGGCGCCTCCCTCCGCCAACGCCCCGGGCACGCGATCCGCGGATTCGCCCGTCCAGCGCGCGATCAGCTTCGCGAGCTCGTCGCGCTTGAAGGGCTTGCCCAGGTAGTCGTTCATGCCAGCCGCGCTGCAGCGCTCGCGCTCGTCCTCCAGCACGTGAGCCGTCAGCGCCACGATGGGAAGGCGCCGTGCCACTCCGCGGCTGATTTCCCGGCGCCGGATCTCCGCCGCCGCCTGGTACCCGTCCATCACGGGCATCTCGCAGTCCATCAGCACCAGGTCGTAATCGGAACGGATCGTGGCCTCGACCGCCTCTCTGCCGTCCACGGCGACTTCGGCCGTGCAGCCCAGACTTCTGAGCATGGCGATCGCCACCTGCTGATTCACCGCGTTGTCCTCGGCCACCAGCACGCGGGCAGCGAAGGAGAGCGGCTCCGGCGCCGCTCCCGGCAGCGCGTCCTGCACTCCCCCCTGGATCAGCCGGAGCAGACAGCTGCGCAGCTCGACCTGCCGCACGGGCTTGAGCAGATGAGCGGCAATGCCGTCACGCGCGCGCTCTTCGGGCTCCTTCTGCGTCTGCAGAGAGCTCAGCAACACCAGCGGCAGCGCAGCGGATGGCGCGCTCTGCCGGATGCGCTTGGCGAGCGCGCTGCCGTGCATGCCGGGCATGTGTTGATCGAGGAGTGCGACGTCGAAGGATTCGCCCCGCTCGTGCGCGGTGCGGAGCTGCTCGAGCGCCTGGGGACCGTCCGCCGCACAGATGGCGGACATGCTCCACGCGGCCATCTCATCCCGGAGGATTTCGCGATTCGTCGCATTGTCATCGACGATCAGCACGCGCTTGCCGCGGAGTCCCTCCACGGACTCCGCCTCCGGCTCGCGAATGTCTCGCACTCCCGTGAAGCGCACCGCAAAGAAGAAGCTCGAGCCCAGACCCACATCGCTCTCCACGCGCAGATCTCCACCCATGAGCGTCACGAGCGACTTGCAGATCGTGAGACCGAGGCCAGTGCCGCCGAACTTCCGGGTGGTGGATGCGTCCGCCTGAGAGAACGATTCGAAGATCTTGGCCTGCTGCGCCAGCGGCACACCGATGCCCGTATCGCGGACTTCGAAGCGGATCTCGGCGGAATCGCCGCCCCGATCCAGCATGGATACGCCGATCACCACCTCGCCTTCGTGGGTGAACTTGATCGCGTTTCCCACCAGATTGCTCAGCACCTGCCGCAAACGCGTGGGATCTCCTCGGCACACGATGTCGAGATCGCAGGGAATCCGAAGAGCCAGCTCGATGCCCTTCGCCTGGGCGGAGCTCGCGAACATCAGCGCGAGATCCTCGAGGAGACCGCGCAGACCGAAATCCCGCAATTCGAGCTCGACCTTTCCCGCATCGAGCTTGGAGAAATCGAGGATGTCGTTGATGATCGCCAGCAAACCATCAGCGGATTTCCGGATGCTCTCCATGAAGCGCCGCTGATCGTCGTCGAGCCGCGTGTCGAGCAGCACCTCGCTGAGTCCGATCACGCCGTTCATGGGCGTGCGGATCTCGTGGCTCATGGTGGCGAGAAACTCGCTCTTCATGCGCGCCAGGTCGATTGCGCGATCGCGGGCCTCCGTCATTTCGTGGCGGGCCTGCTCGAGCTCGATCGTCATGGCGTCGAACTGATCCGACAAGCTTCCGATCTCGTCGCCGCGTTGCAGCGCGATCCGCTGCGAGAGGTCTCCGCTCTCGCGAATCGAGTGGATGTGCGATTCGAGCATCGCGATGGGCCCGATGGTGATCCTCTGGAGCCCGATCCAGATGACCGCCATGAAGCAGAGCGCGGTGAGCAGCAAGAAGATGAGGGAGGCCTGCAGTGCGTTCATGCCCAGCGCCGCCACATCGCGCTGGGTTCGCACCTCGATCACGTAGGCGGGCTCCCCATAGACGTCGCGGAGCAGCAGATGGGTGAGAACGGCGTCGTCTTGCTCCTTGCGCAGATGGGCTTCGCCGCCGTTTCGCAGCAATGTCGCAGCCGCGTGGTCGAGCGGGGACGCTTCCATGTCCGAAAAGGACTTGAGCGTGAACGCGACCCGTGTCTGCTGCTGCATCTCCTGCAGGCGGTCTGCACCGAGAAAGCGCCCCAGGATCAGGCTGCCCATGACGGGCCCATCGCTATTCGTGGTGAGAATGGGGTGGGAGTCGACCGCGAGGGGTCCGCGCTTGGCGCACAACACGCCGTGGTGCTCGCTCATCTCATTCGGATGCACGAGCAACGGATCGTCCGGTGCGATCGGCGCTTCGAGAACGCTGTCGAGCGGCACGTAGGCGTCGATCCCGTGGTCGTACGCAGCGCCCCAGACGAGCTCGCCCCGCACGTTGAAGAAGAGCGCGAGATTGAGATCGAGATCTCGAAAGAAGATCTCGTTGATGTTATCGCGCAGGTAGCTTTCGTCGTAGCGCTGGACGAAAGCATACGTGGCGTTCCACTCGGCGAGATCTCGATTGGAGGCCTCGAGATCATCGTACACGGATCGCAGCGCCTGATCCACGCGCGCGACGTCGTTTTCGGTGATGCGCGCCTGGAGGTTTCCGAAGGAAGGGAACAGGAATGCGCTGAGGACGCCGTACGCGAGCAGGAGACAGCCGCTGGTGGCCACGAAGAGCAGAACCAGCATCTTGCTACGCAGCGACATCGTTCCGGGTCGAACCTCATCCGCGCGCTCGGGCGCGAAGCAAGCCTGTCCTGTGCGGGCGCAGGAGCACCCATCGCATTCTTCGGCCCGACGAAATTCCCCCTTAACTTCGCCACAATGCGCGGAAGGCCTGCACCCCTAAAGCGCTTAGGTCGGCGGCCGCCGGAGACGCCATTCCGTGCGGGCGCCCGGATGCGCGCGCCCTCGAAACGCACGATCGCGGCACGGAGGAGACCTGCCGCAACCGATCGCTCAAGAAGACGCTGTGAGTACCGATCAGCAGAACTCCGACACCCGCCTTCCATCCTACACGCTGCTGGATCGGAGCTGCCAGCTGTGCAAGAGAGCGCTTACATCCTCGAAATCGCGGCCGGAATCTGCTTTCTCGCCGCGGGCATCGGCCTGCTTCGCTCCGCCTCGGCGAACGGCAAGGCTCCCGAACGGCTGCTGGGAGTCACTTTCCTGCTGATGGGAATTTCGTACGTGTTCTACGAGATTCCATTCGTCCTCGCGAGCGACCGGCATTTCGTCCTGCTCTCCACCATGGGCCGGCTGAGCTTGGACGCCAGCGTCGTCAGCATGGCCCTGTTCACGCGGCGCGTGTTTTACAATACACAAGAGTGGAGCACGCGCGTGATCCGGAGCGTAGTCGCGCTCCTCATTCTCGGCGTTGTCGTTTCGGGCTTCTACGGAGACTGGGAGGGACTCGCCCCGCTCGAGAATCCGGGATTCTGGCTCGAGTGGATCGGCCAGATGGTTCCGTTTGCGTGGGTTGCGAGCGCTGGGCTCAGTCACTACATGAAGGCGCGTCGGCGCCTGCGGGTGGGGCTGAGCGATGCCATGGTGTGCAATCGCTTCCTGCTCTTCACCTGCTTCGGCGTCGCGCAGGCTTGCTCTCTATTCTTGATCGTACGCCTCTACATCGACTTCGAGGCCGGAATCGGTTTTTCTGGAGCGATGGATGCCCTGCTCGGCTCTCTCGAGATCGTGTCGGTGCTGCTCATCTGGCTTGCCTTCTTCCCGCCGAGCTTCTATAGAAGCTGGATCGGGCACACGGCGCGGCCAGGCAGCGCCGGGAAGGGGTGAGCTTGGCATCCGATCTCTTCGAATTCGCCGCCGAACGCATCGAGGCACGCACGAACCTGGCACGCCTCGAGGCCCGCGGCACGCTGCGGCTCGCGCTCAAGAGCGCGGGGCTCGAGGCGGGCAGCGTCAGCTTCGACGAAATGCGTGTCGTCTTCGAGCGCGTGCTCCCCGGCGAGCTGGAGACGCGGGGAGTGCACGACGCGGCGGGGGTGTGCAGAGCGGTCCTGGATGAAGTCGCTGGATCTTCCTGGGCGCAGAGCGCGGCGAGGGGCGCCACGGCCGAGGAAGTCTTCAAACGGCTCGGACGCGACTGAGACGTCGCCCGCACCGGGGCACGGCTTCGCGACCGCCCGCGCGCAATCTCTCGCAGGGTCGGCGCATCGATCAGCGGAGGCATCCAACGAATGCATCTCGGGCGCGCTAAGCTCGCGCGCAAGTTGGAGCCAGCACAGCATACCGGGAGGTCGAAGCAATGAGATCGAGCACTCGCGTGGCCAGGACTCCGCGATGGGCGTGTCCGGCTCTGTTCCTGCTCGCGGCATTGATCGCGTGCGCCATCCAGGCCGCACCGGAGAAGAGGAACGACGTGGGCGCAGCACCCCTGGCGGATTTCACACTCAAGCGTCTCGACGGCAAGACGGATCACCTGGGCGCCTACCGCGGCCAGGTGCTGCTCATCGTGAACGTCGCCAGTGAGTGCGGCTACACCCCCCAGTACGCGGGGCTCCAATCCCTGTACGAGCGCTATCGCGAGCGCGGCTTCGCGGTGCTCGGCTTCCCGAGCAACGATTTCGGCAAGCAGGAGCCGGGGAGCAACGACGAGATCGCGAAGTTCTGCCGCGCCAACTACGGCGTGGAGTTCCCGATGTTCTCGAAGTGCGCGGTGCTCGGAGACGACGCGCACCCGCTGTATCGAGAGCTCGCGTCCCGGCCGTCGCCCATCGGCGGCCCCGTCACCTGGAACTTCGAAAAATTCCTGGTGGATCGGGAGGGTCGCGTGATCGCCCGTTTCGAACCCGATATCGAGCCCGGCGACACACGCATCGCACGGCGCATCGAGGCGCTGCTCGACGCGCCGCGGCGACACGACGAGTAGCTCCGGCGGGATGCCGGAGAGCGTGCGGGCGCCCACGGCTGGGGCGCCCCGGCCGCGGCGCCCCTCGGCCGCGGAGCCGCCACTCCACCCCGCAGCGGCTTGGCGGGGAAACGGGAGAGTGGGGTGAGGCATGGGGAGAAGCCATTCCCCCGCGGGATCCAGGCGGCGGCGCAGACCCCGAGACACGGCGCTCCGAACGCCGGCAGCGCCGCAGCGTGGACCCGAGTCGCGACGCTGCACTACCCTGTCGCACCCCTTCGATCCACGCACCACCCGGCGCTTCGAAGCTCGGCGCGCATCGCGCGTCGAGGACGATCCGACGGGAGAGCCCCAAACCGGAGAACCGCACCGACCCCTGCGCGCGCGGAGCTGCTGGAATTCGCGACGCGCACGCATGCGCAGAAGATTCGCCAGACGTGGCGCGGGTGCGCCCGACAGCGCCGCGACACCGGATCGCGACGCCGGGCAGACCGGGCCTGACTCGCCGCCGAGAGGAAGCAAGCGATGGATTTCGAACTCTCCAAACGACACCGCGAGCTGCAGGCGAGAGCCAGGGTATTCGTCGAAGCCGTGTTGTATCCGCACGAGATGGAAGTCGAGGTGAACGACGGCATCTCGCCGGAGACCCTCGCCAAGATCAAGGAGCAGGTGCTCGCCGAGGGCTTCAACGCGACCAATCACGCGCGGGAGGACGGCGGACAAGGCTGGAGCATCTTCGAGCAGACGCTGCTGCACGAGCAGCTCGGGCGCGCGACCGGCGCCATCTGGGACGCGGTCTGGCTCCCGGCGGTGCCCATGCGCCAGGGCACACCGGCGCAGAAGGACGCCTACCTGCGCCCGGCGTGCGCGGGCGAGCGCCGCGATGCCTACGCGATCACCGAGGCGAACGCCGGCTCGGATCCGACCCAGGTGCAGACGCGCGCCGACCGCGTGGACGGGGGCTTCCGGATCAACGGAGAGAAGTGGTTCGTCACGGTGGGCGACGTCGCCGATTTCCTGCTCGTCCACGCGCACGTAGACGGGGATTCCGGCAAGCCCACGATCTTCTTCGTGGACAAGGACCTGCCGGGCGTGCGCGTCAAGCGCACCCCGCTCTTCACCCATCACTTCGCCTTCGAGCACCCGGAGTTCGCCTTCGAGGACGTCTTCGTCGCGGGCGACCGAGTGCTGGGAGAGGTCGGGCAGGGCTTCGAGCTCACGAAGGATTGGTTCATGGAGGCACGTCTTCACATCGCAGCGCGCTGCGTGGGCGCCGCCACGCGCGCGATCGAGACGGCCAACGAGTTCGCCTCCGAGCGCGTGCAGTTCGGGCGCACCATCCGGGACTTCCAGAGCATCGAATTCATGCTGGCGGACATGGCCGTCGAGATCATGGCGGCCAAGAGCATGCTCTACCGGGTCTGCGGCCAGATCGACTCGCACCGATCCGAGCGCAAGCGCAACCACGCCCACGCCTCCGCCATCAAGCTGTTCTGCTCGGAAATGGGAGGGCGCGTTCTCGACCGCGCCGTGCAGATCCTCGGCGGACGCGGCTACATGAGGGAGAACCCGGTGGAGCGCTTGAATCGCGACATCCGCGTCGAGCGCATCTGGGAAGGCACCTCGGAAATCCAGCGCGTGATCATCGGCGGCCAGATCAAGAAGCGCGGCACCGGTCTCTACACGGAATGGTGAGGGGAGTCGAGGCGTGTCCAGGCGAGAGAACATCGAGCGATTGCTGAATCCGCGAAGCATCGTCTTCGTGGGAGGCCAGGGCTTGCACGTCGCCATCAAGGCCGCGCGCAGCATCGGGTACGCCGGCGACCTCTGGGTAGTGAATCCCAAGCACGCCGAGATCGGCGGCGTGGCGACGCACGCCTCGCTCGCCGACCTGCCGGGAACGCCGGACGCGGCATTCCTCGGCGTGCGAGCGCAGCTCAGCATCGATGCGCTGCGCGAGCTCGCCGGGATGGGATGCGCGGGAGCGGTCTGCTACGCGGCCGGCTTCGGGGAATCCGGACGGCCCGATCTCCAGCGGGCGCTGCGCGAGGCCGCGGGCGACATGGCCGTGGTGGGCCCGAACTGTTACGGCGTGCTCAACTATCTCGACGGCGTCGCGCTCTGGCCGGATTTCCACGGAGGCCGGCGCGTGGAGCGGGGCGCCGCCGTCGTCAGCCAGAGCGGCAACCTGAGCCTGATCCTCACCATGGCCGCCCGCGGCCTGCCGATCGCGACGGTGATCTCCACGGGCAACCAGGCCGTGCTCGAAGCCAGCGACTACGTGGACGTGCTGGTCGACGACCCCCGCGTCTCTGCCATCGGCCTCTACGTCGAAGGGCTGCGCGATCTGCCGAAGTTCTGGCGCGCGGCGCTGCGCGCGCTGCGCCGGGGAACGCCGATCGTGGCACTCAAGGCGGGCGCGTCCGACATCGGACAGCGCATGACGCTCAGCCACACGAGCTCCCTGGCCGGCTCCGACGCGATGTACCAGGCACTGTTCGACCAGTTGGGCGTCGTGCGCGTGGACTCGATCCCCGAACTCATCGAGAGCCTGAAGCTCTTCTGCGTATCCGGACCGTTCGAGGGCCGCAGGCTCGGCGTGCTGACCTGCTCGGGCGCGGACTCCGCCATGATGGCCGATCGCGCGGCGGCCGTGAATGTCGAGCTGCCGCCGCTCTCCGAGGCGCAGATGGCGGATATGCGCGAGTACATGGCGGAATTCGTCAACCTGACCAACCCGCTCGATTTCAACACGCAGGTGTGGGGAAAGCACGAGCTCGAAGTGCGCTGCTTCAGCAGCGTGATGCGCGGTGATCAGTACGACGTGACCGCCATCGTCCACGACTACCCGGCGCCCGAGTGCAGCGACTTCGCGGCCTGGGACGGCGTCTGCAACTCGTTCATCGAGGCCCACCGCATCACCCAGAAGCCGGCGGTGCTGTTGAGCAACTTCGGCGAGATGCTGCCCGACAAGATGCTCGCGCGCCTGTGCGAGAACGGCGTCACCCCGCTCGGCGGATTGCAGGAGGGTACGCTCGCCATCCAGCGCGCGGGCTGGTACGGCGAGCGCCGCGCCCGACTGCTCGCGGCCGGCGACCTCGAGCGCAGCATGCTCCGGGAGCCGGCGCCGATCCCCGGGAGCGCCACCCTGCTCGACGAGTGGGAGAGCAAGCAGCGGCTCGCAGCCTGCGGCCTGCGCGTGCCGGCGGGCCGGAGGGTCTGCGCTGCGGACGCGGGTGAGACCGCCGAGGCGCTCGGTTTCCCGGTGGCGGTGAAGCGCGCGAGCGCGGCGCTGGCGCACAAGACCGAAGCCGGTGCGGTGAAGCTCGGCCTCGAGTCGCGCGCCGAGGTCGAGCGCGCCGTGGCGGAGATCCGGGAGAGCCTGCGCGACCGCCCCGATCTGGAGGACGCCTACCTCGTGGAGCAGATGGTCCGCGGCAGCGTCGCGGAGCTCATCATCGGCCTCAAGCGCGACGAACAGTTCGGGCCGGTCCTCGTCATCGGCAGCGGGGGGGTGCTGGTGAACCTCATCCGAGACAGCGCGACCCTGCTGCTGCCCGTCCGGCGCGAGCGCGTGGAAGAGGCGCTGCGCTCACTGGCCGGATTCAAGCTGCTCGACGGCTATCGCGGCAAGCCGCGCGGAGACATCGAAGCGGTGATCGACGCAGTGCTCGCGGTTGCGGATTTCGCCGAGCGGCACTTCGATCGCGTGCTCGAGCTCGACGTGAATCCGCTGATGGTCTTGCCCGCAGGCGAGGGCGCGATCGCCGCCGACGCGCTGATCCGCATGGCGGACGGCGACTGAAACGACGCCGCTCGCGAGCCGCCGCGCGGGTCATGTCTCGGACGCGTCGACGGGTCCGCGCGCATCGCGCACCGGGGTTTCCGGACCCTCGGCAGCCGCGGCTTCCCCCGAACGCTGCAGCGGCGGCGCGTCGCCCTCCGTGCGCGCGACGGCTTCGCCCGACGCGAGCGCACCGGGAGCGAAGCCCTCTTCGAGGCCGGCGAAGCCTGCGGGGCACAACGCCTCCGCTCCCGCCGCCAGGTGGGCGTAGACGCCGCGATAACGCTGGGTGAGGTCGCGCAGCAGCTCGGAGGTTCCGGCAAAGTGGTCCGCGACGCGCCCCCGGTAGGTCTCGAAGGCGTCGCGCGCGGCGGCCAGCTCGGCCTGGGTCTGCTCGCGCTCCTTCTCCACGTGCTCCACGTGGGCTTCGAGATCGCGGATGCGGCGCGTGTCCCGAGCCGTGCGCCGACCAAACACGAATCCCAGGGCGAGGCCGATCGCGGCGCTGCTCGCGAGGTAGAGCAGGAGGTTGGGCGTCATGGCGGTTCTCCGTGGCGAGGTTCTCGCCAGCCTAGCAGCCCCGCGACGCCGCGACTCCATCGCGCGGATTCCGAGCCGGATCGCACCCGCACAGCGTCGCCCCCCGCTTCAGACGATTCCCCGATCGCGCAGTGCCCGGCGCGCCTCCACGTCGATCTCCAGCAGCTCGCCGAGCACCTCGTCGTTGTGCTGGCCGAGCAGGGGAGGGGGGATTTCGTAGGCGACCGGGGAGGCGGAGAAGCGCATCGGGCTCGCCACCTGCGGCACGCGACCCGCCGTCGGATGCGACATGTCGAAACGCATGCCCCGGTGCACCGCCTGGGGCTGGGCGAAGACGCGATCGATCGTGTGGATGGGCCCGCACGGAATCCCCGCCGCTTCCAGCGCGTCCAGCCAGAGCTGCGTAGCGCGCTCCCGCACGAGCGCTGCGATGATCGGGACCAGCGCCTCGCGGTTGCGCACGCGCGCCGCGTTGGTCGCGAAGCGCTCCTCGCGCGCGAGTTCCGGGCGGCCCGCCAGGCGGCAGAAGCTCGCGAACTGCTCATCGTTGCCGACCGCCAGGACGAGATGGCCGTCCGACGTCGCGAACACCTGGTAGGGCACGATGTTGGGATGCGCGGTGCCCATGCGCACCGGCGGCACGCCGGAGATCAGATAGTTCATGGCCTGATTGGCGAGGCAGGCGATCTGCACGTCGAGCAGCGCCAGATCGATCCACTGCCCCGCGCCGCTGCGCTCGCGATGCGCCAGCGCAGCCAGTACCGCGACCGCCGCGTACAGGCCGGTGAGTACGTCGGCGAGGGCGACACCGACCTTCTGGGGCCCGCCCCCGGGCTCCGCGTCGGGCTCCCCGGTGATGCTCATCAGGCCGCCCAGCGCCTGGATCATGGCGTCGTAGCCGGCGCGATCGCGCGCCGGGCCCGTCTGCCCGAAGCCCGTGATCGAGCAGTAGACGAGCCGGGGGTTCACGGCGCGCAGCGACTCGTAGTCCAGACCGAAGCGCGCCAGCGCTCCGACCCGGAAGTTCTCCAGCAGCACGTCGGACCTCCCGGCGAGGCGCCGCACCAGTGCCTGCCCCTCCGCGCGCGTGATGTCGATGGTCACCGACTTCTTGCCGCGATTCGCGGACAAGAAGTAGGCGGATTCCCCGGTCTCGCGACCCTCCGCGTCGGCGAGGAAGGGCGGCCCCCAGGCGCGCGTGTCGTCGCCGCGACCCGGCCGCTCGACCTTGATGACCTCCGCGCCGAGGTCGGCCAGGATCTGGCTCGCCCAGGGCCCCGCGAGCACGCGGCTCAGATCCAGCACGCGGATGTTTGCGAGGGGCCCACCATGCTTCCCACCCGTCTCGAACGCCGTACGGCGTCCGAGCGTAGCTCGGACGCCCCGGGCCGCCCGACCTTGCTATGGTCCGCTCGTTCACCGAGCGCCGGAGCCGCGCCGCGCATGTACACCGACTTCTTCGGCCTCCGCGAGAAGCCCTTCGAGCTTTCCCCGGACCCGCGATACCTGTTTCTCTCCACCGCACACCGCGAGGTGCTCGGCCACCTGATCTATGGCATCGAGCAGCGCGAGGGCTTCATCGCGATCACGGGCGAGGTCGGCACCGGCAAGACGACCCTGTGCCGCACCCTGCTCGAACGCCTGGGAAGCGCTTCCGAGGTCGCCTTCCTGTTCAATCCGCACGTCTCGCCCGTCGATCTCCTGAAGGCGATCAATGCCGAATTCGGGCTCTCCACCTTCGGTGATTCCGCTCCCGAGCTGATCGAGGCCCTCAACAACTTCCTCCTCGACAAGAAGGCCGAGGATCGCAACGTGCTCGTCATCGTCGACGAGGCACAGACGCTCTCCACGGAGACGCTCGAGCAGCTGCGCCTGCTCTCCAATCTCGAGACCAGCACGACGAAGCTGCTGCAGATCGTGCTGCTGGGCCAGCCAGAACTCGACGACAAGCTCGAGAGCCGGGAGTTGCGCCAGCTGCGCCAACGCATCGCCGTGCACTGGCATCTCGGACCCCTGACGTCCGGAGAGACGCGCGACTACGTGCGGCACCGACTGCGCATTGCCGCGGGGCGGGAATGCCCGATTTTCACGGACGGGGCGCTCGCGACGGTCTACCGCGTGTCCGGCGGTGTACCGCGGCTGATCAATCTCCTCTGCGAGCGGGCCCTGCTGGCGGCGTACGCGGACAACGCCCGTCAG